>JAFGPE010000010.1 GCA_016926055.1 Candidatus Woesearchaeota archaeon | reverse complement strand
GTCTTCATTTCACATAGGGGATCAAGCACGCAAGCTTCAGGAGGATAGCCCATGCATGGAGGTTCACAATGTCCGCCGCCCATGAAAGGGTCGTATTTCCAGACACAATCCACGCCGACAGTAGTGTCTGCTGCTTCGCAGGCCTGCTGGTCTTGGCTCATCGACATGTTGTTGAAGCATACATTGTACTTGTGGCCACACCACCCAGGAGTCTTGTTCTGTGCAAGCTGTTGCGCGCACCAGCTGTCCTCGGGGTGTTCAAGGCACCACATATCCGGGAACCATTTGCAGATTTCGTTTTGGCTGTTACAGACAGTTTCATTTTGTAGCTGCTGACAGACATCCATGATGCTTTTGTTTATATCGCATATGCCGCCGCCGAACAAGTCCTCGTGCCAAGCACATGTGTCTGTCATCGCATTGCATCCTTCTTCATCCCCATCATTCATCCAACATTGTGCAGCCTTCATGTCACACCATCCGCCATAACTGTCAGTCATCCATGCGCAGCTTGTATCGTTGCTGCATGTTTCGTTGTTATTGTAGATAAAGCAGTTCGCTAGGAAATCTCCTCCGCAAAATGAGTCAGAGAAGCAGCCATTGTCAGCACAGTCTACATTTCCATCGCCATCATCATCAATGCCGTTGAAGCATATCTCTTCTGTTCCGCTATCCCCGCCTGATGATGGATTCTTGCAATAGCCACCATTGTCATCCCATGAGCAAGCACCCTGTTGTCCTCTTCCTTTTGTCGTGCAGGTTTCCTTATCCTTGCATTCAGAGCATTTATCAAAACACGTCATTGAGTTTGCAGAATGGCAGAATCCTTTAGTGGGATCCAATGGGTCAATAGTCCACTGGCAGTTCACTTCAAGACATTTTGTTCTTGCATTTTCTGAATTATATTGGTTGCACGATTCACAGTTTGCAGAATCGCATTGCGACATGGCTCCTGACTTGAATGCTGAAGAAGGCTCACAAAACCCATATCCGTTAGGAGCGCTGCTCTTTTCTCTAAACTCACAAAAGCCAACCTTAGAATCCGCACATGCTTTTTTTGCCGCGGCTAAGCTGGAATGGTTTGTTCCGTCATTTTTGTAGTTGCAATTAAAGCAGGCAGTGTCACAATTACCACTCTGAGTTCCGAGCTTTGCAGCGCATCTTCCAATAGAGATAGAGATGTTTGCATATTCTCCTGAACCGCAGTAGCTTTCAGTTGTCCATATGCCGCCCATTCCTTTCTCGCAAACTTCCTTGTTATCAACTAAATCAATATCCCTCTGTTGGCCCTCCTTAAAGAATGTTCCTGCATTAAATCCGCACCGACTTGTCGCGTTATTCCATGCGCAAGGCATAAACCAGGGATAATTCGCAATCTGATTACAAAGTGTTTTGGAGGTGTAAGCGTTATAGTCTTCGCAATACATCGCTCCAGTAGGAGGGTCATCCATATTGTCCCAGCAAGCTTTTGTCATCTTGTTCTCGACACAGCTTGAACCCATCCATTCACAGCAGTGAGGCAGGAAGGGAATCTTCCCGCAGTAGCTTGAATCGTTTATCAGGCTGCAGTTTAATCCTTTATCATAGATTGAGGGATTCAAAGTATTGCATCTGGCTTGTGCACCATTGTAGCCGCAGCCAATTGTTCTGTTACATATTGTTTCATTCGTGCTGAAGATTGAGCAGTCAGGAGCCTTGAAGTCTCCTCCTATTGCGCCGCCCATGTCTCCTCCCTGTGGTTCTTCACATTGGACATCCTGGAAGTCCCAGAAGCAGTACATCGTGTCAACGCACCTCTTCTGGTCAGTAATGTCAGTGCAGCTCAGGGCAGAAACATTCTGGTAGCAGCATCCTCCCATCGGGCACCAGGGGTTCTCCTCCCATATGCAATTGAGTCCAAAATTCTGGGAATAATTCTCACAATGGCTTTCATTTCCAAGACCGTTCATGCTCATGTTGTCAAAATTCCAGCAACCCCTTTTCTCGCACCAGCCGCTCGAGCCAGTTTCAATGAACCATGAGCAGTTCTTTCCTTTATATCCAGTTTTTCCGGCACACTCGCTCTGGGTATTGTACTGGGGGCAGCCAAGATCATTGCACCATCCTCCGTCAGAATTGTATGTGCAGGTAACACCGGGGTGCGCATCTGAATCAAGGCATCCAGTCTGGTTTTGGTTGAACTTCCAGCATCCAAGTTCCTCGCAGTAATTGTATTGGCTGTTCCATATGCAGTTTAGTAAATCTGATTGGTTGTTGCATGCTGCTTGCGTGTTGTGCTTCAGGTCCCAGCAGCCGACTTCATTGCAGCAGTTGCAGTTGGAGTTCCAGCTGCATCTCGAATCAGCGTTGCAGGATGATGAATCGGAATAAGCCCAGCATCCTTTTTCATTGCATGATCCCCATTTACACACAGTTGTCTGGTTGCAGGCAGTTTGGTTATTGATTATTTTTGGGTCAGTACATTGCGGCGGGCCAGAGCACACATTTGCTTCCCATTCGCAGTTAAGGCCATAGTTTGGAGCAACATCCGTGCATGCAGTCTGGTTTCCCTCAAACATCCAGCAGCTTATTTCATTGCACCAGCCCATTTGCATCGAGCTTTGTTTCCAGTAACATGCAAGGCCATATGTGACATTGGCTGCATTGCATTCATCAGAGTTCCAGAATGACCAACAATCTAACTCCTCGCACCAACTGCCTCCAAACGGGTCAGTTCTCCACTTGCAGTTAGCTGCAGTGCATGTCAATTCAGTCTTGTAGTCGCCGCAGTTTGTTGCAAAGACAACTGTCGACAAAACAATCAACCCTATAACCGCTACTAAGAATTTCAACGCTTTCATTCACCACACCTCTTTTATCATCTTGATTTTTAACCGCTTTCTTGTTATAGCATATAAATACTATTTAAATCTTTTCAAAAGTGGGCTTAAATTTATAAATGGCAGCAGATTTACAGGATGAAAAGAGGTTCTGGATGTTTATGAGAGAGCAGTCAAAATGAGTCAAGACTATGCCTCTGGCAAGTACGCTATGATTGGAAACAGCACTGCCATGCAGGAAGTTTACAGGCAGATCGATGTAGCTGCAAGAAACAAGTTGAATGTATTGATTACAGGCGAAAGCGGCGTTGGAAAAGAACTTGTGGCAAGGGCGATTCATAATCTCAGCAGCAGAAAATCTAATCCGTTTGTTGCGCTCAATTGCTCAGCAATTACCGATACATTGTTTGAGAGCGAGTTGTTTGGTCATGAGAGAGGGGCATTTACAGGAGCATACAGAAATAGGAAGGGGGCATATGAGCAGGCCGATAGAGGCGTACTTTTGCTCGATGAAATAGGCGATATGGCACTCTATAATCAGGCAAAAGTTCTTAGGGTCGTCGAATCAGGAGAATACACAAGAGTTGGTGGTCAGATCGAGCAGAAAAGTGATGTTAGGCTGATATCAGCAACAAACAAGGATCTCCTTCATGAGATTGAGAAAGGAAAATTCAGAAATGACCTCTACCACAGAATTGCTGTTTTGCAAATACATGTTCCTTCTCTGAGAGAGCGGCCAGATGATATATCTGGTTTGGTGCATCGCTTTACACAATCATACTACGATGGACAAAAAACAAACGGCATCGATTTAGATGCAGGACCAGAAATTGAGGAAGATTCTTTTGATAAGGACGCAATGACTTTCTTAGAGAGCTGTCAATGGCCAGGGAATGTCAGGGAGCTTAGTAATGTAGTTCAGGCGACTCTCGCATACCATTCATCTAATAGCCCTGGAAGCCAAATAACTGTCGAGGAGATATTGACAGTAAAACCCTATTTACAGGAAGGCCCTTCTCACAAAGACCACCAGATTCAAACTTTGAAAGATCTACGTCAAAAACAAAAATATGAGACTTATCTGTTAATTCTTAAAACGATTAATGAATGCCATGGTAATAAAACACTTGCAGCAAAAAAGCTCGATATGCCTAGACAGAGATTGCAAGTAATAATACGCAAGTATGGGGGTGCCAAGAAAACCCGACCAGCACCAGAAGGTGCGACGGTAGCCAAGCAGAACACTTAGCTGACTTCAAGACACTCAAGTTGACTTAACCCAAAAAACAGTTAGCTTTATAAATCCAGATTCTTTCCCTTTCCTAACTCAGTGGTAATTATTGACATAGCAGTGCAATGGGGGGTGCATTGAAATGGCAAACGACAACTCCATCTTTATTGGTGGCAAGCCATTTATGAACTACGTTACTGGTGTAGTGATGCAGTTCACGACTAAGAATGCAGACGAAGTGATTGTGAAGGCGAGAGGCAAGTTTATCTCGAGGGCAGTGGATGTTGCAGAGGTTGCCTCGAAGAGGTTCCTGAGCGATCAGGTCGAGATAGCCAACATAAGGATTGACTCAGAGGAATTTCAGAACAAGGAAGGGCGACAGGTAAGAGTTTCAATAATAGAGATATTATTGAAGAAGAAATAGCAATAGTTTTAAATATTAAGCTATATATTCTCTAATTGTTAAGTGGACCTGTAGCATAGCCTGGAGACCTTGTTCAGGCAAATAGTGCGGCCGGCTTCGGTCTAACCTTTTGGAAGATACCGGCTGACCGGGGTTCGAATCTCTTACGCCGTGCGGAAAGGACTGGCACGACGTAAGGAGTGGAAGTCCTCGCAGGTCCGCTTTTTACTTAATAAAATGGAATCAACATCGATAACAAAAATAAGCGCTTTCCTGGATTCAATGTTCAGGCCGATGATGATGAAAATAGTGGTAGCCTTGCTTATTCTTCTTGTGAGCTTTATCACAGGCAGGCTTTTGGGAAAGTTAATAGAGAAAATACTTAAGAGTTTTGAGGTAAATAAAACGTTCCACAGGACAACTAAGATGACTGTTCATCTTGAGCAGGGAATAAGCAAAACTGTTGCTTATTTCATTGGCCTTATTGGAATAATCATGGCACTGGATTATCTGAATCTGGCATTGGTTGTTGGAAAAATTCTGCTTGTCATTCTGCTCTCGCTAATATTGATATCGATTATTCTTGGGATGAAAGACTTTGTCCCGAATCTTATTGCTTGGATGAGGATTAAAAGAAACAGATCATTCTTGGTCAGAGACAGGGTGAAAGTATATGGCATTGAGGGCGAAATAAAGAAGATAAGCATATTCGAGACAAAAATGCAGACAAATCAAGGAGACACAGTTTTTATCCCAAACAGCCTTTTTATAAGGAAGAAATTCAGGGTCATATAGCTTACATCTTTTCAAGCATGCTGACAATGTTCCATATCTGGGTTCTTGTGAACGGCTGCAGGTTTGTGTCATTGCTGACTTCGTCAAGCTCGTGCAGGGCCTTGTTGACCTTTATGCTCAGGTCAACATTCTCGCCAAGGATGAAAATAATCTTTGAAACACTGGTTTTTACATTCTTTGGAACACCGGGGTCATCAACCAGCAAATTTAACGCTTCGACTATCTCATTAATTTCCTTGTCATTTTTCATTTTTCCTTCATTTCCTTCAGAACATCTGACTGGAGCTTTTTTGCCTTTTCCTTTAGCTGCTCTTCCTGCTTCTCAAAGTTCTTTATTCTTATCTCGACCAGTTTCTTTTTCTGGTCAAGATCATCACTAAGCGACTTTGCATCAGAATTGACCATGATGTTGCCAATAATCCTGTAAGCATGGCTTTTTCCTTTGAGCTGCTCGAGCGCAGAGTCAATCTCAATCATCTGCGCCTGGAATGTCTGCTTCTGTACCAAAAGGTTCTGGACATTCTGCTCAATAAGCTGAAGCTGCTGTATTTTCCTCTCTGTTTCACCAGAACTCATTTTTTCTTTGCCCCCTCATGAACCCTCGTCATGTTGATTATCGAGTTGAATGTTGACTGCAACGCAACTGCATCATCAGCTTCAATAACTGCAATTAACTTTCTGTCCTTGTATTCGAGCTTTGCAGTTGACCTGTCCTTTTTCCTGCCCCTGAATTCAGGCATAATTGATTCGTAAAGCTCTTTTTTGTCATCTATCTCGAGTTTTAGCCTGAATCTCATATTGCCTTTACTTTTGTGACGGTCACCCTTTCCTTGAAGAGAATCTTGCTTCCGCAGTACGGGCATCTTATCCTCTTCCTCAAGAAAGACTCGTCAACATTCTTGTTGCAGTTGAAGCATTTGTGGCTTGCCATTTTTCTTCCGGATCATCATTGATTTATCTATTTTTCGGTTTGTTCTTCTTCTGTTAGTATCGGCTCAAGCTTTGATGTATATGCTCTTCCTGTAAACTTTGCTTTGCATTTCCTGCACTCCCATATCCCTGCTGCAATCCTCTTTACCTGTGTGTTCCTGCAGTACTGGCAAAGCTGCTTGCTTCTCTGCTGCTTCTCTATCCCGGCAAAAACATTCTTTAAACTGCCGCCGTATCTTGGTCCAAACCTTTTCCCTGTTGAAAACTCACTTTTTGATTTCATCTTGATTTCCCTTGAACATATGGGGCTACCCGGAAATTCCCAGCATGCCCCTTGTGCATACTGTTTTGAACCGGGGTCCTCTGGCCCCAAACCAGAAAGGATAGCCAAACTACCCCATAGCCCCGACTCAATCTCAGAGTTTGATTACCCTTTATAAAGTTTTTGAATGGAAGTTAGAAGATGGCAGGTTCAGGATATATTTATTAACCATCGAATAATCTATGATTCTATGCACCCCCAAAAGCAGTTCCTGATCGATGAATGGAGAAGGCAGGGCATTGATGAGAGCATACTTACTGCGTTTTCTCAGGTTCAGAGGGAGGACTTTGTTCTTAGTTCATACCTGAGCGAGGTCTATGGCGATTATCCCTTGCCTATTTTGGCTGAACAGACAATCTCCCAGCCAAGCACAGTTATACTTATGACGCAGGCATTGGAGCCAAGGCCTGGAAATAAAATCCTAGAGATTGGGGCAGGCTCAGGCTACCAGGCAGCAATACTTTCAAAAGCGGTTGGAGAAGAAGGGCACGTTTATTCCCTTGAAATAATAAAGGAACTTGCAGATTTCGCAAAGAACAATTTGAAAAATGCAAGGATAAAAAATGTCACTGTAATCAACACCGATGGCGGCAATGGCTATGAAAAGAAAGCTCCCTACGACAGAATCATTGTAACTGCTGCCTGCCCAAAAATACCTGTGCCGTTGTCAGAGCAACTAAAAACAGAAGGGATAATTATCGCTCCTGTAAACCACGGCTTTGATCAGATGATGATTAAAGCAATAAAGCAGAAAGACGGCACTCTTGAAGAGCAGAGTCTGGGCTTCTTCAGATTTGTTCCATTGACAGGAAAACATGCAGATAAAACAAATCTTTATAAACAATAAGGTTATCTTACTATTGGATGAAAAGCAAAGACAGCATTGCAAAAAGGATATGGGATTTGAAGCTTTTGATTATTCTTGCAATATTAGTTGTTGTCATAATGATATTGTATGTTGACTTTAGCAAAATAAACCCTTTCAGGAAAGAGAAGTATTTCAAGCTGGATGATGTTTGTGGCGTTATTCCGGGCGGCATTAATCTGATTCACACAATCAACGACGAGGAAGAATGTGATGTCCAATGTTACAACAAGTGCATATCAAGCAATCTCAAAAAAATTAAATCCACATTTGTAATGATGGAAACTGAATGCAACAGATGCAACTGCGAGTGCAGGTAATCTACTCCCCCCACCCAGAACTCTTGATTATTATCTTGTCATTTGTTATTAACAATCCCTCGACATTATCAAAATTCTCGACTAGATTCATTCCTGCAACCCCCATTACAAAAACGGTTGTTGCAAGCGCGTCAGCGTCTGTTGCAGTGTCTGCAACTATTGTCGAAGAAATAAGCTCTGTTGCAGACTGTCCGGTTCTTGGATCCATGAGGTGATGTGCCTGTTTCTCAACAAAATATCTCTCATAATCTCCGCTTGTAGTCACTGCTTTGTTCTTCACATTTATGACTGTTATAAAATCATTCTTTTTGCGGGGGTCCTGGAGCGCAACCTTCCACTCCTTTTCTCCGAAGGCATATAAGTCCCCTCCAGCATTGACCATTCCAGTTTTTACTCCTTTTTCCTTCAGTAAACCAACTGCCCTGTCAATGGCATAACCTTTTGCAATCGCTCCTAGGGTTATCTTCATCCCTCTTCTCGCAAATCTTATCTCCCTTTCATCTATTCTGATGTATTGATAACCAACCCTCTCTGCCACAATCCTGCTGATTTCCTCTCTCGTTGGAATGCTTTCATTTGTTGCAGTACTCCATCTGTCAAGCAGAGGCTGGACAGTGATGTCAAAAGCTCCGTCACTTATTGCAGAATACTGCATTGACTTCCTCACCAGGTAAAGAAGTTCCCTTGAAGGATTTCTTAGATAGCCGTTTGAATTAAGCACTGAAACCTCGCTTGTAGGATTGTAGATGCTCATCATATACTCAATTCGTGATATCTCATCAAATGAAGCATTTATTGCGTCTCTGCAGTCAAACTCGCAATAAGCAGTGATGGCAACCTCTGTTCCCATCAGAAACCTCGATTCAGAGTATTTCTGGATGTCAGAGCAGCCGGTAACAAGAAAGAAAGCGAATAGCAAAAAGAGGATTTTTGATTTCATGCTTCTGAGAAACATCAACTAATATAAATAAATTCTCATAAGATTTAAATACTACTTCCATTGCCGACTTTTCATGTCCGGCTTCAGGGGCGGCATCCATCCTGATGGAAAAAAAGAACTTGCCGCAAATAAAGAAATTCAAACGGCAGAAATGCCTAAAAAGGTCACAATTCTTCTTAAGCAGCATGCCGGCTGTGTTGCGAAGCCAACTGTGAATATTGGAGACCATGTGAAGACAGGACAATTAATCGCAACGGTTGATGGCTTAGGTGCAAATATCCATTCTTCTATTACGGGAAGGGTGGCTGAAATTAAAGAAATTGAAACAAATGTCTGCGGTAATGTTCCGGCAATTACAATCGAGCATCATGGTGGCGACGAATGGCAGCTGCTGGAAGAAAAGCAGCCGTTGGAAATGATAAAAGATGCTGGAATTGTCGGCATGGGGGGAGCAATGTTTCCAACCCATGTAAAGCTCTGCATTCCTGAAGGAAAAAAAGTAGACACTCTCCTTGTCAATGGAGCAGAGTGCGAGCCATATCTGACATGCGATTACAGGCTGATGCTTGAAAAACCAAAAGAGATAATGGAAGGGATAAGGATTGTAAAGGGGATTTTAGGCGTGAAAAAAACAATGATTGCTATTGAGGATAATAAGAAGGACGTGGCAGAGGGATTCAAGGATGTCGAGGTTAAAATCTTAAAAACAAAATACCCACAGGGCGCGGAAAAAACATTGATCAAGGCAGCATTAAGGAGAGAAGTCCCTCCTGAAAGGCTTCCGTTTGATGCAGGAGTGGTTGTCTGCAACGTCGGAACAATCTATGCGATACAGCAGGCAGTAAAAGAGAAAAAGCCCTCGGTGGAGCGCATAGTTACTGTCTCAGGTGCAGTAAACGAGCCAAAGAACCTTCTCGTAAGAATTGGCACCCCTGTAAAGGACATTATCAGGCAATGTGGCGGCTATAAAGGAAAGTCAGCAAGAATCCTGAACGGTGGCCCGATGATGGGCATTTGCATCGATGAGGATGACGTTGTGCTGAAGGGCAGTTCAGGAATTACGGTGATGAATGATAAAATGGTTGAGGAGATTGAGGAGCAGCCGTGCATAAGATGTGCAGAGTGCATAAATGTCTGTCCGATGAAATTAATGCCGAAGCTTTTTGCAGACTATTCGAGGGCAAAAAAATACTCTGAGCTAAAGTCATTGAATATTGTAGATTGCTTTGAATGCGGCGCATGCACTTATGTCTGTCCAGCAAACATCCCGCTCGTAGAATACATAAAGGAAGGAAAGAAAAGATGCAAAAAGTAACTTCGCCACACATACATGCAAGAAGAAAGACCGCAATTATAATGTGGATTGTGGTTTTATCATTGCTTCCTGCTGCATTTTTTGGCATATATAACTTTGGCCTTAACAGCTTTTTCATAATACTTGTTTCAGTATTGGTTGCAGTCATCACAGAACTAGTCATAAACAAATTGAAGAAGGAACGAATCACAATAGCTGACGGCAGTGCCGCATTGACCGGTTTGCTTCTTGGGTTGTGCATGTCTCCAAGAGTTCCGATGTGGATTCCTGCAGTTGGTTCTTTTGTTGCGATAGCAATAGCAAAGCACGCTTTTGGAGGCCTCGGTCACAACATCTTTAACCCTGCTCTTGTCGGAAGGGCCTTCTTGATTGCAGCATGGCCTATTATTATGAACAGCTGGGTGGCTCCAGTGCCGTTTGGCTCACCAGCCTGGCTTCACAGCTATGATGCGGTAACGAGCGCAACCCCTCTCGGCATAGAGAAGATTCAGGGGCACGCAGTGCTTCTTGATAAATATCCAATGATTCATTCGAGCCTGTTTTTCGGCAATACTGGCGGAACGATAGGGGAGGTTTCTGCCTTTCTGCTTCTTATTGGCGGATTGTTCATGATAATAACTGAAATCATTGACTGGAGGATTCCTCTGGGATATATTGGAACAGTTGCATTGGGAGCATTTGCTCTTGGCAAGGACCCTTTGTTCTATCTCCTTGCAGGCGGCTTATTCCTCGGTGCTTTTTTCATGGCAACAGATTACGTGACAAGCCCGTTAACAAGAAACGGAAGATGGATTTTTGCAGTCTGCTGCGGAATACTTACGATAGTGATGAGGTTGTTTGCAGGAATGCCTGAAGGAGTCATGTACTCAATACTTATAATGAATGCATTTGTTCCGTTGATTGACAGGTTCATCAGGCCGAAGAGGTTCGGGACATGAAAGAAACCGCAAGGATGATTATCGTGCTCACTGCAACTTGTATACTTTCAGCTTTTGTATTGTCATATGTTTACGATTCAACATATGAAAGAATAGCTCAGAATAAGAGCGGAGCATTGCTTGAGAAAGCATCATTGCTGTTCAATCAGCAGGTAACACTTGAAGAAAAGAAAACCTCCTTGTATGAGAACAACGTAGGCGTCTATCAATCATTTGCAGTCTATGACAATGAAAAAAACAAGCTCGGGGATGCTCTGGTGATTGATTATCCTGGCTACAACGGCTACCTGAGGATTTTCGTTACATTGAGACAGGACACAGTTCTTGGAATAGAGATGATCAGCCAGAGTGAGACACCTGGAGTCGGCTCAAGGATAGCTGAATCTGACTTCAAGGACAGGTTCAAGAACAAGGACTTGAAAACCTTTGATGTTGATACAATCTCAGGAGCAACAATCTCCTCGAGCAGTGTGATCAAGGCAGTAAAAGAATATGCAACAAGGTATGAAGATGAAGCAGGCAACAATTGAGTTGATTAAGGGGCTGTGGAAAGAAAATCCGACATTCAGGATGCTTATAGGTATGTGCGCCCCTCTTGCAATAACAAACATGGTTTTCAACGGAATCATGATGGGACTTGCAACAACATTCGTCCTTGTGCTCTCCGGCCTGGTTGTTTCATTGATTAAGAATATTGTTCCGCACAAGGTAAGGATACCTGTGTTTGTCGTCATAATTGCAACTTTTGTCACAGTTGCAGACTATTATATCGCCGCATATTATCCTGACACCCACAGGGTTCTTGGATTATATCTGCCGTTGATTGTTGTAAACTGCCTTATACTTGCAAGAATAGAGGCATTTGCATCAAAGATGCCTGTTTTCAAGTCTTTTATGGACGCGCTTGGAATGGGCATTGGATTCACCCTTGCTCTTGTAATAATAAGCTCGGTGAGAGAGATTCTTGGCTTCGGGACATGGCTTGGAATAAAGGCAATGCCTGCTTCATACCAGCCAATGTCGATAATGATACAGCCTGCAGGAGCCTTTATAACCCTTGGCCTGATTATTGCATTAATAAATATCATCTCAAGGAAAAAAACAAGTGGTGATTCAGCATGAATCTTCTTGTTGTATTTCTCGGTGCAGCCCTTGTGAACAATTACGTCTTCACAAAATTTCTTGGAATCTGCCCTTTCTTTGGTGTTTCAAAGAGAACAAACACCGCGTTAGGTATGGGTGCTGCTGTGACCTTTGTCATAGTGTTTGCAGGTGCAGTGACATGGACAGTCTATCATCTTCTGCTAGAACCATTAAAGATTGTCTTTATGCAGCAGGCAACGTTCATACTGGTTATCGCAGCATCTGTCCAGCTTCTCGAGATGATCATACAGAAGACAAACAAAAAACTTTTTGATGCTTTTGGAATATATCTCGCTTTGATTACAACAAACTGCATAATCCTTGCAGTGGCAATAGTCAATGTGATGGAGCAGTATAATTTTCTCGAGGCTGTTGTCAACTCACTGGGAGCAGGAATCGGCTTTGCACTTGCGCTGATATTGATGTCGGGAATAAGGGAGAGAATGGAACAAAGCCCTGTTCCACGTTGTCTCAAGGGAGTTCCCATCGCCCTGATAATAACGGGATTGCTTGCACTGGCATTTTCCGGCTTCGGAGGAATAATATGAACCGGGTAATTCTGGCGACTGTTGTAATGGGTTTGCTAGGGTTCTTCTTTGCAATAGTCCTCAGCTATTTCTCAAAAAAATTCGAGATAAAAAAGGATGACGGGTTGGCAGATGTTGTTGCAGCATTGCCTGGAGTTAACTGCGGAGCATGCGGCTGTGCAAGCTGCGAAGATTTTGCAGGGAAATTTCTCAAGGGGGAAGTTCCTGTTGACGGATGCAAGGCAGGAGGCAAGAAGGTGGCTGAAAAGCTCACAGAATTGAAGGCAAAGTTCTCAGGCGATGTAAGGCTTGTTGAAGTCCTCTCTGCTCTTCCCGGGGTTAACTGCGGAGCATGCGGCAGCCCTAGTTGCGAGGCGTTTGCAAAAGCCTTCCTCAAGGGAGAGCAGCCTGTCGATGGATGCAAGGTTGGCAGGGAGAAGACTGCTGCAAAGCTGGTAGAGTTGAAGAAAAAGTTTGAAATATGATTTATTCAGCATAATATTTATAAATCAACCCCTGTTTTCTCATAGCAACGAGCCCGTAGCTTAGTCTGGTGGAGTGCTCGACTGATAAAGAATCTTTTCAGATATCGAGTGGTCCCGTGTTCGAATCACGGCGGGCTCATTGCCCCTCATGTCTTTTCTAAAAATTGTTCAATAAGTTTTCATCGCAACCTATTTAAACCTTAATTCTTATTCTGCTATGATGAAGCAGCATGACATCATTGTCGTCAGTGGAGAGTATTATGCAGACCATCCTTCGTCGAGTGTTGGAGTGATTGTGAGGGTTCTGGAGGACAAGGGTTTTTCTGTCGGTGTGATTGAAAAGCCGGACTGGAAGACAGATAGGGATTTTCTAAAGCTCGGAAAGCCAAGGCTTTTTTTCGGTGTTACATCAGGCTCAATTGATTCAATGCTTCTGAATTATACGCCGTTGAAGAAACCAAGAAAGGAAGATAAAAATAATCCATATGATTCAGGAATCCCTGACAGGGCGGTTCTTGTTTACTGTAATAAGTTGCGGCAGTTATTCAAGGGAAGCAAGATTGTTCTGGGCGGTGTCGAGGCATCATTAAGACGATTCACGCATTATGACTATTGGGACAATAATCTTAGAAAGAGCATAATACTCGATTCGAGAGCAGACATTCTTGTATATGGTGGCGGGGAGTATCAAATAATTGAAATTGCCAAACGAATGAATGAAGGGAAGTCAGTTGAAGGCGTTCAGGGGACATGCCTCATTGCGAAAGAGGTTCCAAAAGGATTTATTCTGCTGCCGTCTTTCGACGAGGTTTCAAAAAGCAAAAAAGCCTTCTGTAATATGCAGGTTATGTTTTCAAACAAAAAAAACCTTGCGCAGAAGTTTGACAACCGTTTTGTTCTTCAATACAGAACGCATAACTACACGACAGAAGAGCTCGATTATATATATGGATTGCGCTATTCAAGGAATGTTCCAAAACATTTTCCTGAGTTCAAGATGGCGCAGTTCAGTGTTGTTACCCACCGCGGTTGTTTTGGTAATTGCAGCTTCTGCTCAATCGCTTTGCATCAGGGTGACAGGATCATTTCGAGAAGCGAGAAATCAATCCTAGATGAGATAAAAAGAATCACGCAGCACAGGGATTTTAAAGGATATATTGATGATCTGGGTGGACCAAGTGCAAACATGTATGGCATGGAGTGTGCAAAATGCGACTCAGGGAAATGCATTGGCTGCAGGAGCCTTGACAGGAGCCATTCAAAGCTGCTTCATCTCCTGAGGGAAGCAAGAAAGATTAAGGGAATAAAGAAGATTTTTGTTCGCTCAGGGATACGATATGACTTGGCGGTTGAGAGCGAGGAGTATGTAAGGGAACTTTCCGAGCACCACATCAGCGGCTGCCTGAAGATAGCTCCAGAGCATTTCTCAAAGAAGGTTCTTAAGCACATGAACAAATATTCTGAGAAGTTTGATGACTTCAAGAGAATGTTTGACAGGATAAACAGGCACCTCAGGCAGGAACTCAAGTATTATCTCATTACCGCGCATCCCGGCAGCACGATGGAGGATGCAAGATATCTCGCTTCTGTGATGAAAAAGCTGAGGAATGCGGAGAGTGTCCAGATTTTCACTCCAACGCCCATGTCAGTCTCAAGCTGCATGTATTACACAGGGATGAATCCTTTTACGCTTGAGAAGATTCATGTGCCCTATACTTATAATGAAAAGAAGATGCAGAAGAGGGTGCTTTTCAGTGAAAAGGACTGACCTTTTCGTGCTGATTTTTTTCGCATTGTTCTCAATCATTTTGGCAGGCTGGATTCTCGTAAACCCCCACAACGTTGGCACAGGCGACTGGGACCAGCACTTCCTTTACTATGGGGCTCCGAGAATTACAATTCTTGAATACAGGCAATTCCCGCTCTGGAATCCTTATTATTGTGGTGGAAGTCCGCTCCTTGCGAACGCGCAGTCTGTTTTTCTGAATCCGTTTTTTCTTTTCATCCTTCTGTTTGGTGAAGTGCTTGGAATAAAAATCATAATTCTTCTTCATGTTTTTATCGGGCTGCTCGGGATGTGGCTTCTTGCATTTCATCTCGGTGCAAGAAAGCTTTCCGCGGTGCTTGCAGCGGTGCTGTTCACAGGCTCATCATGGCTGCCGCTTCATCTTTATGAAGGACATTCCATCTTCATTGCAATGGCATACGTTCCTTTTGCTGTGTTGTTTTATCTGAAATCTTATTCAAGTCTGAGAAATGTCATTTTCTCCGCATTCTTCCTCGCTCTGATGAGCTTTTCCGGCTCAACACCTTATGCATTGTTTTTCACAATAGTCTTGCTTTCTTGCCATTTTTTGTTGAGGCTGCTCAAGAACAGACGGGTTTCAGAGTCAAGGGTCATTGTCATGGTTTTTGCTCTCGCCTTTCTTTTTTCAGCTGTGAAGGTGCTGCCGCTCCTCGAATTCAACCATTACAGCGGCTTTGAAGCAACAAACGAGCAACCGATTACCATCAGGATAATAATTGATTCCTTGATCTCGAGGAATCAATACGGGCTTCATAGAAGTACTGTTTTTATATCTGAAAACCTGAAGCTTCCATTTGGCTGGCACGAATACGGCGCATATATCGGGATAATTCCTTTGGCTCTTTTCCTGCTGTCATTTGTTTTCTTGTTCAGAAAATATCCAGAATGGATTGCACTTTCAATAATCTTTCTTGTCCTTGCTTTCGGCAATGAATTATTTCTGTGGCCTTTGCTACATTCCCTGCCGTTGTTTAAATCCCTTCATGTGCCTTCCAGGTTCATTATCCTATTTGTTTTTTGCTGCTCGCTGCTGTCCTCATTACTGCTTTCGAGAT
>JAFGPE010000085.1 GCA_016926055.1 Candidatus Woesearchaeota archaeon | reverse complement strand
AATCAAAATAGTATCCTCGTCCAGGAATGGTTTCTGCTCGCTTCAAAGCAGTGTCACTGACAGAAGCAACAGCAAAGCCGGGAGGCAATCCGAGAGCTTTCTGTGTGCTTGCAAGGCACACATCAAGACCGAGCTCATCAGTCTCTATCTTTATTCCGCCAAGAGAGCTTACCGCATCTACAAAAAGCAGAACATCGGGATAATTCTTAACAACCTTTGCAATCTCAGGAAGCGGATTCAGCACCCCTGTCGTCGTTTCGTTATGGGTGACGCAAACCGAGTCAAAATCGCCGTTTGCCAGTTTTTCATCCACCATCTCCGGCTTTATTGCCTTTCCCCACTCAACATCCAAGCGTTCTGCATTCTTCCCGCATCTTACCGCAATGTCATGCCATTTTTTTGAAAAGGCACCGCATACCGTATTAAGCACCTTTTTTCCAACACAATTCCTGACAGTTGCCTCCATAAACCCTGAGCCGGATGAGGTTGATAGCAGGCAGCGATTATTGGTCATCATCACCTGCTGCATCTTTGGCTTAATCGCCTCCATCAGCTTCTTGAAATCATTGGTCCTGTGTCCCATCAGCGGAGCACTCATTGCCTTCAGCACGTCGCTTCTTACCTCTATAGGTCCTGGTATAAACAGTTTCTTATACATCGTTTCACCCCGTAAATTCCTAGATTAGCTCAACAAAGTCCATGTCTTCATCTAAAATTCCAAGCAGCTCGAACTCAGGCAAATCAGTTTCGAATTCGAACCAACCAAGTATTCTTTTGTGAAGCATGTCCTCAAGATTAGTGAGCTTTTATAAAAATATTTTGACAGAAAATAGTAAAATTTATATTGTTTGACATTTTTCTATAGAATATGACAAATATCAACTCAAAGGTCTGGAGATATGTTGACAACAAAATTGAGATAAAAAAAACACTGCTTGAAGGATTGGTCAATGTAAGCGCCCTTGCAAGAAAGATTGCCCAGGAGGAGAAGCTTGAAGGCAACATTGATGCGATTATCAGCGCCATTCGAAGATATGAAACAAAAACAGAGAAGAAGGATGAGCATATACGGTTCAGCAAGCTGATAAGGAAAGCAAAGCTATCCACCAAGACAAGACTTGGCTCTGTTCTCGTCAGGAGAACTGATGAGACAGAAAGAAAGGTCAGCACAATCTACTCGAGGCTGAAAATGAAAAGGGACAGTACACTGAGAATCTTCGAAGTGATAAATTACATAAAAATAATAATCGATGATAGCCTTCTTGAGAGCGTTGCGGGAATGTTCTCAAGCCCGGACATCGAGAAGATAGAGAAAAACCTTGGTGAGCTCACAATAGACTATTCAGACGACATAACCAAGATTTCGGGTGTCTTTGCAAGGATATCCAATGAGCTTGCCGTGAACGAGATAAGCATCATTGATTCAATGATTTGTCAATGGGAGCATCTCATAATTGTAAAGGAGAACGACCTTGAGAAGGCGTTTACTGTTATTTTTAGTTTGACGAAAGGATAGTGTTATTTTCCTGACTTTCCATTTAATGAATTAAGAAATCTCTCATAAAAATATCCTGCCCAGTAGCCTGAATGCACCACTGCCGTGAAGAAAGGGTCTACACCGTATCTAATCAGTTCAGTAAAATGTCTCTTGAATTTTTCTATTAAATTAAGAAGACTATTCCTTCTTCTTTTTCTTTGTCTTCTTGATTTCCTTTTCCAGGTCAAGCTCGTCAAGAAGCTCCTTGTAGCGGTTTCTTATTGTAACCTCTGTAACGCCTGCAACATCTGCTACCTCTCGCTGGGTCCTTTTCTCGCCGTGTATCAACGCTGAAACATACAATGCTGCTGCCGCAATTCCGGTTGGCCCTCTACCTGAAGTAAGCTCAGACTTCTGCGCTTTCTCGAGGATTTCTATGCTTCTCGACTGTGTTTCTGCAGAGAGCTTTAGTGCAGAGGCAAACCTTGCAATATAGTCAGCAGGATTGCTTGGAAGGATTGTAATTCCAAGTTCCCTTGTGACAAAGCGATATGTTCTTCCAATTTCTTTTTTCTCTATTCCTGACGCCTCAGAAAGCTCATCCAGTGTTCTTGGAACATCATGGCGCCTGCAGGCCGCATACAATGCTCCTGCAACCACGCTCTCCATGCTTCTTCCTCTCACCAGCCCTTTCTGGACAGCAAGCGTGTATATTCTCGCAGACTCTTCCTCAACAGATTTTGGCAGTTTGAGATATGAGGAAACTCTTTTTAATTCCGCAAGAGCAAGTTTGAGGTTCCTCTCGATAGCGGTCGATATCCTGTACTGCCACTTCCTTAACCTGAAGAACTTGTTCCTGTCCTTGCTTCCAAGCGTATAGATGTCGGACTTTCTTCCAACCTCTGTTCCAAGACCTTGATCATATTGAGTGTAGGTCATTGGCGCGCCCGTTCTTCTGCGCATAGCTTCTTGGTCAGAGTCAAACTCTCTCCATTCCTGGTCGAAATCGACCATCTTGTCTTCGACAACCAAACCACAATCGCGGCAGATGACTTCTCCTTTCTCCTTATTCCAGAATAAGTTTATGCCACCGCACTCAGGACATTTCTTTATGTAAGCAGGCATTCATTTCACCCCGATACGTTGATAACACCCCAATTTTTTAGCACAACAATAAGTTTAAATAGGGGGTGAAGAGGTAATATATAAATTTTTCGTTTTATTTATAAATAAAAAGCATAATTTTTT
>JAFGPE010000084.1 GCA_016926055.1 Candidatus Woesearchaeota archaeon | reverse complement strand
GGATTACAGCCAGCATAGACAACAACACAATTGTGAGGAGCTACAACACGTCATGGATTACAACGAACCAGATATACGGGGTTAATGGAAGCAGTGATTTCGGTGGCGATGTGACTGGAAAATATAATGCCCTTGATGTGCTCACAACAAACGGCTTATCGTTCCAGAACATAACCGATTGGGAGACAATATTGACTTCAAGCAACACATCCTTTGTTACAAAGAACCAGATATACGGTTTAAACGTAACGACAAACCATGGCGGGGATGTCAATGGAACGTATGATGTGATGCAGGTGCTGACGACACAGGGATTAAGCGCGACAAACATAACTGCTGACACTGTCGATGGTGCGCAACTTGCAGATACAATAATGCTGGATGCTAACTTGTTGATAAACAACTACAACATGAGTTTCGACAATGGAACATTGTTTATCGACCAGACACACAACAGAGTAGGCACAGGAACAATATCCCCTAAAACAACTTTCCAGGTAGAGGGAACAATAAACGCAACCGACTCTACTGGAGCAGGCATCAGGACAGATGGCACTGGAAATGTGATAATAAGGCTTGGATAACGGAAATTTCCGATAAGAAGAATGAGAAATAAAACAGCATTGTTGGTTGGAGTAATCGCAGTTTTGGTCATATCGGCGTATCTTAGCAGCGGCGCTTCTACCATCAACTGCACAATAATGGAGAACAGAAGCTGCTCGAACACAAAGGTAATCTATATGCAGAACGATTCTGGTGGCTACAATAACGCTCACGCGCAAAACACATCTGTGGGAAATTACAGCTATGCTCTCTGCTGCAACGCTGTTGGCGACACGCTGACAACAAGCTGTGATGACGCCACAATGCTCCAACTCAATGACACCACAAACACCCATGCACAAGCATCATTTCATAGCACATACACAGTAAAAGCTTGTGTTTCTGCAAACACTGGAAAGATCAGCTGCAGCTACAGGAACAATACCTGTGCAGCCACAGAAACATGCATGGTATCAATGGCATCATCCGGAGCCGACAATTCAACCAATGCGCACATTGCGAACTGCTCATATTATTCGCTTCAAGTATGCTGCGGATTAAATACGCCGCCGGTTGTTTCTGTCGGGCCGGTGATAAAGCCGGCAAGGCCTGTGGATGCTGACGAGCTAGTGTGTAATTTCACAATAACTGATGTTGACGACAGCGATACATTGTTTGCCAATTACACCTGGTACAATGGAACCAAGGCAATAATCAACGGAAGCACCCAGGTAACAAATGGAACAGCGACGACAATAACTCTTGGCAGCGGGAATACTTCTGCAGGAGACAGATGGAACTGCTCAATAACACCCTATGACCAAAACCAGTACGGAACAGAAAAAAGCATAAATGTCACAATAAACACACCCCCCTCAAAGGTTGAACTTAGCTATCCACTCAACAATGACTCTGCATTCATAAACAGGACCCCTATGTTCAACTGGACAACAGCAACAGACGCAAACGGGGATTCAGTTACATATCATATTCAGATCAGCCAGTACTTCGACTTTAACACAACCCAGCTGTTTGACGAGATAAGCGGGATTTCAAGCACCAATTTCACTTCTGCAAAAGAACTTGATTTCACAACATACTTCTGGAGAGTTCAGGCAAATGACTCATACGAAAATGGTTCCTGGTCAGATGTGTGGAACTTCACCATTGTCAAGTATATTGCGATAACTGTCGTTAATGAGAATGTAAGCTTTCCAGAGATGGCAATAAATACTGAGGATGACACGGCTGATAACAATCCTGAACCAATCACGATACAAAACGATGGAAATTATGAAGCAAACATAAGCATAAATTCCTCGCTGCTATGGCAAAGCGGCCTTGGAGTTCTTAACACAACCTATTACCAGTACAAGGCAAATTACTCCGCTGAAGGCAGTTCATTCGACTATTCAAAATCACTGACAGCCTGGCAGAACATGCAATCCTTGCCCGTAAGTTTCATCTCTGCTCTTAACCATACTGATTCCAATGATTTAGTTGCAGTTGACATAAGGGTGGCTGTTCCTGCAGATGAGCCGCCTGGTGTCAAACAAAGTACAATACTGTTTACAGCAGAGGAAGCGCCATGAAAACAATTAAACTAATAATGGCATTAGTAATGATGCTGTGCTTCAGCTACTCTGCAGTCTCATTAGGCATTGCTCCAAGCAGCGTGGATGTGATTTTCGAGCCTAATGGCCAGAAAGACATAAAGCTCAAGATTGTAAACACTGACAACACGGATTTCCAGGCAATGATTTACGCTGAAGGAGAGCTGGCAAAATACATAACAATAAACAGCCCTGTTGTCGATTTTTCAGCAGGCGAGAAAGAGAAATCTGTTGATTATCATCTAAACCTGCCATCTGACTTAGAGAAACAAGGCATTACCTCCACAGACATTGTGATAAGACAAATTCCAAAAGCGAAAGAAGGCGCAGGAACAACAATCAGCACGAGTGTTGCTGTCATTTCGAAGCTGAAGGTGATGGTGCCATACTCGGGGAAATACATTGAGGCAAGGCTATTTGTCTCTAACTTCAAGATTGGAAAGGAATCTTCTTTTAGCGTCGAACTAAACAACCTGGGAACAGAGGATATAACTGACTGCAGGATTTCAATCGACATTCTCGGACCTGCAAACAATGTTCTTGCATCCTTGATGTCTGATGAAATATCCCTGGCGCCCAAGCAGAAAAAACTTATCCCTGTTGCGTGGACTCCAGAACTCAATCCTGGGGCATACACTGCTGTTGCAACAGTGATTTATCCGGGCAAATCGATTGAGCTAAGGGAATGGTTTACTTTAGGAGAGCCTGAAATAGTTGTCCAGTCAATAAGCGTGGATAAATTCAAGCTGGGAGGCATAGGAAAGCTTGATATGCTGCTGAAGAGCAACTGGAATCTTCCAATGAAGGATGCATATGCAGATGTAAAAATAAAGGACAAGGGGACAACATATGCTGAATTCAAGACAGCAAACACAAACATTGAGCCATTGGGAAAGCAGATTCTTTCTGCATTCTGGGACACATCAAAAGTCCTGGCTGGAAAATACAACCTTGAGGCAGCCGTGCATTATCTTGACAAAACAACAGTGACAACCTTTGACATTTTTGTTGAGATTGATAAAATCAGCGCCATGCCGTCAGGACAGGTAATCATGGCAACTGAAGAGAAGAAGAATGGCATTGAAAAAACGGTGTATATTCTTGCAGCACTTGTTGCCATACTCATTGCATTCAATGCTTGGATGTACTTCAAGAAAATAAGAAAACAAAATTAACAAAAATCATGTAACTTCCAGATACCTCTTTATCTCCCAGTCCGTCACACTAATTCTATAGCTGTCCCATTCCTGAATCTTTGCCTCGATAAATTTATGAAACGTGTGGTCTCCGAGAGCATCATGCACCGTTTTGTCCTTCTTCATCTCGCTGATTGCTTCCCAAAGTGAATGAGGAAGGACAGTTATGTTAAGGTCTTTAAGCTTCCTGTCATCAAAGTCATAAACATCCTCTTCAACAGGTTCAGGGGGAACAAGATTTCTTTTTATTCCGTCAAGCCCTGCCTTAAGCATCACTGCAAAAGCAAGATAGGGGTTACAACTCGGATCAGGGCATCTCAATTCAGCTCGTGTGGCTTGCGATTTACCCTCTTTGTGCCTTGGCACTCTGATCAAGGCTGAACGATTTACCTGTCCCCAACAGATATAAACAGGTGCTTCATATCCTGGAACAAGTCTCTTGTAGGAGTTGACTGTCGGAGCAAGGACTGCACTCATCGCCTTTACGTGCTCAAGCTGACCTGCAATAAAGCTCTTTGCAACTTTGGAGAGATTGTACTTATCATGCTTGTCAAAGAAAGCATTGTTGCCATTCTTATCGAACAAACTCTGATGCACATGCATCCCTGAGCCATTTATCCCGAAAATCGGTTTCGGCATGAATGTTGCATATAAGCCATGCTGCTCTGCGATTGCCTTCAGGGCAAATCTGAAAGTCATTGCGTTGTCAGCTGTTCTTAATGCGTCACCGTATTTGAAGTCAATCTCGTGCTGACCCTGTGCAACCTCGTGGTGGCTGGCTTCAACCTCTATGCCAAGTTTTTCCAAAGCATAAGTCATATCCCTTCTGATATTATATGCCTTATCCAAACTTAAATCGAAATAACCTCCAACATCATGGCTTAATGGCTTTACACTACCGTTATCGACCTTGAACAGGAAGAATTCAAGTTCGGGTCCTGTCTTATAGGTATATCCCATTGCCTCTGCTTCGCTTATCGCCTTCTTTAGAATCTGTCTCGGATCGCCCATGAATGGCTTTCCATCAGGCAGATGAACATCACATATGAATCGACAGGTCGTTCCATTCTGATTGGTGAGCCAGGGGATTATCGCATAGGTGGTAGTATCTGGCTTGAGTAGCATGTCTGACTCATGAATCCTTAAGAAACCCTCGACAGAACTCCCATCGAACCATATTCCCTCTGTAAGGGCTGTTTTTATATGCTCCACTGGAATAGTCAGGCTTTTTGTCGTACCCATTATGTCCGAGAACTGCAAACTTATAAACTCAACCTTATCTTCCTTCACTCTCTCCAAGATTTCCTGAATTTCCATCGAATATCACCTGTGTTTCTATTTTATACGATAAGGATTTTGCACACTTATATAAATTTTTTCAGATAAAAGATAAACAAAGTTGTATAAAAATTGAAAAAATTTATATATGTGTTTAATATTCATGCAAAAAGATAACTTCAATTAAACAAATAATGATGAGAATGGAAGACGCTGATAAGAAAATAATAAATGTTTTGATTGAGAATTCAAGACTCTCATATAGGCAGATTGCGAAAAAGGTGGGAGTTAGCGTAGCTACAGTAATGCATCATGTGAAAAGGCTGGAAAAAGAGAAGATAATAAAGGCATACACTCTGGACATTGATTATGACAAACTTGGATTTGATGTTCAAGTTATAATTGATTTAAGAATTTCGAAGGGAAAGCTGTTCCAGGTGGAGAATAAGATTGCCATCCATCCGAATGTTTTTGCAATCTATGACAATACCGGACCGTCTGACGCGACAATTATTGCGAAGTTCAAAAGCAGAAAGTCGATGGATAAGTTTTTGAAGGAGATACAGAGCTATGATTTTGTAGAGAGAACAGAAACAAAGCTGATATTGAGCACGATAAAGGAGAAGGACATAAAGGTATAGCATGATAAAAGAAAATATTGAAATGATAAACAAGCAGATTGCAAAGGCTGCAGAGGAATCAGGGAGAAGCTTCGAGGAGATAAAGATTGTTGCTGTTACAAAGACCGCAACGGTTGAGCAGATAAACAAGGCTGTTGATGCAGGAATTAAGTGTATAGGGGAAAATAGGGTGCAGGTTGCAGAGGAGAAATTTCCAAAGTTACCTTCTGTCGAGAAGCACATGATTGGCCATTTGCAGAAAAACAAGGTAAAGAGGGCGCTGGATGCCTTTGACGTAATACAGAGTGTTGATTCCATCAAGCTTGCTAACGAGATAAACAGAAGAGCATATGATGTTGGAAGAATTATTCCTGTCTTCATCGAGGTAAACATAGGAAATGAAGAAAGCAAGTTCGGGACTAAGTTAACAGATGTTCCTTCTTTTTACAACGAGTTGATAAAGTTTCCAAATCTCAGAATAGATGGATTGATGACAATTGCACCGCTGATGGAGGCAGAGAAAACAAGGCCTTATTTCAGAGAGATGAAGGTGCTTTTTGACAAGATTAAGCCAAGATGGCTCTCCATGGGAATGAGCAACGACTACGTGCAGGCAATAGAGGAAGGAAGCAACTTAGTCAGGATAGGAAGGGCCATATTTGGTAATTAATTCTTGATTAATTTATTTCGATGAAAATTACAATAGTTTTAAAAACTCTGATTTAATCCTTATTCTTCCAT
>JAFGPE010000083.1 GCA_016926055.1 Candidatus Woesearchaeota archaeon | reverse complement strand
TGGTAAGACATACGAGGAATCTGTTGATGAGCTCTACAAGATTCTTCTTGAGTTTTGCCATCTTGAGAAGGAGAAGCGTGTCAGGAACAAGATACAGGCAAAGACAATCGCCTCAAAGGCTGACTGGAAGATTCTCATCGACAACTACATAGAGGCCCATAACCTGGCAGTCGAAAAGGTTTTTGGTTGAGAAAATGCTCGTTACACACTCTCTTAATCTAAGGGAAATTCAAAAGAATGCTGAAAAGCCAAAATTCCTCATTACGAACAGAAACGGCGGCTTTTTGCTTCTTGGCAAAAGTCCTGAGTCAAGATACAACGGGTTGTTCTTTTTCATTGATTCAAAGATGATGAAAACCATCGAAAACATCGATATTGTTGGTAGTGAGGAGTGCAGGGAAATTGTCAATCACTTCAACTTCATAGAGCGGATTAAAGGAAATGTTCATGAGTGTTTTTTCATGCCTGAAAAAGCAAACTGCCTTGTCTACGAACTCAGCAGGGAATCAGATATAATGTTCACCCTGGACGTGAAGGAAGCATATGACAACCGCGAATATGGGAGGTATTACGCTGTTGAAGAGATAAAAAATGGGCTGGTTTTCAGGTTTACGAAGAGAACAGACACCAAGGAGGACTCCACAAATAACGCTATCGAGTATGACTTCTATCTTGTTGTCTACAGCGACGAGATGGATTATTCCCTTGTGAGAAGCTGGATTCCAAGGGAATATGGCGATGACAGGGAAAGGAACTCTAATCCTTTCACAAGGCATGTTTTTGACGCTGCAAGAATCAAGGCAAAAAAGCTTGTTTTCTCAGGAGCATTTAGCAGGAAGAAGGCGATTGAGGAGGCAAAGGCCTGTTACAAAAAGTATTCTGATATAAAAAATATGAAGAGCGACAGTAAATCCTTTTTCATAGACGATACTGAAACTGCCATGGCGTATGAGAACGCCAAGAATTCTCTTTCATCTCTCACCATAGGGGATGGTATTTTTGCAGGATTACCTTGGTTCTTCCAATCATGGTCAAGGGACGAGGCGTATTGCCTAAAAGCGCTGATGAAGATGGACACAGGGCTTTCAAAAAAAATCATCTTCAAGTGGCTCCAGCAACTTACGCCAAGTGGAAAGCTACCTAACAGAATCCCTGCAACAGCCACGCAATGCGCAGACTCGATCGGAATACTTTTTTACAGGGCATGGGAGCTGATAAAAAAGCAGGAGCTGTCAAAGAATGATCTGGTTAAAGTAAGAGAAAAGCTTGAGCATTCAATGTACCTTATGCTGAAGAACGCTGCGACAGATGGCTTTGACCAGAACACCCCCCAGGAAACATGGATGGACTCAAATATACAGGGTAGCAACAGGGCAGGAGTAAGGCTTGAGATTCAGGCATTGAGGTTGGCTGCATACAAAACAATGTACCACCTTGACTGGAACCATCGGTATGTTAGCTTAGAGGAAGAACTTGCCCACAAAGTACGGGAAAGATTTTTTAAGGAGGGAATTCTTGCTGACGGAATCGGCGATTGGACTGTAAGGCCGAATATATTTCTTGCTGCATATTTCTATCCTGAACTGCTCAGAAAAGAGGAGTGGCTAACGTGCTTTGAAAAGATACTTCCGAAGTTATGGCTCAACTGGGGGGGCCTCTCAACAATAGATAAGAGTGATTACAGGTTTAAGCCGTGGCACACTGGCGAGAATGCCGAAAGCTATCATCATGGCGATTCATGGTTCTTTGTGAATAACATTGCAGCAATTGTGATGGCAAGGACAGACAGACACAAGTTCAAGAGTTATATTGATAAAATTCTCAGGGCATCAACAGAGGAGATTCTTTGGAAGGGAGCAATAGGCCATGCTGCAGAATTAAGCTCTGCCTCTGAGTTGAAATCAGAGGGCTGCCTCGCGCAGGCATGGAGTGCAGCAACGTTTATTGAGCTGGTAGATGAGCTATTCTAAAAAAACAAAACATTTAAATTCTCATTAACTCCTCTCTCCATTGTGGGAATATGCCTGCGTATATCTGCGAGCTGTGTGGAGGACCATTTTCAACAGTATCCGAGAAAAAGATAGGCGACATTACATACAAGATTCTAAAGTGCCAGAAGTGCAACCATCTTATAGCAAGACAGGGATAAAAGTTAGGCATCGTTTTTGTCAGACCCTGAGCTTGCGGGTGTCTAAGTGATACGGAAGGTTTGCGACAACATAGAAAAAGAATGATTTCAGTCCTAGATTGTATTTCCATCTTTTCATGATTGATTTCGTGGAATAAAATTCTTTCCAGATCCAGACAAAACCTTTTTGAAGGCAGTCTATGCTCATTTTCTTTGGTTGAAAGACCACATGGTTCTCATCATATTTCGACCAATCTTTGTGAAGGAGTCTGTCTTCCTTCTCCAGCTTGTTATAAAGTGGAGTTCCGGGGTAAGGGGTTAGTAAATGAAATGATGCAACATCCACTTTCGCTTTTATGCAAAACCTGAGGGTTCTTCTGAATATTGCAGGGTCATCGTCGTCAAATCCAAAGACCAAAGATGCATCGATCCCTATTCCATGCTTGTGCAATTTGCGAATCTGCCTTATATAATCATTTTCAATATCTTGTTTGTTTCCAATCTTTTTGAGGTTTGCCCCGTGTAATGATTCCAGGCCTATGAGCAGGCCCAAGCATCCGCTTTTTTTTGCTAACTTAAGAAGAGATTCGTCTTGAGTTATTGATAAGGAACTTTGCCCTATCCATTTCTTCTTAAACGGTATTAATGCCTTGAAAAGCTCTTTTGCGTATTTTCTATTTCCCACTATGTTGTCATCAACAAAATATACGAATCTGCCCTTTATTCTTCTTATATCTTCAATAACATTTTTCAAGGGACGGAGTCTATATGTGTTACCGAAGAAATGTGTGACTGAACAAAAATCACAGGAAAAAGGACATCCTCTAGTTGCCTGGACACTCTGTGTCTGGATGGGTGAAGTTGATTTCATTAGATTTCGTTTGGGACTAGGAACGTGATTCATATCCGGGCGTTTCTTGGTCCCATCATATATCTTCTTCAACTTTCCGTTCTTAAAATCCTCGAGCAAATCCCTCCATACGCATTCTGCTTCACCAATAACAACAGAGTCTGCATGCTTTAATCCTTCCTGAGGTAGCGCTGAAACATGAAGCCCGCCAATAACAACAGGAACGCCTCTCTTTCTGAACCGGTCAGCAATTTCATAAGCACGCGGAGCAGTAGATGTCCAGGAAGTTATTCCCACAATGTCTGGATTTTGATCATAATCGATTTCCTTGTCATATTCATCCACATGAAACAATTTAATACCTGGAGGAGTAATGGCGGCAAGAGTGGGCATTGATAGTCTTGGCAGGTAAAAATACTTCTCGACTTTTTTTAAAAATTTAGATTCTCTCCACGGTGTTATCAGCAGTATCCTCATTAATTTTAAGAAATTTGTTCGGTTTATATAGTTTGCTACAAAACAAATAAAAACAATGGAATTATTTTTCTTCTTCATGACTCGAAGAGAGGAGATTATCCGTATTCTTTCTGAGCATGAGATTTCTTTGCAGAGGCTGG
>JAFGPE010000082.1 GCA_016926055.1 Candidatus Woesearchaeota archaeon | reverse complement strand
TGATTGCCAACAAAAGAGGACAGCTTATTGACATGCAGGAGGAAGGCCAGCAGATAAAGGTCACTGGAAAGCTTCCTGTAGCAGAGACATTTGGATTGGCTTCAGAACTAAGAAGCGCGACAGAGGGCAGAGGCAACTTTTCACTTGTCGATCAGACTTTCGAGAAATTGCCCGAAGAGATGCAGGAAAAAATCATAAAACAGATAAGAAGCAGAAAGGGCTTGAAAGAAGAGGAAGCCGTAGAGGCGTAAACGTAAGATTTAAATATACCAACAAAACCCCAAAAAGATAGTCATTATTTAGTTAAAAAAGTGTAGGAGGGAAAATAAGATGGCAGCTAAAAAGGCACACATAAACATTGTATTCATTGGCCATGTAGACCACGGTAAATCAACAACTGTAGGAAGGCTACTGTACGACTCTGGAAATATTGATGAGCAAACCATGAGGAAGCTCAAGCAGCAGGCAGAGGATCTTGGCAAGGGTGGATTTGAATTTGCATTTGTCATGGATAATCTGAAGGAAGAGCGAGAGAGAGGAGTTACAATTGACCTTGCCCACAAGAGATTTGAAACACCAAAGTACTATTTCACAATAATCGATGCACCGGGCCACAAGGACTTTATCAAGAACATGATTACAGGGGCATCACAGGCAGACGCAGCCGTTCTTGTATGCGGAGCCAACGAAATCAAGGGAACAGAAGGAATCACTGAACTCCCGCAGCAGACAGTTGAGCATGCAAGGCTTGCAAGAATTCTTGGAGTCCAGCAGCTGATTGTTGTAGTTAACAAGATGGACATGCAGGGCTATTCCAAAGACAGATATGAAGGAATCAAGAAGGCAGTTACAGAACTGTTGAAGTCGTCAGGATGGAAGATCGATGAGGTACAGTTTATCCCTATAGCTTCACTGACGGGCGACAATGTTGTCAAGAAGTCAGACAAGATGGCATGGTACACTGACAAACCAACAACATTGATTGAAGCGCTTGACACTTTGAAGGAGCCTCAAAAGCCAGTAAATCTTCCTCTAAGAATGCCCCTGCAGGATGTCTACAACATCACAGGAATCGGAGTAGTTCCTGTCGGAAGAATTGAGACAGGAGTAATGAAGGTTGGAGATAAGATAATAATTGTTCCAGGAAGAGAAGGCAAGGGAGTTCCCGGAGAAGTCAAGTCAATAGAGATGCACCATGAACAAATGCCACAGGCAGAGCCAGGAGACAACGTAGGAATTAACGTTCGAGGAGTTGGAAAAAAGGATGTCCAGAGAGGAGATGTTCTTGGTCATCCCGACAATCCGCCAACTGTTGCAAGCGAGTTCACTGCACAGATTATCGTTTTGAACCATCCAACTGTCGTAACCGTAGGATATACTCCAGTTTTCCATATCCACACAGCGCAGGTTGCATGCCAGATTGAAAAGATAGAGAAAAAGATTAATCCGGCAACAGGAGAGGTTATTGCAGAAAACCCTGACTTCATCAAGAACGGTGACGCAGCAATAATCAAGGTCAAGCCGACACATCCCTTGGTCATAGAGACGCAGAAGGATGTTCCACAACTTTCAAGGTTTGCGGTAAGGGACTCTGGAAGCACAGTGGCAGCAGGCATGTGCATTGCATTGACTAAGAAATAATTTTTTATTTTTATCATAATCCGAACGGAGAGCATGGTGAATGCTCATTTATCATGTGGTAAAAAGGAACAAGGAACAAACAAAATGCAGAAAGCGAGAATAAAACTGGCAAGCATTGATATTGACAAGATTAATAAGACTTGCGAGTACATTCGCGAGATTGCTGAAAAGACAGGAGTTGATATGAGAGGTCCTATTCCTTTACCTACAAAAAGATTAAAAGTTACAACAAGAAAGAGTCCTTCTGGAGAGGGAAGCGCAACCTGGGAAAGGTATGAAATGCGCGTCCACAAGCGCCTTATTGATTTGGGAATTGATGAGAGAGCCCTAAGACTAGTTATGAGGGTACCTATACCTGAAGGTTTGAATATCGAGATTGAAATGATTGATGTGTAATCAATCGACTTCTACAGTTCTCTTCAAACTGAAGGTCACGAATGCCGGGGAGAGTTTTACTCGACTTGGCGTAGGAACGAAGTGACTACGAAATGAGTATACCTGAAGGTTTGAATATCGAGATTGAAATGATTGATGTGTAATCAATCGACTTCTACAGCAACAGTTAGTCATTCAATAGTTCTTTTTAGAATTTCCTTCCTGAAATTATCAACATCAGCCTCCACTTGGGCAAGTATCTCTTTTGTTCTGTTGAAATCGAGAGTTCCTATTCCTTTTACATTCGGCTTAATTAGCATGTCTGGCTTAGAGTGAAGGAGCTTCTCTTTAAGGATTGATTTCTGCATCAGGTGCAATGTGAACAATATACTCTCGAAGATTGTCGGCTTCTCGCAATTTGACTCAATCTCCTTTTCTGCAGAAACATCTATTGCAATAAGAATGTCGCAATCATCTCTTATGACCTCAAAAGGAAGAGGATTGATGAAGCCACCATCTATGAGAACTGCTTCATTCGTTATCCTTGGCTCGAAGGCACCAGGTATTGCTATACTGGCATGTATTGCATCAACAAGGTTTCCTTTCTCAAACACCACCTCTGTTCTCTTCCAGAAATCAGCAGCAATGAGCTTCAGTGGAATCTGTAGCTCCTCAAATGTTTTGCAGTTCAGATGTTGTCCTATGAATGAAACAATTTTGTTGCCCTTTATCAGACCTGAGCGCTTTCTCCATGTAAAGTCAGCAAGCTTTGTCATCTTCGCCAAAGTCAGCTCCTTAAAGATATTTTCAATCTCCTGGCCACTCGACCCTGAAGCATACATTGCTCCGATGACTGCACCAATACTTGTTCCAGAGATTATTGAGGGCCTCATTCCTAGCTCATCAAAAACCTTAAGAAAAGCTATGTGTGCAATTCCTCTTGCCCCGCCGCCACCAAAGGCAATTCCTATTCTTTTCATTTTGGTTCAAGTCGCATTCAATATGTTGTAAAGGCTATTGTGCATTTTGACATCTTCTCATAAAAAGCCAAGTCAGGTTTAATCTTTCTCGACCTAAAGACAATTGTATTGAGGCCTTCCCAAGACAAAAACCATCCTGCCGGCTGAAGCAAGACAACAAGAAAACTTGTGAGAAGTTTTTCCTGACCATCGACAAACATTAACATTGTAGCTACAAGCATGAGGAGTATTCCAAAAACAACAAAAAGAGAGCCCTCTTTCAGAAGACTTCTTCTTTCACTTTTCACCCGCTCAAATTGCTTTGAAAAATAGTCCCTGAGTCTCTTCTTTATTGTAACTTCCTGCGACTTATTCTGCATCCAGGAAGGAATAAGAAAGTTCAATTCAATAGTTCCTGAAGGCTTGCCTCTGCTCACCTTCTTGGCTTCAAAAAGAAAATCGTCAGATAATGCTCTTTGTGAATAAGGCCTCGGATCAAAGTCTGAGAATATGTCATCATAAGTATCAAGACGAAGGCTAATCCCTGACAACTGAAGAATCTTCTCTTTCTCCATCATAACAGAAGATTCTGGTTCAATTACTTTCGTAGCTAGCCTCTCAACCATAAAAACGATGACACTCCTGATGTTTTTAATCCTTTCGGTTAGTTGTTCCAAAAATCTATTATTTCGTCCTGCCTATGAGCTTCACGGTGGTGCTTCCGCAAAGAGGGCATTTTGGTTTAATCGTGCTTGTGCTACGTTTTTTGAACCCTATCCTGCAGTATTTGCAAAAATATATTGTGAAATGTGGTTTTTCAGGAGGAGGGGGCAGAGGAGCTTCTTTTTTCTTCGGCACAGGGTACTTTTCTGTTTCTTTGTTTGGCTCTATTCTCAGAACGCTGCCATTGCCAAGCTTTGCCGGGATGTGTTTGTTGCTTGATAGCCTCATGTTGAGAATATCTTTTGCAGCAACCATCTTGCACATCAGCTGTGAAGGGGAGGCGACAGAGAATATCTCTGTACCAAGGTTCCTGCATGTTGTCTTGGTATAGAAATCCTTCTCGTTCATTCGTCTCGGAAATGCCATTAGCAAAACTATTATCCTGGAAAGCCCTGAAAAAAGGAAAGCGTTCAGATATGCATTGTGGAATGGGCCAATACTCGAAAACAGGTTACCCATTAGTGCTCCTGCTATAACAAAACAGCCGTTAAAAAAATTGTAATATGACATAAGGGATATCCTATTCAGTGAATTTGTTTCATTTATCATGAAGGTGAGTGCACTGACCTCATACGAACCCATGGCAACTCCTGCATATATCTGGACAAATATGAGCCAAAAAAAAGAAGGGTGGATTAACCAGAGCATTGGAACAATTGCAACCAGGAGGCTGGTAAACTCAAGCATCTTCTTCGGGCCAAACTTATCGACAAGAAAGCCCACTTTCTTAATAAAAACTATGCGCATCAGTATCGGAAGCATCATCAGGATAGCGAAGCGGAAATAGTCAAACTGAAGTGTCCTGAGAAGGTACAACGTATAGAATGGCGCGGATATGTACACAGAAAAGCTCATCAGCGAAAGATACAACATCGCCTTTCCCTCTGGTCTGTACCTTATCTCGGATATGAATTTCTTGATTGAGGTCTTTGGCTTTGTAAGAGTGAAGGGTGGCTCATGCGTTCTTGAAAGATAACGCATTCCAAAAAGATTAAAGAAAATGGCTATGCTAAATATTAAGATAAAACCTGTGGCAAGCCTTCCCAATTTTGCCGCCTCTTCAAGTATAAATCCGCCAATTATGAAAGAAAGCAGCGTGACTGTGCTAACTATAATTGTCTGTCTTGCAAGGTACTTCCCTCTCCTTTCCATACTTACTAAGTCCATTATCCAGCTGTTATAAACAGGATTTTCTACGAGAGTAAGACAGAAATATATTGTAACCAGACCAATGTAGCCCCAGATGGCATACCTGCTTTTCAGGAGCGCAAGCAGAAGTATGGGTATCCATACCGTGCTTTCTGAGAAAGTGGTAAACATATTCATCCGCTTTCTTGTCCTGAAGAACTTCAGGAACTCAAATGTAAAAAGCTGGAGTATTCCGCCAAGAAACTGGGGGAATGAAACAAGCAGCGTGAAATGAAAATTGGATGCGTTGAGGAAGTTACCAAACGCCTCTATGTACTTTTCCGCAAACCCTATCCTCAGCGTATTAAAGAAATTATACTTGTATGTACTGCCAATGGAGTCCTGGTAGATGGCTTCGGTATCTATCTCTTTCTGTTTGGAGTGTTTCTTCATTTTAGAAATATCTCAAACTCTTTTCCTTTTACCTTCTCCCTTGCCGAATGCAAATATTTTTCCTTCGGAGCTGAAGATGAAAGTACAAACTCTTCTGCTCCAACCTTGTCTTTTATCTCGTCCTCGTGTACCCTCAGAAGCTCGAAGATTTCCGTTTTCACATAGAGCCTGACAAAATCCGTCTTCTTCAATCCGGCATTTTTTCTCAGGCTCTGGACTCTTCTTGTCAATTCCCTTGCAAAACCCTCCGCCTCAAGTTCAGGAGTCATTTTCTTGTTAAGAAAAACTACTCCGTGCCTAAATGCTGCATCAACTATGTTCTCAGGGAGCATTCTTTCCACAACAACATGCTCTCCGGTTACTTCATAGTCGTTGCCATCAATCTTTATTATGAATTTGCCCTCTTTCTCGAAGTGATTAATGATATCTCTCGGTTTCTCCTTTGAAACAGCATCCATGACCTTCCTTGAGTTTTCCCTGAATGATTGACCAATCTTCCCTGAATCAGGTCTTACAATCAATTCAACATCCTTGAACTCGTCAACAACCTGTATTTCCTTAACATTAACTTGCGTCTTTATTATCTCCGCAAGGCTTTTCACTGCACTGATTATCTCATCATCCTTTGTCTCGATGACTACACTCTGCAATGGCCACCTCACTCCTAGTTGAGACTTCTCTCTTGCAGAGAGAATCGCCTGAACTAGTGCTTCCATATGCTGGAAATTGCTCTCGAGCCCGGAATCGATGAGCTTTTCGTTATGTTTTGGCCAGTCAGAAAGATGGATGCTTTCTTCTTTAAGCAAGAAATTCTTTCTCATCCCCTGATAAATCAGCTCTGAAATGAACGGAGCAATTGGCGCAAAAAGCTTCAGTGTGTTAAGCAAGACCTCATAGAGGGTTGATAAAACAGCCTTTTTCTCATTGTCGGTTCCCCTCACGCTCTTCTCCCTTATTAACTGGATATAGGTCCTTGAAAGCCCAAGGAACAATTCCTCGACAAGCAGTGGAACCTGATTCAAAAAATAAGAGTCAAATGCTGCAGTAGTTCTCTTTATGGTGGAGTTGAGCTTTGAAAGTATAAATCTTTCCTCAGTACCGAGATGATTTTTCAGCTCATCTATATTAAGCTTGGAAGGATTTATTCCCAGCAGCCCGGAATAGTCGAAGAGATAATTCCCAAGATTCCACAATACCTCTAGGTTTCTCCTCTTTACCTTCATGTCGTCAAAGTTATAGTTTAAATCAAGTCCTGGATTTGCCCCTCCAATCGAATAGAACCTCAGCGTATCTGCACCATTCTGGTCTATTACCTCATATGGAGAGATTATGTTCCCAAGGGACTTGCTCATCTTTCTTCCAAGCGCATCATTTACAAAGCCATGCATATAGCATGCCTTGTAGCTGTGGTCCTTCATTGAAACCATTGAAGCTATGAACAAAAGATTAAACCATCCTCTGATTTGGTCCTTTCCCTCAAGGATGAAGTCAGCAGGATAAAGCTTCTTGAAGATGTCTTCTTTCAAAGGAAAATCAAGGCAGTTCCAAGATGTTGTTCCCGCATCAATCCAGACGTCAAGGACATCAGGAAGCCGTTTCATTACGTCGCCGCAGCTGCACGGAATTGTAATCTCATCAATATAGGGGATGTGCAGTTCCTCTGGCTCTTCTCCTGCAAGCTTCACGAGCTCTTTTTTGCTTCCTACCACAATGTGCTTCTTGCAGCTTTTGCATTTCCAGATAGGAGCAGGAGTTCCCCAAACTCTTTGTCTGGTTATTCCATTGTCCCTAAGGTTATTGAGCCACGAATCCATTTGCCTGTTTCCTGCCCAGTCAGGAATCCACTGCACCTTTGCATTTAACTTTCTCATCTCCTCTTTCATGTCCTCCACCTTGAAGAACCACTGGGTTGTTGTCCTGAATATGACTGGATTCTTGCATCTCCAGCAATGGGCATAATCGTGCTCCACCTTTGTTATCGCGATTAATGATTTTCTTTTTTTCAATGCCTCTGTAATCTTTTTGTCATCTTTTTTTGCCACCAACCCTGAGAATTCGCCCATCTCTTTTGGGAAAACGCCAAACTCATCAAGGTTATTGAAAGGTGGAACACCGTTCCTTCTTCCCACCTCATAGTCCTCTGGACCGCAGCCAGTGCCCATGTGAACCAGGCCAGTACCTGCGCTCAAATCAACGTATTCGTCTGACATGACAACTGTATGAACCTTGTCTGATTTGAATCTCGAATAATCAATCACATCAGAAAATGGATGGATATATTTTAGTCCTTCAAGCTTGTCGCCTTTGAATTCCTCCAGGATTTCAAAACTCTTATCAGCAACACCCTGAATCATCACTCCTGCAAGACCTTTTGCAAGAATCCACACCTCGTTATCCACCCTTGCCCTGATGTATTCTAGTTCTGGATTTGCCATCACACCCATGTTAAACGGTATTGTCCACGGCGTTGTAGTCCAAATGATTAGGAATTCATTTTCCTTTCCCTTTACCTTCAGCTTGAAGAACAATGAGTCATCAGGAACATTCTTGTATTCGAGTTCGTGCTTTGCAAGTGCTGTCGCGCAGTCCTTGCACCAGTGCAATACCTTCTCTCCTTCGTATAATCGTTTGTTCTCATCTGCCTTCTTGACAAGCCACCAGTCGCCCTCAATGAAGGAATCCTGTATTGATTGATAGGCATTCTCAAAATCCATCCACACACCTAGTCTTCTGAAGTCCTTGTTCATCAGCTTCATGTTATCAACTGAAAATTTCTTGCATTCCTCAATGAACTTTGCTGTGCCAAAGCCGGGGATTTCATCTTTGTGCTTTAATCCGAGCTTTGCCTGAACTTTGAGTTCTGTTGGCAAGCCATGCATGTCATAGCCGGCCCTATCCCAAACACTAAAGCCTTGCATCCTTTTGTATCTCAGAATAGAATCCTTCAAGCTCTTGTTCCAAGCAATGCCCAAATGGATTTTTCCGGAAGTATATGGTGGCCCATCCAAAAAATAATAGGGCTTTCCGTTCTTTACCTTCTCATTAGCTTTACTGTGAATCTGGTTCGTTTCCCAGAACTCAATTACATCGAGTTCCTGCTTTATCGGATTATATTTTTCCAGCTTTTCCATTTTATCACCGAAGTGAGGAGTTATTTTTAAAGGTTGTGGATTCCTTCGGAATCCAGAAACTACAAAAATTCCCATAGAATCTTGAGCAGGTTATGCTGAAAATACTTCCACTTCATTCATATCTAAGCGCATCCACTGGCTTAAGCTTCGATGCCTGGTACGCAGGGATAATTCCTGAAAGAATTCCAATCCCTATCGAAACTGACAAAGCAAACATTATTGAGTCAAGAGAAACAAACGTTCCTCCTCTAAGCATTCCTGACTCACCCATGAGGGCAGGCAGTACTCCTGAAAGAATCCCTCCAAAAATGACACCCAGTATCCCGCCAACAAGCCCTATTAAAGCGGCATTGAGGAGGAAGATATTCATGATGTCCCGATTTCTTGCCCCTATTGCCTTCATTATGCCGATTTCCTTCGTCTTCTCAAGCACAGAGGTAAACATGGTATTTGCAATTCCTACCGCACCGACAATCAGGGAAACGGCCGCAATGGCGACAAGGAAAGTATTCATCGAGGACATCATCTCTGACCGGGTCTCCTGCATCTTCTTGCTTGAAGTAAGAGAGAAGTCTTTTGTTTTTGTTGTTACGTGCCTCACAAGCATCAGCTTATTTTCTATCTTGCTCATTACTGCATCCAGTTCATCTTCGTTTTTTATCTTTATGGTAATCGAATCATACACATCTGTTGTCTTGTCTTCCAGTACCTGATAAGCCATCTGGATTGGCACATAGATGGTGTTGCTTTCTTCATCAAGGATTCCAACAACCCTGAAAACATTTCCCTCTATGGCAATCATCTGATTAATGCCAACTGGCTTTCCAAAATATGAAGAAGCAAGCCTTCCTCCTATTACGACAACGTTCTGGTCGGCTGAATCAAGCAGCCTTCCCTCGCTTACAGTTTCTGTTGTTATCCTCGCCCACACCTTTTGATCCACGCCAGTCAATGAAACATCGCCTGATTTTCCTAGATAAGTTACTTCAACTGTCCCGCGAATGGTTGTAAGGATAAGATCTATATCCGGAATCGATTTCAATGCCTGCACATCACCGCGGTCAAGCACTGGTTCTTCATCAGTTGCTGTTGCGCCCCCTCCCCTGCTCCCCCTTTCCCCTGGGGGACCAAACATGCTGTTGCCCCTTGAAAAGCCAGCACCTAGTGTCAGAATGTCTCCCCCTAAGCCGCCAAGCTGTTCGCTCATCCTTTCCCTCATTCCGCTGCCTATTGACATTATCGCTATAACTGAGGCGACTCCAATCACGATGCCGAGTATTGTCAGCCAGCTTCTAAGCCTGCTGTGCAACACCATATCGAATGCATGCTTGAGGCACTTATGAAACTTCATCTTCTTTTTCCTTGGTATTTTTTCCTGAGAAGGTCTTTCATTTTGAAATCAGGATTTTTCATTTTCTCCTTCCTATGCCTGCTATGAACCAGAACTATACCAGCCAGCAGAACCAACGCAACAATGTACCATCTGTACTTTGAAAGGAAGCTTTGCTGGTCTCTTCTTCCGAACTGAGAGGCTCCGGACATTCTGGAGGTGCTGTTTCCCATGACTTGCTGGTTTAGCTGTAGTTCCTTCTCAACGGTATTTCTTGTTCCCATGGTATCAGTATAGGCAATCTGAACATTCAGACTATTTGCCCCCTGGGTAAAGTTTCTTTGCATGTCCCTCTGTCCTGAGGACTGTCCAGTTAGCTGAATTGCTGGCGTAGATTGCAGGTTGAAGCTTGCAACAGTATAATCTCCTGTGTTAAGGTTGCCTATTATCATCGAGCTTGCACCTGTGGTCCTCCAGCCACTTTGCTGGGGAATGATGACTGAGACAGAATATGCAGGATTGCTTCCGATGTTCGCAATAGTGAATGACATCTGGCTGCCCGAGCTTTCAGAGTAAGCAACATCAAAATCAGTCCCTCCGCCAACATATACTCCTGCAATTGTCTCTATTTCGCTCTCACTTCCAGTGGTAGTATCACGATATACTAGCTTAAGCGCCAGCTCATACAGACCTGCATCTGCATTTGAGTCTGCTATGACAGTGTACTTCAATTCTGCACTTTTTCCAATATCAAGATATTTTACGTATTTGGTGTTATCGCTTCCAACAGGAAGAACAATCTTATCCCCGTTCACCCAGCTGAAGGAAAGGTCTCTCAAAGGGGCATTACCAACATTATTGATAACGAACCTGAGGTCAGTTTCCTTTCCAGGAATCAGAACGCTTTTGTCAATATGGATGACCTCGGCACTTTCCCTGTTCTTGACATCAACAGCAAGACTCTTCACTGTTTTCGCCTGAGAATCTTTTTGATAATAGCTGACTTTAAGTTCATAGCTTCCTGCAGTAGCATCCTTGTCCACCCTTATCTTGAACTTCAGTATCTTCATATTGGCTTCATCATAATATCCCTGATAACCCTGAATGGTTCCGGCTTCCTGTATGCTGCTTTCACCTGAAACTAAAGCAAATGGATACTCCGGTTCAATCCCAACGACAAGATTGTTAACGGTTTCCCCGCCTATGTTCTGTATGCCCAGCCTAACCTCGACTACATCCCCTGCATTTGCAGGGTCAGGGTCCTGGTTGACAAGGCTCACGGAAATGGCTGCAGTGCTCCTGAGGCTTCCTCCGCTGGAAGAGCTTTGGAACCCTGCACCAGCAACAGAACCTGCACATAAAATCAAAACAGCCATTATCAAAATAAATACATTTTCTTTCATTTTTTATTCACCCCATGGTTTTTAGAAACTCGAATTATCTGACCGTCTTTTAGCTCTATGGTAGTGTGAGCGTATTTCGCAAGATTAAGGTCGTGAGTAACCATGATTATTGTCTTTCCGTCTTCTCTCCATAATCTTGTAAGCATGTTCAAAAGCTCTTTTCCTGTGACGCTGTCCAATGCTCCGGTCGGTTCATCTGCAAGAATAATCTCAGGATTGGCTGCAAGGCTTCGTGCAACTGACACCCTTTGCTGTTCTCCTCCTGAAAGCTGTGTCGGCCGGTTATACATCTTTTCCTTTAACCCGACTAGGGTAAGAATATCTCTTGCCCTTGCAGAAGCAGTTCCCTCGTCATACTCGAGAAACTCCATCGGAAGCATTACATTCTCAAAAGCGGTCATTGATGGAACAAGGTTGTATTGCTGGAATATAAAACCGATTGTTCTCCCCCTAAGGGAAGCAAGGTCTGATTCGCTGACCTTGCTTATATCCTTTGAATTAAGATAGATTGTCCCTTTTGAAGGCATGTCTAAACAACCTATGAGGTTCATCATAGTTGATTTTCCAGAGCCTGACGCACCGATTATCGCAACAAAGTCTCCCTTCCTTATTTCAACAGTGACTCCTCTTAATGCAGGAACCTCTACCTCGCCCATCTTGTATATCTTCCAGACATTCTCCAGGTGAAGCAATACATCAGTTTGTTTCATCTTGCCTCACTGATCTTTCAGGCCTCCCGAATGTGCACAAAAGTTTGCCTTCTGTTGTTTTGCACTCTCCAGACATGGTTCCCCTTTGATTTTCAACGCTACACTCGTTCCCCTCTTCTTTCCCAGAACAAGCTTCTTGTGCTAGTTTCTGCAGCTCTTCAAAGCGCTGCTGCATTTCATCATCCGAAATGTTCATTGTTCTTTTGCGAAATTGACCATCACTCCGCCATTCCTCGGAAGGCCCCATCTGGCGGGTTCGAATAGAATCATTCGATTTAGAACTGCATCCTAGAACAACTATCAAAAGGAACACTATGAGAATTCCGGAAATAAAAAATCCTGCACTGGTTTTTTTCATTTTGTCTGCCACCGCATTGTGCCTAAGCTTTCTGGTCATTTATAAATGCTATGGACTTGGAGTCCATATCTGCAAGAATAAAAAAAATAAAAATGATCTTTATTCCTGGTGCGGCCCTTACCACTTTGGAAAGCCTCTGTGCCCTCCACCGCGAAAACCACTTAATCCGAGCTCTTCGGCTAGCTTCTTTGCAGTTTCAGTGTCTCCGCTCTGCAGTGCCTTGTGCATCTGGACAAAGGCATCAAAGTTCTCCTGAGTTATCTTCTCAGCCATCTTCATTTCGCGTGGCGAGTTAGCAACAGCTGCTTTCCATGCATCATATCCCTGCTCCATCGACTCCTCTATCCTCATCCTTCTCTCATCCATCTGGACCCTGTTCTGCTCGGACAGGCTCTCTCTTTCGCGCAACTGGTTAAATCTTTCTTCAGTCAGCCCTGAAACAATCGCATTTTTCCACGCACCATAATCTCCATTCTTCAGAGCTTCTCTTGGTGCATCATTGCCAAGACCTTTTCCTGAAAACGCAAATGCGCTGGCAACGAGCCCGACCAAAAGCAAAGCCACAATTCCAACAATTACTCCTTTTCTCATGTTTATCAACCTCCTTGAATTGATTGATACCTGAAATGACCAAGCATATTTAAACAAGAAGAAGCCAAGATATACACTTGAAGTCCACAAACCTTATATATCTCCAAAAATACCTTTCTGCAGGTGGTTGAAATGCCTATGACTCCTTTTTTTAATCCCACAGGTTTTCTGACAGAGGGAATCTACACACTTGTTATTCTTGTGTTCTGTCTTCTTGTCTATTTCAAGACGAAGGAGATATATGATTTGACAAAGCACAATGGAATAAAATACTTCAGGTATGCCTTCCTTTTCTTTGGGCTGGCATATGCATCAAGGCTTATTCTTTACATCATGATGATTAGCAACAGAATCTTTTTTGATGAATTCATGCCAAGAAGGGCAACAATGCCTCTCTCTAATCTTTTTGTTGCATACTTCAGTACGTTGGCGATTCTTTACATGACGTATAGCTCAATCTGGAAAAAAATAGAGAGCGAGCATTTCCTGACATTCTCAAATATTGTTGCAATGATTGTTGCCGCAATGGCCTTTATTTTCAGGTCTCCGTTTCTTGTGTCACTGATTCAGCTACTCCTGCTGATTGTAACAGTCATCGTCGGTGTTAAAACATACAGCAATCATAAAAAGAAGACAAAGATAAGGGCCCTCTACTTCCTGATTGCAGGGTTCTGGTTGATAAACCTTCTTTTCTTGGAACCAGGAAGGTTTCTGCCGTTTGAGTTTAAGGTGGGCTTTCAGATAATATCTCTCTTTGTGTTCATCGCAATTTATTACAAGATTTCAAAGTGGGTGAAATGAACAAGAAGCGCGACAGACTGGGAGTTATATTCGATATACTGAAAATTATTCGCGACCATCACAACTCGATAAAGCCAACTCCCTTGCTCAGATACTCCAACCTATCATCTGCAAGCTTCTCAGAATACTATGCTGAGCTCGACGCAAAGGGCTTTGTGAAGGAGATTACGGACAGGAAAGGGAAGAAATACATCACGTTGACCGATAAAGGGTTTACGTACCTTGAGAAATACAAGACGATACTCGGATTCATAGAGGAGTTCGAGCTGTAAGAACCAATTTACAATTTAAGCGCGTCTCTCATGGTTGCAAGTGATTTTGCCGCCTTCGAGAATTTCTCCTTCGTTGCGTCTTCCCAGTCAACCTGAAGTATTCTTTCAATTCCGTTCTTGCCAAGAACCGCAGGAACGCCAATAAATAAATCCTCGACCCCTTCATAGAATCCATCGTTGTTGATATATGCAGAAACACAGAACTCCTCCCGTGTATCGTTGAGAATGGCACTAACCATCTTAGCTACTGCAAAACCTGGCGCAACAACCGCGCTTCTGCCCATTAGCTTTGTTATCTCTGCCCCAGCACCCACTGTTTTGGTTATGCACTCATCTAAGTCCTCTTCAGACATTATGTCTGGAACAGGTTTCTTATTAAGAGTGGTTGATTCAGGCACAGCAACCATCTCTTGACCGTGGCTGCCAAGAACAGTTGCCTCTATGTGCCCGATTTTCGCATTAAGCTTTTGTGAAAGCAGATACCTGAACCTGGCTGAATCAAGCTCCCCCGCCATTCCAATCACTCTGTTCTGCTTAAAGCCCGTTTTCTTCAAAACGACATATGCCATTGTGTCAAGAGGATTTGTAATTACTATCACGATTGCATTTGGGCAGAACTGCTTTATCTTCTCGCTGACATCAGAGATTATCTTAGCATTAACTCCTATCAATTCCTCTCTGGTCATTCCTGGTTTTCTTGGAAAGCCTGCCGTAATCACAACAACATCAGAGTTTTTCATCTCCTCGTAGTTTGTTGTTGGAATAATCCTCGACTCGGAGTTCATGACAGCCAGTGCATGACTTAAGTCAAGCATCCTTCCCTTTAGAAAATCCGCTGCCTCAGGGATGTCCAGTGCGACAACTGTACAAGCATTATTTCTTGCTATTTCAAGAACAGCATTTGAGCCGACGCCGCCTGCTGCCCCAATCACAGTTACTTTTTTTGCCATAGTCCTCTGGAAAGAGCGAAGGTTTTTAAAGTTTACTTCAGAACCAGCCATTGAAAAATTTTCTCATTCTTTGTTTTGAAAGAAAATTTTTAAGCTTTTTTTCAATATCCTTATCATCGAACTGTTTTTCATCGCTTCGGAATTCAGAGCTATGATGTATGCTTCTGTTGTTTGTTGTCTTGAACTTGTGCTTCTTGTGCAGCAGCTCGTGATAAACGATGTAGTCAATCAGCTCTGCCGGCGCATTTCTAAAAAGGTTTGTCACAGTAACAGTATCTGATCCATACTCGTAGCTACCTAGCTTCCTTCTTGAATTCTGGCCGAAACGAAGATTAGGTGTATCAATTAAACCATTAAAGTATTTTTCATTGACACGATTGAAAGACTCGAGAAGCAAAGGCTCCAACTCTGTTTTTGGCGCAGAGATATGTGCATTTTTTAAGAAAATCTCATAAAGGTCCATGCTCATTGTCCTGGTTGTTGATTTAAAGAGTTTAGCCATTAGAGATTGTATCAATCCAAGCTGAATGTCTCTTGAAACTCCTTTCCACTTCCGGCTCAAATTTATTGTAAGCTCATTTCCAGAAAGGCGTATGTTTGCATTATAATCGTTGAACCTTGCAGAGTATCTTAACTTTGAACAATACTTGAATTCTCTTTCAGGAAACAGCTCTTTAAAGGCGTGTTGTATCACAAAAGAAAAAAGAAATGGGCATTTTAATAAATGTTTTGAAAATATCAACCGCTGGCCCAGAAGAGCCAGCGGCTTTGGGTTTTACCAAGGTCCTCTGCAGAAGACTATGAATACGCTTCCTCTCCGTGCTGGGATCTGTCCAGCCCGTGTTCTTCTTCCTCCGGAGTCACCCTTATCCTTGTAAACCTGCCCATTGCTTTGAGTATCAGATAAGAGCCAGCAAATGCATATACTCCAACGACGGCAACAGCAATCGCCTGATAAAGAAGCTGGCCAGGATTTCCGTAAAGCAAACCGTTTACGCCTAATGGATTTACAGCAACCGTTGCGAAGATTCCTGTTGCAAGAGCACCCCATATCCCGCTTACTCCGTGGCAGGCAAAAACATCTAGGCTGTCATCAAGTTTGGTTCTTGTTGTTCTCCAGTTTGCAATAAGGTTGGAAAGTATTCCCGCGACAAGGCCGATTGCGATAGATGCCCCCGCTCCGACATAACCTGATGCAGGCGTTATCGCGACAAGGCCGCATACTGCCCCTATTGCAAGACCGACTGCAGATGGCTTTCCCTTCATAATCCAATCAACAGCCATCCAGCTCATTGCGGCAGCAGCCGCAGAAAGGTTCGTCACAACAAGAGCATTGACTGCAAGACCATTTGCAGCCAGTGCACTTCCTGCATTAAATCCAAACCATCCAAACCACAACAATGCCGCTCCTAGGATTACAAATGGAATATTGTTCGGCTTGAACTCTGCACCGTCGCCATGACCTTTTCTCCTTCCTATGACAAAGGCTGCTGCAAGAGCAGAAAGTCCTGCAGCAACATGCACAACAGTTCCGCCTGCAAAGTCAACAGCACCAATCGCTCTTAACCACCCGTGCGTGTTCCATACTGCATGGGCAATTGGGGCGTAAATAATAACTGTCCACAGTGATATGAATATCAGCAGTGATTTGAACTTAATCCTCTCAGCAAATGCGCCGATTATCAGTGCAGGAGTAATTGCAGCGAATTTTAGCTGAAAGAAGAAAAACAACAACTCAGGAATCGATGAGGCATATTCAGCGTTAATCTTCTGCCCAATCCCGTACAAACCAAACTTTGAAAGGTTTCCTATAAATCCTCCAATACTCTGACCGAATACAAGAGTGTAGCCGATAAGGACCCAGATTATGCTAACTGCTGCAAAGATTGCAAGGCACTGCACGATAGTTGAGACAAGGTTTTTCTTCCTGACTAGCCCTGCATAGAAAAATCCCAGCGCGGGAGTCATGAGCATAACTAATGCGGAAGATACGGAAACCCATGCAATATCCCCCGCGTTAGGTTCCTGTGCAAAAGCAACACCTGCGCACATAAATAGGAAAACTGTGAAAATCGCAATTTTTTTCAGCTGCATCTTCATGTCAAATCCCTCCAATTTTAATAAACTTGGATTCTCAGACACATATATAAAGTTTTTTAAGAAAAAATTAAACAAGTGTTCAATAATTAATTATAAAATAACTTTCTGTTTAGATTGACTTAAAAAAAAGATAAAGAATTAAACAATTGAAACTATTTTTTTCTTTCTTTAGCCGCACTTGCCTCTTTGGATTCGCCGCCTATTGCGCTGACGCCATTTTCACCGGTCCTTATCCTCATGCAATCTTCGAGCGGCAGGACGAAAATCTTTCCATCCCCAATTTTTCCGCCGTTCGACCTTGCCCCGCCACATATTGCATCAACTGTTTTCTTGACATAGCTTTCATTCACTGCAATAAGAAGCATTACCTTTCTGTGAAGAGTTACCTCCTCAATAACCCCGCGGTACTCTTCAAGATATCCTTTCTGCTGGCCACACCCCCTTACATCCACGACGGTCATCATATGCACTTGCTCCTTCCACAGTGCTTCTCTTACATCAGGAAATTTTTCAGGCCTAACAATTCCGATTATTAGTTTCATTTTTCTCACCCTAGTTCGAAGTCGAATTTATCGGGAAATCGGCGTACGCTTCTGCCTGATGCTCTGATAAATCCAGCCCTTTTAGTTCATCCTCTCTGCTCACGCGAAGCCCTATAGCGAGATCGAGTATCTTGAAGAACAACACCATGCTGCCGAAGACAAACAAACCGACTACAACAGTGCCGATTAACTGCGTGGTCAGTTGTGAAACTCCACCACCAAAAAATAATCCAGACACTCCGCCAAATTCCTTCTGGGCAAAAAGCCCTACTGCAAGGGTTCCCCACACTCCGTTAACAGCATGGCAAGATACTGCACCAACAGGGTCATCGACTCCTATTCTATCAAAGAACTCCACTGAAAGCACATACAGCATTCCTCCTATTGCTCCAATTATTATTGAACTCAGAGGACTTACGTTCGCACATCCAGCAGTCACTGCAACAAGGCCTCCAAGTGTTCCTCCAAGAGTAAGGCCGACATCCGGCTTTTTATATTTAACCCATGAGATTATCATTGAGGAGATTCCTGCAGCAGCAGCAGCTAGCGTCGTTGTGACTGCAATCGCAGCAATGCTCCAGTTGGCAGCCGACAATGTTGAGCCAGGATTAAAGCCATACCATCCAAACCATAACAGGAAAACTCCCAGCGCCGCAAGAGTTAGTGAGTGGCCCTTTATTGGCTTTATTGACTTGCCAACATATTTACCTATTCTCGGCCCAAGGATTATCGTGCCTGCGAGAGCTGCCCACCCTCCAACACTGTGAACTACCGTTGAACCTGCAAAGTCGATAAATGGCGCAGGCATTTTGGAAAGCCAACCTCCTCCCCATATCCAATGGCCTACAATCGGATAGATTAGCGCGGAAATAAACACTGTGTAAAACAGGTATCCTGCAAATTTTATTCTCTCAGCAACCCCGCCGCTAACAATTGTTGCCGCCGTCGCTGCAAAAACGACCTGAAAAAGCCATAACGCATACTGCCACATGTCTCCGGGATTATGCGTACCCACAAAAAATCCTGATGTTCCGAAGAACAGGTTTCCTACTCCAAACATCAAACCATATCCTATTGCCCAAAACGCAAGTGCTCCAACGCAAAAGTCCAGAATGTTTTTCATCATTATGTTTGCGGCGCTTTTTGCTCTAGTGAATCCTGTCTCAACCATTGCAAAGCCTGCCTGCATTATGAAAACAAGAAACGCCGCCACAAGAACCCAGACAAAATCAAGGGATCTTGATACGCTTTCAAGGCTTATTTCTTCTCCATGAACGGCTCCTAGAAGAACCGCCATTAACAAAAATGGAATAACTATCTTTGAAATATTTTTCATTTTCATGCCGACTCGTCCTCCGTTTTTAATATTTCTTAGAATTTAAAACGCATATATAAAGTTTTTTAAGAAAAAATTAAACAAATATTTATTAAAAAATATCATTATTAAACATATATTTTAACAAACGCAAAAAATCATAATGAAAGTAAACAATTGAAAAAACACCTGTCTTCGATAAAAGGCCTAATCAAGTCATAGAATAAGCAAAAAATATATTAATAAGGTCATATTATTCAATAAATTGACTTAAAATGATATTGAATAAATACAGAACTGAGAAGGATATATCTGCCTGCGGGCTATTCGGATTCATAAATGAGGATGGAAAAAGACAGAATGGCGAGATCGCAAGAAAAGCAATGGCCCTGATGAGAGAACGGTCAAATGGCCTCGGCGGAGGCTTTGCTGCCTACGGCATCTATCCTGAATACGATGACCTTTATGCATTCCATGTTATGTACGATGATGAGAAAAGCAAAGAGAGAACTGAAGAATTCCTTTCGAAGAATTTCATAATTGGAAAAGATGAAAAGATGCCTCACAGACATGTCAATGCAATAAAAACCCATCCCTTGCTCTGGAGATATTTCCTGAAAGTCAAAGAACACAAGCAGGACCTTGCTGAAATTGAAGAGAAGGATTTTGTTGTAAAAACAGTCATGCAGGTAAACTCTGTTCTGGAAGGCGCCTACATATTTTCATCCGGAAAAAACATGGGCATCTTCAAGGCTGTTGGCTATCCAGAGGATGTCGCAGATTTTTTCAAGATAGAGGATTATCATGGATATATCTGGACGGCCCACGGCAGATTCCCGACAAACACTCCAGGGTGGTGGGGAGGAGCACATCCTTTCGGATTGTTGAACTGGAGCGTTGTGCATAATGGCGAGATTTCTTCCTACGGCGCAAACAAAAGATACCTTGAAATGTTTGGCTATAAATGCACGCTGATGACTGACACAGAGGTTGTCGCCTATCTAGCTGACCTCCTCATGAGAAAACATCAGATAAGCATCGAAAAAGCTTGTTCAGTTCTTGCTCCAAGATTCTGGAAAGACATTGAGGGAATGAGTGAGAAAGAAAAAAAAGAGCACACCCTTCTTCGCCAATATTATGGCAGCGCAATGCTTAACGGGCCTTTTGCAGTCCTTATCGCAAATGAGAAAAACCTCATTGGAGTGAACGACAGGATAAAATTAAGGCCTCTTGTTGCTGCAAGAAGGAAATCTACGCTCTACATTGCAAGCGAGGAATCTGCCATACTCGAAGTATGTGAAAAGCCTGACAAAGTCTGGCACCCGAAAGCAGGCATACCCACCATAGGGACTCTCAAGGATAAATAAGATGAAACACAGAATGCCTCCTGAATTCACGGTAATAAGGGATGATGAAAGATGCATCAGGTGCAGGGTTTGCGAGAATCAATGCTCATTTAAGGTTCACAACTATGATGAGGAAGAAGACAGGGTGCTCGAGGACAACCACAAATGCGTTGGCTGTCACCGCTGCGAAACATTATGCCCGACAAAAGCAATCAAGATAAGAAGGAACTAAGATGAACGACTTCAAAACGAATGCAAACTGGACAGCCTCGGTAATTTCCGATATCAAAAAGCAGGCTGAAACTGGAGGAATGCTTCTCACAGGAATGGGAAATCCCAGTCCTTATCCAAACTACTGGGACAGGATTCTTCTTGATGCATCCCAAGTCACAAATCCTTCGATAGATCCGTTGAGGGAGCCAATGGAACTAAGGACATTCCTTGGAAGGAAATCCTCAAAACTTGAAAAGGAGACATATCCCCAGCTTGAACTCTCAACGCCAATAATGTTCTCTGCAATGTCATATGGCTCGATAAGCCTGAACACCTGCAAGTCTCTTGCAATGGCAGCAACAGATTCAGGCATTTACTGGAATACAGGCGAAGGCGGCTTGCACAAGGACCTGTATAAGTACGCAAACAGGGCAATCGTGCAGGTCGCATCAGGAAGATTCGGCGTGCACGAGGAATACCTCAGGGCCGGAGCAGCAATAGAGATAAAAGTAGGACAGGGAGCAAAGCCGGGCATTGGCGGCCATCTCCCAGGAGAAAAGGTTTCAAAGGAAATCTCAGAGACAAGGATGATCCCTGAAGGAACAGATGCCATCAGCCCTGCACCGCACCACGACATATATTCAATCGAGGACTTAAGGCAGCTAATCTATGCATTAAAGGAGGCCACTGATTATGAAAAACCAGTAATCGTGAAGATTGCAGCAGTCCATAACTCTGCAGCGATTGCATCGGGAATGGTAAGGGCCGGGGCAGACATTATCGCACTTGACGGTTTCCGCGGCGGAACAGGAGCAACTCCGATGATTGTGAGGAACCACACCGGAATTCCGATTGAACTCGCCCTAGCCTCTGTCGACCAGCGGCTAAGAGATGAGGGAATAAGAAATGATGCATCTGTTGTCGTCGCGGGAGGCTTTCGAAGCTCTGCAGACATAATAAAGGCAATTGCCCTCGGAGCAGACTCTGTCTACATCGCATCCTCTGCATTAATCGCCGTAGGGTGCACGATGTGCCAGAAATGCTACACTGGAAAATGCGCATGGGGCATCACGACCCAGGATCCCGAACTGGTAAAGAGAATTAATCCAGAGATTGCAAAAAAGCGTTTGAATAATCTCATCAGGGCATGGTCTCTTGAGATAAAGGAGGTTCTTGGAAGCATGGGAATCAATGCTGTCGAGAGCTTAAGAGGAAACAAGGAAAGATTGAGAGGCATAGGCCTTAATGAAACAGAGCTGAAGATACTTGGAATAAAACATGCAGGGGAATAAAAGATGAAGGTTGTTTATCCGAGAGAGGAGTACTGCATTGGATGCAAGCTTTGCGAGATACATTGCCTGGTCGAACATTCAAAATCAAAAGATATCATCAAGGCATTCAGAAAGGAATTTCCAAAGGCGATGAACAAGAACATCGTGGAAAAAAGAAAAGATGTCAGCTTTTGCGTATCATGCAGGCACTGTCCTGAAGCGCCATGTATCACAGCATGCATGACTGGCGCGATGCACCGTAACAAAAAAGGTGCTGTTGTCGTTGACAAGGACAAATGTGTTGGGTGCTGGATGTGCATCATGGTGTGTCCGTTTGGGGTGATAAAGCGTGACGGCGAGAAGATTGCGTCAAAATGCGACCTTTGCCCCGACAAGGAAATTCCTGTCTGCGTCAAGAACTGCCCCAATGAGGCATTAGTGTATGAGGAAAGATAAGATGATTGTAATTATCGGAAACTCGGTTGCTGCGATTGCCGCTGTCGAGGCAATAAGGGAAGAGAATGCTAAAACAGAGATTACCCTAGTTAGTTCTGAGCCAAATCATGTCTATTCAAGGCCAATGATTCCCGGCTTTCTTTACGGAAAATATGATGAGAAGCGAATGCAATTCAGGGACGATGAGTTCTACAAGAGGAACAAAGTCACAGCTTTGCTCGGAAGAAAGGCGGTGAAACTTGACGAAAAGAAGAAAGAAATATTTCTCGACGATGAAAAAAAGCTCCACTACGACAAACTTCTCATTGCTACAGGAGGTGTTCCTTTTATACCGCCTATGAAAGGCGCTGAAAATGACCTGTTAACCTTCACAACTCTCGACAACGCAAAAAAACTTAAGGATGAGGCAAAGGAAAAAAATGATTTTGTTGTAATAGGCGCTGGCCTCATAGGCCTGAAGGTTGCAGAAAGCCTCGCAAAGATGAGCAAAGGGGTAAAGGTTGTCGAGCTTGCAGACAGAATCCTCGGAGGCATTGCTGACAAGAAATCCTCAGAGATGTTTCTGGAAGAGTTCAGGAAGCATGGCGTTGAGATTAATTTGAAGTGTTCTGTCGAGGAAATACTTAGAAAAGACGGCAAGATTACTGGTGTCAGGCTAAATGATGGAAGAACATTAAGCTGCGATTCCTTTGTCGTGGCAATAGGGGTCAGGCCGAATATTGAGATTGTAAAAGGAACAGGAATTGCATTCAACAAAGGCATCATCGTCAATGAGATGATGGAAACGAATGTCCAGAATATTTATGCTGCCGGAGACTGTGTCGAAGCAAAAGACATAATAGCGAATGAAAACAGGAACCTCCCTCTCTGGCCAAATGCTTCCCTTCAGGGAAAGGTTGCAGGATTCAACATGGCAGAAAAGAAAGACATCTATCCTGGAAGTTACATGATGAATTCGATAACATTCTTTGACTTGCCCATGATCTCATATGGTCTTGTAAATGCTGAAGGCCCGGAATTTGAAATACTTGAAAAAATCAGGAAGGACGATTACAGGAAGATTATTATCAGAAATGGAAAGATAGTTGGAGCAATATTTGTAAACAACATCGATAGAGCAGGCATAATCGATGGCCTAATCAGAGAAAATGCTGACATAAGTGAGTTTAAAACAAGCCTTATTGATGACGATATAGGTTTTATCGTGATGCCTGCCAAAACAAGAAAAGAAAAACTCTCAAGTGTTCAGGTGACCAGGTTATGAAAATAAATGCGAAAGGGCTGCACTACAGGGAACTTAACAGAGAAATAAAGGATGCTCTGAATAAAGGTGAAAAAAAGGTTGAGCTTTCTGGAATCAATGGCCAGCGTTTCATCGGAGCCGGCCTGAAAAGCAATGCAGAGATTTCTGTTGAAGGCGTTCCGGGAAACGATCTTGGCGTATTTATGAATGGGTTGACAATAAGGGTGAATAACAATTGCCAGGATGGAGCAGGAAACACGATGAATTCTGGCAAAATAACAATCCATGGTGACGCTGGAGATGTCATCGGCTATGCGATGAGAAATGGCAAGATTCTTGTGAAGGGGAATGTCGGCTACAGGGTTGGAATCCATATGAAGGAATACAAAGAGAATAGGCCCGCGATAGTTATCGGCGGCAGCGCTGGAGATTTTCTTGGGGAGTACATGGCTGGCGGCATAATTGTTGTGCTGAATCTAAACAATGATTTTGACAGCGACTACATTGGAACAGGGATGCACGCCGGCACAATCTACATCAGGGGAAAAGTTGATGAAAGAAAAGTAGGTGAAGGGGTGGAGACAAAAAAAGCCGGAAACATAAAGGAGATTCTTCCTTTGCTAAAGGAATTCTGCGAAGAGTTCGGACTTGACTTCGAAAAGATATCAAACTCAGAATTCACAATGCTTAGTGCAAAGAGCACTAGACCATATGGGGAATTGTACTGTTATTAGAAATTCTACTCGACAAACATGAAGTCATCTCTCCATTCAGCAGATATCTTTCCATTCTTCATGTTTAGCATGGGCACATAGTTGTGGAATATCCGTATGGGGTCACTCAGCCTGATTGTGGAAATCTCGAGTATGCAGTCGGCCCCGTGGTTCTTTCTGAGAGATGGAACAACGAATTTATTGAAATTCTCCACAATGTCATCATCTGATTTTCCCTCGATAATCATGACGAGAGCAACATGGCCGTCAACCTCTGCAATATGGCTCTCGTATATGTGTTCGCGAAAGCAGGTCTTGACGTTCTTCTCCTCCATTATCTCCCTGATTATCTGGCTCTTCGTAATCCCGAGCCTGAATTTGATGATATGAAGGTGCCTTGCCCCAAAGTGCCCTGTACCATTATGGCCCATATTTAGATTCACAAAATAAGAGATAATGCCTTCTTTTTCGAGCCTTGCTCTCTTCCTGCTCACAGTCCGTATAGGCACCCCTGTCTTCTTGCCAATCTGGTTGTCAGACATCCTCGGGTCGCGTATAAGGGCTTTTACAATCTTCTCTTCCTGCGCGTCAAGCTTAGGCATGAAACAGGGATAGACTGGATGTTTAAAAAGTTTTCTGAGAATGGCGTATAAAAGCTCTCCATTGATCTCTGGCAAAAGCAGATAAATATATCACACAGGCATTTAGAATAAAACTACTTCCCCTCCAACGTCCTTCCGCACTTCTGCTCGCAGTTGAGCTGCTCTTTATTATCATAGTCGATGTTCAGTGGCAGGACAAAGTCCTTTGCTGTCGATATGACTATGTTCAGCTCTACATCCTTCACCTTTGGATTGCCGCGGAGATGATAGTTAACGATGCCCTCCAACCTCTTTAAATCGGTTGCCATGAAAAACAGGCAAAGGTTGTATTTGCCGGATGTGATCAGAGCGTTGATGAAAAACGGGCAATTCGAAAACTCCTTTATGATGGACACAGTATCTGTTGCGTTGACATCTATCTTTCCAAGATGCAAGTCGACCAAGCCGAAATTGACCCCTGTTATCGTGGACAATATTCCCTTCTCGTGAAGCTTTCTTATCCTTGTACCAACAGACGGCTGCGACAATCTTATCTTTCCTGCAATCTCCTCCTGGGACGCATCCGGATTCTTCTGAAGAATAGACAATATCACATTATCCCTGTCATCCAAATTCAACTTCTCGTTGAACCTTGTATTACTCTTGAATTCCTCTATTTTTTTGAAAGTGCTTTCGTGCTTTGCCATAATTGATTTATTCATAATTGAAGATTATTTATATATTTTTCCTTTTAATTATAAGAAAATTCATCATAATTATTATAAAATATAGTAGTTAAATTTATATAATCCTGAACAAGACCACATCTTAGAATCTGACATCCTGACTCATATTGAAGAAGAGCAGCAGAAGGTTAAACCCTCTTTCCTTCTGCTGCGATACTTCTTCTTGGAGAAAAAATGAAAACACCAAGAAGCATAACTGAACTCATGGTCAGTGACCATGAGAGAATAATGGGAATGTTCAATGACTTCAAGTCAACTGTGAAGTTCAATTTAGAAACTGGAGCAAGGATATTCTCGAGATTTGAAAGCGAATTCAGGAAGCACATGAAGGTTGAGGAGAAGCTGATAAGCACAATCTTCAGAAAGTCAGCAGGAGAAAAAGAGAACCTCGTTCCAATAGCAGATTCGCTGAAGCTTGAGCATGAGACGCTTTTGTCAAATATGAACATAATCGCTGTGGGTTTAAAAAAGAACGAGGTTCCTGACTCAAACGGGTTTTACCTTATGCTACGCCACCACAAGAATATTGAAGACCGTCTTTTCTATCCAAAGCTTGATGATGTTCTTGACGAGAAGGAAAAAAATGAGGCAATCAGCATAATTAAATCGTAGAGCCCCAAAAATTCAATCTGGGGGGTTTTCGAAAGGTTCCCTTTCGCAAACAATAAAAACAATAAATCCTGACCAAGTCAGGGGGTGAGAATATGATAAAGAAAAAGATTTTGGATGCGCTAAACAAGCAGATAAATGCAGAGCTGTATTCAGCGTACCTTTATCTGTCCATGTCAGCGTATTTTGAGTCAAAGAACCTTAAGGGATTTGCGCACTGGATGAGAAAGCAATCCAAAGAAGAGCAGACTCATGCAATGAAAATATATGATCATATTGTTGAGCGTGGAGACCTTGTGAATCTCACAAGCATAGGTGCTCCAACAGCAGACTGGAAGTCTGTTCAGGCAGTTTTCGAACATGCTTACAACCACGAGAGGAAAGTCACTGGAATGATACACGACATTGTCGAGGCGGCAAGGGCTGAAAAAGACTATGCCACAGAAGCAATGCTACAGTGGTTTGTGAATGAACAGGTCGAAGAGGAGGCACAAGCTGATGAAATTGTGCAAAAGCTGAAGATGAACGGTGAATCAAAGAGCGGATTGCTTGTACTCGATCACCATCTTGGAAAAAGAGAATGAGGAGGGATTAAAATGACAATGTGGAAATGTGGAGTCTGTGGATATATTCATGATGGAGACAATGCTCCGGACAAATGCCCAAAATGTGGAGCGCCCAAAGAGAAATTCGCGAAGATTGAAACAGAGTCTGCAACCCTTATTGAGAAATCCAGGAAGACCAATGAGATGCACATTGCAATCTCAGGGTTTATGAAAAAGTCTCAAAAATGGGCAAAAAAGATAAAGGAGGAGAACCTTGACCCGCCATGTGTTGCTCTCGCAGACAAGGTCCTGAAAGATACTAATGAAATAATACAGGCAATAAAGGCGGAACTTGAAGGACACATGAAGAAAGGCAAGTGGGGATAATCTGCTTTTAATTTTTGATGAATAAAATGGATGGTTTCGAATCAGAGATAATTGAAGTAATTAATGAGACTCATGATGTAAAGACATTTAGGGTTAAGAGGCAGGAAGGCTATGACTTTGTTCCAGGGCAATTTACTCTTGTTTCATTTGCTGACAAGCCTGAATTTGAGGGAAAGAAGATTCCTCTAACATTCTCCAGCTCGCCGACAGAAAAAAGCTTTCTCGACTTCAGTGTAAAGAGGATTGGCAGATTCACCCAGACCATGCATAATTTGAAAGCTGGAGAAAAGCTCGTTCTTGCCGAACCACGGGGAAAATATCTTAACTATGATGAAACAAAAGATGCTGTTCTTATTGCAGGCGGCTCAGGAATAACACCGTTTATCTCTACAATAAGATATGCAATTGCAAAAGGCATTAAGAAGAGGATTGTTCTTTTCTTCAGCAACAAGACAGAGAGCGATATTATCTACAGAGAGGAACTTAAAGAAATAAGACAGCAAAACATCAGGATAATCAATTCTTTGTCGGATCAGATTCCAGACAACTGGTCAGGAGAAAGGGGAAGGATTTCCATAGAAATGGTTGAAAAATACATACAACGGCCAGATGATTTTAGTTGGTACATCTGCGGCCCGCCGCCAATGGTCGAAGCGATGAAAGTGATGCTTAAATCCATAAATGTTCCTGAATCCCTTTGGAAAATTGACACGTGGCAGATACCTGGCAAGAGTGGCTAAGGAAAAGCGAAGGTGATTTCTTTCCCTGGCCTACCCATATGTAATGTCATTTGTTTTCTAGAGGCTGTTCAAATCATCCCTGCTAAAAAACAAAAAATTTATTAAGAAGCGAATTGAAGGTGATGCCATGTTTAACCAGACAATTGGCTTTGCAGGCATGTTCATGATACTGTTTGCTTTTCTCATGAACCAGTTCCATAAATGGAAGGTTGATTCGCTGAGTTACAATATCTTCAACGCACTCGGCGGCATGCTTCTTACAGCATATTCCCTGACAATGAAAAGTTATCCTTTTGTTGTTCTAAACGTCATATGGACAATTGTTGCAATAATGGATATTGTCATAGATGTTGAAGACCTGGAAAAGAAAAAAGCCCATCTGGGGCACAAAAGAAAAGCTTAATAAACAAAGAAATAATACATGGCAACATGCGAATAACCATATCCGGGACGCCAGGAAGCGGGAAGTCAACAATTGGAAAGATGCTTGCAAAGAAGCTTGGCCTCAAATTCTATTCTGTCGGCGATTTGAGGGGAAAGATGGCAATGGACATGGGCTTAACCATAGATGAGCTGAACAGGCTTGGAGAAAACGACTTCTCGACTGATAAGAAGGCAGATGAATACCAAAAGGAGCTCGGCTTGAACGAGGATGATTTTGTGATTGATTCGAGACTCGGGTTTCATTTTATTCCTGATTCGATAAAGATATTTCTTGACTGCGACCAGGATGTTGCCGCCCAAAGGATATATCTTGAGCCAAGAATGGACGAGAAAACATATCACAACATCAAGGAAGCAAAAGAGGCGATAAAGAAAAGAATTGAAAGTGACAAGAAACGTTATCTTCAGTACTATGCCCTCGATCCTTTCAAGAAAGAGTTCTATGATATCTTCATTGACACATCATCAGCAAAGCCGGAAGAGATTGTGGATATCATTCTCAGGAACATTAGCAGGAAGTAAGCTTCAGCATTTCGTTATCAACAAGTTTTATAAAGCAGAACGGATTAGTATATACTGGATGGCATACATAGAAGTCGAAAATCTTGTGAAAACGTTCAGCGAGCATGGAAAGAAAATGACCGCTGTGGATGGTATCTCGTTCGCGGTAGAGAAAGGAGAAATCTTCGGCTTTCTTGGTCCAAACGGTGCCGGCAAGACAACCACTATAAATATGCTTACTGGGCTGATAAAGAAAGATTCCGGTACAATAAGGGTTCTTGGCTACGAGCCTGAGAAAAATTGGGAGCTTGTGAAAAACCAGATGAATGTCTCCACTGCATATTTTCCATTGTCCGATGTGCTCACAGTGGAGCAGAATCTGAAAGTCTATGCAAGAATTTTCAATGTAAAGAACTACAAAGAAAGGATAGATGAACTAATCAGGATGTTCGAGCTTGAAAAGGTGAGAAAGAGGAAGGTGGTAAAGCTAAGCTCAGGGGAGAACACGCGGGTTTCATTGGCAAAGGGCCTGATTAACAAGCCAAGAGTTCTTTTCCTTGACGAGTGCACTGTTGGATTAGACCCTGACATGGCAGAAAAGACACGAACAATAATAAAGGATTATCAGAAAAACAACGACTGCTCGATTCTCTTTACATCCCATTACATGTATGAAGTGGAAGAGCTTTGCGACAGGATTGCATTCATGTCAGATGGAAGAATAATAAGGATTGATACTGCAGAGAACCTGAAGAGACTAATCAAAAAGAACACTGTTGAGATTGCCGTCAGGGAAAATGCGATAGGCCTGAAAAAATTACTCGAGGACGAGAATGTAAGTGTTCTTTTCGCAGAGAACAGCTCAGTGATATTTGAGGTCACATCTGAGAATGATAAGCTCTTCAAGGTCATGAACAAAATTTTCAAACAGGGATTTATGTTAAGCAACCTTCACATAAAGAAGCCGACCCTAGATGACATCTTCATAAAGATTGCCCGGGGGAAATAAGATGAAGTTCCATAGAATATCTGCCCTGCTGCTGAAGTTCTATTACATAACAATTAACAGGGTTGACAGGCTGTTCGACATATTCTATTGGCCAATCATCGATATTTTTGTGTGGGGCTTTGCAAGCTTTTACATCAGGCAGGTCTCTGAAGTGAATATGCTAAGCATGTTCCTCGGCGGAATAATCCTCTGGATGTTTGTGTGGCGCTCTGCCCAGGACATTGCTGTCTTTGTTCTGGAGGATTTCTGGTCAAGAAACCTTTACCACATGTTTTCCTCCCCCGTAAGGATAAGCGAGAATGTAATCGCGATAATAATAATAGGCTTCACAAGGTCAATTGCCACATTCTTCGTAATGGCGGGGCTGGCATTCCTATTCTATGCCTTCAACATATTTACGATAAACCCCTTATTCCTGGCGGCATCAATCGCAATCCTTTCACTATTCGGTTTTGTTGTAGGAATGTTCATTACTTCATTCATACTTCGCTTTGGCCAGAGAATTCAAGTCCTGGCATGGAGCGTCGTATGGGCAATCCAGCCGTTTAGCTGTGTGTTTTATCCGCTAAGCTCACTACCGGGATGGGCCGCCTCAATTGCAAGAGTGATGCCCACTACGCACATCTTTGAGAATCTAAGGGCATTGTTCTTCGGAAAGCCAGTCAGCATCAACGGGATGATCTATTCATTAGCTGCATGCATGCTGCTACTGGTTCTTGCATCCTTCCTTGTCGATTCCTCCTTCCAGAAGGCGAGGGAAACAGGATTATTGGCAAAGGGGGATTAGATTTATAAATTGATTCAAAAACCCCGGGGAAAGCATGACAAAACCATCTGAAATTCCTGAATGGAAAGGCAACCTAGAAGAAAAAATGCAAGCTCTTGTAAACTGGATAGATGAAAAAGTCCAAAGAAATGACATACTCCCCCGACTCTAAGTCAGGGGTATCTGTCTAGTTCTCATTCATCAAACTTCCAGCTTCCCTGACTATCTGCGATG
>JAFGPE010000081.1 GCA_016926055.1 Candidatus Woesearchaeota archaeon | reverse complement strand
TATTCTGTGATAGATATATTATGCTACAGAAATATTTAAATATAAGAATATATAACAGAAAAGTGAGTTTTTTGGCGGAAACTCACACGAACTGTTTTTTTGGCAACAACGGTTAAGGTTTTGGCGAACCTTAAAAGTTAAAAATCATTACTTGTTGGCGCAAGTAACAATTGTTTTTCTAGGTAGGCTATAGAGTATACTACAATATAAAGATTTTTGTAGTGTGAAATATAGTTTACATAATATATAATACAAAAACTACAAAAAGGAGGGGTTGGAAATGGACTTTTTGGTGGAGAACGCAATGAAGAACATGGAGAGTGTGAAGACTGAGGAAAGTGAGATTGTGGGGCATGCCAACATCAAGGTAATGGGAGTAGGTGGTGCCGGCAATAACATGGTGAGCTGGCTTTACAAGAAAGGAATCAAGGGAGCAGAAATAATAGCATGCAATACTGATCATCAGCACCTTGCAATAAGTGAGGCGGACAAAAAGTTCCTCATTGGGAAGGATGTTACCCGCGGCCTAGGCTGTGGCGGCTTTCCGGAGAGGGGAGCAGAAGCAGCGCAGGAAAGCATGATTCAGCTTAAAGAATCCCTAAAGGGTGCCGACATGGTCTTTGTCTGCGGCGGAATGGGGGGAGGCACAGGAACAGGAGCAGCCCCTGTCGTTGCACATGTTGCAAAAGACCTTGGCTCAATAGTCATAGGAACTGTGACAATGCCTTTCAAGATTGAAAGGGCGAGAGTGGATAAAGCAGAGTTTGGCTTACAACAGTTGAGGAATGTGTCTGATACTGTCATTGTTATTGACAACAACCGCCTTGTGCAGATTGCTGGAAATCTTCCAATACAGCAGGCATTCGCTGTTGCAAACGAGCTTGTTGCAACAATGATTAAGGGAATTGTGGAAACAATTGCGGTTCCGTCGCTTGTCAATCTGGATTATGCCGACGTCAAAGCAATTATGACAAACGGAGGAGTGGCGGCAATCGGAGTCGGCGCTTCAGATACTGAAAACAGGGTTGAGGAAGCCGTGAAAGGCGCATTGTCAAATCCTCTGCTGGATATAAATTATGAAGGCGCGACAGGCGCGCTGATACATGTTGAAGGCGGCCCAGATATGACGCTGGAGGACATAAACAAGGTCGGAGAGCTTGTCACCGAATCCCTTGACGAGGATGCAAACGTCATCTGGGGAGCAAGGGTCTCAGAAGAGATGAAGGGAAGAATAACTGTGATGACAATCATGACCGGAGTCAACTCCCCGTGGATACTTGGCAAGTCGGAGAGGGCAGAAAGGGTTTCCTTTACACCGACCAAGAGAGCAAAAGCTCCGTTGTATGAAGAGGTAGAAGACGAGCTAGGCATAGAAATCGTTCAATGATCTCCTTAGGTCTTTGAAAGCGTTCCCCGGGACCCCTCCTGGGGATTTTTTGTTTTTTATGATAACAACGACTTTCTTGCCTCTGCTTTTACACCCCCAACACCCCAAAAGCAGAGGCAAATTTTCTTATTGTAGTTTCAAAAACATTAAAAAGAAACCGAGATTAACCCTCGCAGTGACTTAGATGAACTATCAAGTTCTACTTAAAGATGAACAGGAGAATGATTTAACAAGTGAAAAAATACTGGCAGATATTGGCCGTTTCTTTTTTCACGAACAGCCAGCTCATAGTCAATATATACAAGAACTAACTCTTGATGAAAAAGTTGAGAACATTGTCAAGATTCTAGTAGGAACAAGCAGGGATATCAGAAAGGGGCCAATGCCTGACAAAGGTGTGATGGATTCAATTAAAACGAATGTAAGAACGAGCATAACTGAAAATAAACCGATTGATGTTGTTGTAGCTTGGGGTTGTGCTAAGCCAAAAGCAATGGAAATAAAAGGCATAGATATTGCTGAATTGATGTCACTAGAACAGCTAAATCACATCGACAAGAGAATTCGTGAATTTTATGAACATGGCTTAGTATACAGAATACATCTCTACGATTCATGGTATCATCACATTTATGGCTACGAGGATCAGCAATCTGTAGAAAAGTATTGTTCTCAATTTCAGTCCTTGGTCAACATACTTGACCTGAAGAACACCATAGTCGAACGTGTAAGTCATTTGACAGGAGACAGAGTGCCACAGATTTCTGAACGCCTTAATAAGAATTTCAGGTTGCTCAAGGCATATTGGGAAGAATCGGCGAATCAACCAGAAGAAGAATGGCAACATCTTCCTTCTTACGATGAACTTTTTAATTCAGGTTGGATTGGGACTCTTCCAAAAATTCAAAGATACCATTATTTGGGAAAAGTAAAAAGATATCTTCCCGAGGCAACAGAATCTGAGGAAATGGATGCAGTCTTAAGGTTCTTCGCTTACCGTTTGATGATCAAACAGGAAGACCTTCTTGGTAGAGACTCTTTTGATGTCGACATATCTTTTCTCTCCCAGCCTCCCGGAGCACCTAAAACTCTCTACGGGAATAGATTGTTCTGGAGATCGATGCCAAAGGGAACATCTGGAAAATGGCCTGCCCCTTGGACTGCCAGAGGATTTATCCTTTTTCAAGGAAAAGATAGAGCTTTGAGACCTTCAGTAATGAATTTAGACGAATACGAGGGTGCGAAATATGAGCTGCATCAAAAAGCATCTTTGCGAATTAGCAATGGGGCAGATCATGTTGATATTGCGATGCCTGTTTTCTATCGATCAGCAGCTGCTAAATAAATCGCCGGCATTATAAATCACGGGAACATTTATAAATTTATTCGCATTAGCTGCGGTTAGAAATAAGATGGCTGGAAAAACTAGTGAGAAGCAATTAGATTTATATAATCCTCAGTAACTCTTTTCTCCATGGCGCTTTATTTTATCGGAACAGGCCTTGGAGACGAGAAGGACTTATCTATCAGAGCAATTGAAGTGTTAAAGGGATGCAAATCAGTTTATCTTGAGGGCTATACGTCTAAAATATTCATTAATCTGGATAATATTGAAAAGATTATTGGAAAGAAAATAATACTTGCTGACAGGAATTTTGTTGAACAGGCTCCTGACAAAATGTTCTCTGAAGCAAAGAATTCTGATGTTGCGTTTCTTGTCATTGGAGACCCGTTCTCTGCAACAACGCATGCTGATTTGTTTTTAAGGGCAAGAAAGGCAGGGATAGATGTTAAAATACTGCACAATGCTTCGATAATTAATTCTGTTGGAGAGGTTGGCCTGGAGCTCTACAAGTACGGAAAAACAACTTCCATTCCCTTTCACGAGGCAGATACTCCTTATGATGTTCTTGCAGATAACAAGAAGATCGGACTTCATACGTTGCTACTTTTTGACTTAAAGCCGAGCGAGGATAAATTCATGTCACCGAAGGAAGCAATAGACTATTTGTTAAAGATTGAAGGAAGGAGGAAGAAGAAAATATTCACAGAGGAAACTCCTTGTGTTGTTGTCAGCGCATTGGGGACAAAAGATGCTGCGATTAAGTCTGGAACTGCAAGTGAACTGAAAAAAGAGAGATTTATTCATCCTCCTTTCTGCCTGATTGTGCCGGGTAAGCTGCACTTTGTCGAAGAGGAAATGATGGAAGTGTGGAAATAGAACCAATAGCTAAACAATAACTGCCTACATCTGCCCGCATGCGTTTAGTTTCTAATCAACACGGCTATTGAGTTTCATAGCTCTGTGGAAGTCAACAAGATAAAGTGACTACTGCTAAAAAGTAACTGACGTAACATTTATATAGGAGTCTGACTTCTGAAACGAAAGATATAAATACTTGTTAGTTCTAGATATTATTCATAAGCATCGTCGATAAAAGAGGTGTCAGAAT
>JAFGPE010000080.1 GCA_016926055.1 Candidatus Woesearchaeota archaeon | reverse complement strand
GCTGACTCGGCATAATTGATGTTTCTCGTGCCTCTTTGGAAATTCTTTGATTTTATGTAATCATAAAGCTCGAACAAACTAGGCTCAAACCCGTATCCTTCATACTCTCCTGCAAGATCATAAGACTGCTCTATAAGGAAATTCTTTGTGCCGTCAAAGATGGCCTCTGCCTGAATGAACATATCCCAGAGATTGGCATACCACTCATGCCTCGAAACATTCTTCGGGGCCTGCATTATGTTAAGCTTAATCTGCTCGTCAAAGTCCACAGCAATGATGTCCTGCTTCCTGCTCATGCTGATGAGTTTTTCTGTATCCCTTGCCTTTACGAAAAACCAGCACTTTATTTCCTTAATCATTGCCTGAGGCGCAATGAAGAAATTCGCAATAGTGGTTTTGCCTGTTCCGGGCTCTCCTGCAATCAGAACATGCAGCTCATCAGGCATGAAGCCTGCAAGCTGATTGCCTTCTGAAAAGCCGAATCTTATATCTCCGTCAATTGCTTCTGATGGGGGAGGGAATGGATTTTCCCTGAGGGCCTGCTCGACAATATAGGGCTGGACTGACTGGACAAGAAGGTTATAACTCGCTATATCATAATTATCTGCAATTACACAGTTAAGGAGCGCATTTATTCTGTTGTCAGAATCAAGCCTGTTTTCTTTTATTAATTTTACAAGCGCCAGAATCTCCGGCAGCTCTATAGATTTTTTCTCGTTCATAAATAAGCATTATTCCTTGTTTCCGAAGAGCCTTAGGAAAAACCTATTCCTGCGGACAGCGCCTATATGCTTCCTGCAAACCAAGGCACCGTCAAACTCCTGAAAGAAGTGGCTGCATCCCGGCCTCGGGCATAATTTGACAAAGCAACCCGGATAGGCGCATATAAGATTGAATGCACTGACGCAGGGCTTGCACACAGTATGCCCGCAGCCGTCAGCAATATGCCCAAAGAATTCCTTGCCGCCTGAATGCCCGCAGTCGAACAGCTCTGTAGAATCGCTCTGCTCATGGATAATGCTTCCGTCCTTGTCCAGCCTTGTATTCTCTTCCTGCTCGCCCATCACAAGCTCATAATCCCCCAAGCCAAGCTTGCTAACCTTTCTTGATTTCTTTATGCCTCTTGCCTTTGCATTCAGCAGCATCTCAAGCTTCTTTTTCTGCACTGGCTTGAGATTGGTAATCAACTCCGCTAAATCATCTAATGAATCATCGTTAATTCCTGCCATATTATCACCTCTCTTTTGGATTGCCGAATCCTAACCCCTCAATTTTACCACCTTGTCAGCATATTATAAAGAGAATTGTGTACAGCAAAGCAACAAAGGTGAATATGTTGGGAGAAAAATTATTTAATAAAAGAGTTTTCTGTTGGGTAGTAATTATTAACCTTTGCAATTATGGGGTTATAATGGCCATCGAAATGATAAATTGCTGCAATAATAATCTGTTTCTAGTATTGTACAATTGTAGTAATGGTGAAAAGGTGCGTTCATATAAATCTTGTATTCTTTGCACGGTGTGGGATACTCATCTTTTGGAGGGGCTATATGAACACTAGGAATATTATCCCTACCAAGCAGATGTCTTCCGTCAGGAGAGTCTTCATATTCTAAAAACTCAAAATCTAAACCCTCTCTGGGGGTTATATACATTCTGTTGACTTTAACAATATGCCATCCATTATTGGGATAATCTTTATAGTCCCCCTTTTCGAGGAAATCAATAATAACACCCTGCATAATTTGGGTTATGTTATATATTTCTGGATAATTATTAAGGGTTTTCTCGGTGTATACAAGAATTAAAATATAATTTTCAAAGTCTGTGAAGTTAACTTCGATACTGTTAGAATTTGTTATTTCTTCTAAATAAGAACTGTTTGTTATTATGGCATAACCAAAGCCATTTCTGGGCTTATAGATCCCACTCAAATAATTATTATCAATTTTTAATGTTTCAAACGGAATAGTCTTTGGTTCAGGAAAGACTTCAGCAGCTCTGATAAAACAATTATTAATAATGCATTTATTGCCTTCACATTTATACTCGATATCGCAATCCCCATCATCACAGCATTCATAATCGTAGCAGGTATTATTTACCGCATACTGGCAATCCCCACAGGTCACATTGATAACTTCCGTAATATTGGGTGGCGCTTCTTCTTGCCCTATCTCTTCCGGCTCTTCTCTATGCTCTTCACTCATTGGAGGGCTCGCTTGTGCATTAAAGCCTATCCTTGTAACATACTTATTTCTTCTTAATCGCTCTGATTCCGCTCTCGTAATTCCTGCGGCAAAAGAGCTACTTAATTTGCTTACTACTATGTCTTGTATGCCATCTGATTTTAGAGAGCTAACAAAATCTTCAAGGCTAATATTTTCAATATGTACTACTACTGCTACCCATTCATTCCCTTTATCAAACTCCTCATAAATCAGCGGGTCAACCCAAACCTCGCTTTGTTTAGAAGGGAATATCTTATTGAAATTGAAGGCAAATATAATAAGGGCAATAACAAGAATTCCCAAGATAATCAACTTAGCTTTATTACCTTTTTTAGCCATCCTCAGAATAGCCAAACAGAAGATAAAAAGCTTTCGCATTGAGGCTTCTGAAAGCTCAGAATAGATTTGCCTTCAGGCTCGCTCTAACCTCGAATAAGTAATCTTCAAGCGCTCATTCCTCTCCGCAGAAATATCCAAGCCATCTAAATTCTGTTCTCTTCCTTTTCTCTTTTATTTTCCACTTAACACCACAGAGCTAAGCTTTTAATTTTTTCTGCCTTCGGCAACCCTCTCCATGATTAATCGGCTCGGTGAAAAAAATAAAAGCCACTCTTTGAGGCAAGCCTCAGGTTATGGAAAATAAAATTCACTTTGAGGAAGAGAACGAAATACCTTCATGGCTTAACGGCCCGTTCATGAGCGAAAAGGAACACGATGAAGCGCTCTCAGATTATTTCGATATTATTGAAAGGAGGTTAGAGAAGCGAGAATGAGAACCTTACAGCAAATCAAACAGGATTTTGAGCAGATACTTTCAGAAGTCCTTAAGATAAACGGGATATCTGTAGACTCTGCGGTTCAAGTGTCAACAGTGATGCTTCAGGAATTCGGCAAATACAACCGATGCCCTGAGACAGAGGAAGAAAGCGGTGAAGAGCCTGCCACTGAGAGCCAGAAGAAGGCATTGAGAAATTTCAAGCTCAGCTTTTCAGAGGATATCAGCAAGGCAGATGCTTCAAAGCTCATCTCTGAGGAAATAGAGAAGCTTGAGAGCAGGAAGGGCAATTCAAAGGGCAGAAATTCTGCCCGCTTTCCTTTTCCAAAATGAAACAAGAGAAGAAAGAATTGCCTTACGACTGCATCATCGATGTTGAGTATATGCCCTTCCCCTCATACGAGGCAAAGAGAGAGGCATACTACACTCAGGCAAAGCTCTTTCTTAGGGCAAAGGAAAGAGAGATAACAGATATGTACAAGAAGCCTAGGGATGACAAGAAAGGGCGTGCCCCGCCCCTCTCTGCAAAGAAATGGGAATAACCATCCATTACAGGTTTATGATAAGGAACAGAGAGACAGTTATGGAAGTGCTAGGCAAGACTAAAGAGCTTGCACAGAAACTAGGGATGAGGATTGTTCAGGATAAGGAAACCTATCTTTTGATACATCCGCATCCGAACAGCGAGACAGTGAGCCTCAATTTCTGCAAATGGAAAGATGTCAGAAAGATAAAGGATTGGGATTACTGCAAAGAAACCATGAATGATTACGAGAAAGTAATCTCTGATGAAGAGTTTGTATGCAGCAGTTTTACCAAAACCCAGTATGCGGGATGCAAGACGCATATCCTAGTTGCAGAAATGCTAAGGAAGATTGCGGCAAGATGCAGCCTTTCCCACATATATGATGAGGCAGGCTACTATGAGACAGGAAATGCCAAGAAGGCATCAGTGAACTTTGACAAGAGTACAGAGATGATAAGCAAGATGGCTGCTATGCTCAAAGAGGCATTCGGTAGCGAGAACGTTTATTGCTCAATCGATAATTTAAAGGAGTAATAAATTTTTTTATCTCGCAATAAAATGAAACACAAAATACTCATTGGTGATTGCAGGAAGGCATTAAAGACAATCTCTCCTGATTCCATCCATCTTATAGTAACCTCTCCGCCTTATAATGTCGGCATAGGATATGGAAACTGGAACGACAGCATTTCGTTTAATGATTATCTTGAATTCAGCAGGGAATGGCTGTCGGAATGCCATCGGATTTTGACAGATGATGGCAGGATTTGCGTAAATATCCCGACATCTACATACAAGAGCAATTCAGTCGATTTGTTCAGATTCCATGAGGTTATGCGTGAAGTCGGCTTCAAAGACAGGGAGCTGATTATATGGGCTAAGAGAAGGATTTCTGATGGAAGGCTATGCGGAAAGAAAATCTACGGGACATGGAATCCGATGAATCCATTATTGAGAAACCCCATTGAGGCGATTCTTGTCATGAACAAGAACAGGAAAAGGCTAAGCTCTTTTGGAAAGAGTGATTTGACAACGAAGGAATTCCTGAGATGGAATTACACGTTATGGGAGATAGATACAGAGGCGGACAGAAGCCATCCTGCCCCCTTCCCTATTGAATTACCAAGAAGACTTATCAAGTTATTCTCTTTTGTGGGGCAGAATGTTCTCGATGTCTTTCTTGGCTCAGGAACGACAATGAAGGCATGCGTCGAGCTGAACAGGAATTCGATAGGCATTGAGTTGAATCCTGAGTATGTAAAGATGGCAAAGAAGAGGATAGGTTATGCCTGCGTATCTGTTGAGAATATCTCATCAAAGATAGACAGCTTAGAATCCTGCTGGGATGGTGAATACATAATAAATGGAGGAATGAGATATAAATTACCTAGCAAGATGAGGATACCCTGAATTAGATATTATAATGAAGATATAAGTTCTATTACATCTTACAACAATAAGTTTAATATGTGACAATATTACAATCTAAACAATGTGTTATAAAATATAAAAAGGGATTAGTTAGTTAAAAGGGAAAAAGGACGTATATGGCGTATTAGTTTATGTTTCAGTTTCAGTTATAGAGTTAGGTTTCAGTTTCTGTATGTGGTATTTAATTCTTTGATGTAAGTGTTTAATATTGAATAGGTTAGTTTTGTTTCTATGATTAATATATAATAATGAGCCCCTAGAAACAAATGCCCTATGCTATTACAACCTTTTTAAAATTTGGATAATTTCAGCCTAAATGCAGCAAAAAGAGGCACCAGAAGGGATAATTCCCACTGCATCAAAGCAAATCCTGCTTGTTTTTTCTACGCCCAAGACCCCAAAACAGGCCGCCCACGAGCTATCAGTAAGGAAGATTCGTTTAGGGGATTTCCTTAAGAAGCACCTATTAAGATGCCTGAATCCTGAAGCAAGGAAAGGCAGATTCTACACCCTGACAAAGAAAGCAAGGGAATGTCTTAAATGCCATGACTACAATACAAGCAAAGACTGGGATTGCATAGGCTGGGTTATTTCAAGCCCAAGGCAAAGATTAGTAATACTGAGATGCACCGATGAAAGGAAGCTGACATCAGAAGAGATAAGGATGAGGGCAACCCAATTCAATGCCAGCCTCACAAGGCCAGGCACAAAGGCAACACTAAGAGAGCTTGTTGGAAGGCATCTTGTTAATACGGAAATCCTGGAAAGGTTAAGGTTCTACTGGATTACCCAGCATGGCAGTAAAATCAAGGATGAGGTGGCTGTGATTGAGCCGATAACTTCTTTAATTTCCTGATAGGCGGGGAAGCCTGCCATCAGGCATCAGTTTACCAAGCTGCTTCTTTATCTCCTGCGGCTTCAAGCCGCTCTTCAAAAGGATATTTATAAGAATCGTGTTGGCAGAAGCAACATCATCGACCTTGCCCCACAAAGTCTTGTTCTCTTTCCTGATAGCTTCAAATTCCTTCTCTATCCCCTCTATCTTGTCATTCTCGATTATGTTTGTAAGCTTTTCCTGCTCTTCGTCCCCAAGCAGGTTCCTGTCAATATACCTGTTCGCCTCCTTGCTCCCGAATTTCCAGCCATAGCGGTAACAGAACTTATACGGGTTATCAATCTTCTTGCAGTAATAAGTGGCAGAACTGTGCCTTAGCTGATGCGGCGTAACCTTGAAACCCAAAACCTTCAGCGTGGCTATTTTCATCATTTTTCTCGAAGCATCATACTTTATCGGAAAAAGACATGCATCCGGGTTGCTTCTTTCAGGATGCTCCCTGAGCCAGTCTGTTATGCAGCGTGAAGACAAGGGGATGCTTATCCTCCTCGGAAGCGTCTTTGAAACCCTTATGTCAACTAAATAGAAGAAGTCATTCTTCTCTTTCCTTTCGTGCTTCTGAACATCGCCTATTTTTATGTTTAAAGCTTCCTCTATCCTGCAACCGCTGTCAAAAAGAAAAAAAAACAAGGCCCTGTCCCTCAAATTGTCGATGCTTTTTGCGACCTTTTCAGCTTCTTCCTTGCTTATAGCCGGAATAATGGGAATATCCGTGTACTCCTTGATCCAGCCGACCATTTTTTTGTATTTGTTTACATCCTCTATCTTGTAGCCAAAATATCTTTTCAATGCCTTGATCAGCTCATTCTTTGAGTTGGGCTTATACGGTTTGCCATTGAGTTGCTTTATCTTATCCCTTTCCAGATCCTTGTAGAATTTCTCTATGTCTGCTTCGGTAAGCCTGTCCATGTCCTTCCTGAAATATCTGTAGAGTTTAACCCAGCCGTAAACATAAGAAATGAGCCTATGATTTCCCACCTTTTTCTTGCCAGCCTTTCCTATTCTCATTAATTCAAGAAATCTCAGAAGCTCTTTTTTCTGATTCGCCGAATAAGAACTCTGATTAAGTATGGATATAGCTATATCCAATCCTTCTCCTGTATTATGGATGTCTATTTTTCCCATCCAGGACAAATTGGAAGGCTGTTTATAAACCTTCCGATTTGCTGGGGTAAATTCTGAATCCCACCACCCTGAAGTTGACTTTATCCCACCTTTTCGGAATAAATTGAAGAATACCTACTGGGCTCATGACGCATGAGCAACATCAAGGCTCTTTCCGCGTACCAATCGATAAAATAATTCCATAGAAGCATAAACTTGCTTAAATATATTTGCCTTGTCTTCAGGAGTCAATTCTCCTTGGTAATTCTGAGAGCTCTCGCTCTTCAAATATTCTCTCTTCCCTTCGTAATGATGCTCCATCTCGCATTTCCCTCACCTCCTGCTCGAATTTCTCGAGCCAGTAACAATTAAAGCACACCTCACGGCTCTCAGCCTTCCCGTTAACCGCGCGTGTGCTTAATGTCAGCTTGAATGGGTCTGACTCCCCGCAGTATCTGCAAGGCATTAAACAAAAAGCAAAAACAAACTTAAATGCCTTGTAACAGCTTAGGTGCTGTAGT
>JAFGPE010000079.1 GCA_016926055.1 Candidatus Woesearchaeota archaeon | reverse complement strand
GTTTATGCAGTTGTCTTCGATGGTGAGGTTGACCGAAACCTTGTGCAGACAGCAGAAAAAGTCAACGTCAAGTTTATCGTCGCCATGGACACAAAGGTCAAGAACTCAGAGACGAAGGTTAACATCCTGACTGTGAATGATTTGTAAAGATTTTTTATTTTTAATTATTTATTCTTTGATAAGATAAAAAGTTGGTTGAAACAATGAAAAGAAGAGATTTTATTTCGACAATTGCTAAATCGATACCTGGGTTTACTGCTGCAGCTAATTTTGTATCTTGTAATCATTCTGATGAGAACGTAGGTTTGGGAAATTTATATGTATTTTCAAATTCATCACACCTTGACAGGGTGGATTTAGAAACTGTGGTTGATGGTGCTGTTGCCGAATTCAGTAAAGTTGGTTTGCAATTCCAGGAAGGCATCGTTGTTGATAGAGACAACATGCCTGAATTAAAAAATCACGATGTTTTGGTTTACATTGATGACAGGTTGAACTTAGGGGGGTGTGTTTTTGATTCACATGATCCAATTAGATTTAGAGAATGGTATGGCTTGCCTGTTCCTTATAACGATTTGCAAGCAACTGCTCACTGTGCCTATGTGTCGCCTGTCGAGATTGACGAAAATTGCTTTTTTGGTATTGGCGATAAATCCTTGCCTAAAATTAAATTCCTTTTAATTCATGAGATAAGCCATTTACTTGGTGGGTCTCACACTTGGAATAAACAGGATGGGCAACTAATAACGTATTATTCCAATACTGGAGCTGACGTATTGGCAGATCCACAATTCTATCCGCACAACGTAACCCAAATGAAAGAGTTTGTTAGACTGACAAAAAACTGTTCAGATGAAAAAAGAATTGAACTAAGACAGATTGGTCTTCGGCACCACCATTATGAAAAAGATATCAATGAGCCGTATGTTTCTCCGTGGAAATAGATTATAAAAAGATAAAATAAAAATAAATTACTTCACCAATGCATTCAACACTGCCCTGAACTCCTTCTCTTCTGATGCAATGTCATTTTGTGTTTCATAGTAGTTTCCCGCCCTGATGTATTTGCACCCGAAGATGAAGGTTGGAACGCTGGAGTCAGGATTGTATTTGATGAATGCTTCCCTCTCCTTCTGCGGCACCACCGTCTCAACAGCAGCAGTCAATGTGTCATCTCCTGTGTCGAGCTGGTAATGATGAGCTTCAATCTTTTCTGAATACTCCTTCATCACCTTGTCGAACGAATCACTTATCCATTTCGAGTGGGCGCTGGCGGTTGTTGAAAACATTGTCACAATCGGCTTTCCATCTGCGTTCAGGCAGACCGGGTTTCCAGTGTCTTTGAATGAAACCACTTCAAATGTTTCTGCAGGCTGCTCGGTTGCCTCTGCTTCCTCTTCATTCTCCTCAAGCCCAACCTCGACCTTGTCTGCTGTTACTTCTTCTTCAGCAGGCTTAGTGGGAGGCTTCTCCTCAAAAATTTCTATATCTGCCTTTGCCTTGAGCTCATTAATGTATGCAGGGACTCTTTCAAGTGTAAGCGACTGTCTTATGAAGCTGCTCACTTCTTCAAGAGGCATGACATCAGTCTCCCTTTCTATTACATGCCAGCCGAAACTTGTCTTCACCGGCTTAGATAGCTCACCGACCTTGAGGGCAAATGCAGCCTTTGAAAATTCCTCAACCATCATGTTTTGGTCAAAGAAGCCAAGCTCTCCCCCGTTCATATCGACAGTAGGATCTATTGACTTCTCAAGTGCAAGCGTCTCGAAGTCTGCTCCGTTCTTCAGTTCAGCAAGTATTTCTTCTGCTTCCTGGCTCGAATTGACAAGGATGTGCCTTGCTCTTATCTCTCCCTCCTTGGCTGTGAAGGTATCCTTGTTCTCCTCATAATATTCGCTTATGTCTTCTTGAGTTATCATTACCTCAAACAGCTTGTTAAGCAGGAGTTGGCTCCTTAGCTCAGTCTCGAGGCTTTTAAGAGTTAGGTTCTGCATGGCAAGTATTGCATCAAGGCTTTGTCCTGCAGGAATTTGTGCTTTTATCGCATCCATTGATTCCTGAATCTCGGAGTCATTTACTGAAATCTTTTTCTCCTCGGCATCTTGCAGCAGGAGTATTCTTGCGATCGTCTGGTTCAGCGCATTTTCCCTCGAGACAAGCCCCCTGTATGTTACCTGAAGTCTTGCATAGATCTTCTCGAACTCAGAAGCATATATCGGCTCTCCGTTGACCTTCGCAATTATCGTGTCCTTGGGCTGCCTAAGGAATATCTTGTCCTGGAATATGTATAGCAGTGTGCCGACAATTATTAGAAGCACAATTACCCCGATATAAACGCCGCTGTTGTCTTTTTCTTTCTTTCTGACAACCTTTTTGACACGTCGTGCAGCAGCTTTTTTCTTGACTGCCTTCTTCTTCACAACCTTCTTTTCCTGAGTCTGCTTCGGCTTTTCCTCAAGCTCAATATCCTCATGCTCCTCCGGCTCAACATCGACAATTTCGATCCTTGGTTCTTCTTCCAAATTTACCACCCTCATTATATTGCATCATTACCGCAACTATCAGAAACCCCTTTTTTATTCGTAAAATGTCCTTTGTTTATAAATATTTTCAAAAAAGGATAAGCCATATTGTCCTCTATGGATGACGAAATCAGCATGGAAAGACATATAAACTACCTGCTTAGCTTTAATCTAATTGGTTTTCAGTGAGGTGAACTACAATGGGATGCTGCTGTTGCGGTGAAAAGCCGAAGAAGAAGTCAACAAAGAAGAAGAAATAAAAATAACTGTTCTATCCTGCTCTCCATGAAAAAAGAGAGCAACGTGATAATGGTTATTTTGTTTATTTTTTTAATTTCTGCCTCTTTTTTTCTCTACGACCTTTCAATCAGCCATCTCTATGTTTATATTTTGTTGATTCTTCTTTTGCTAGGAATCTTCTTTGTCCTGGAAATCAAGAGAATAAAACAGCTTGAATGCCTGTATCCATTTGTCTTTCTCCTTAGCCTCATATATCCTTTATTCAAATGCTACTTCAAGGTTCCTTATTTTTTCTGCCACTCCTGTCCCAGAAAATGTAGCTTCGGTATATTGAGGCCATATTCTATTCCTGCCTTTGTCACAATGAATCTGAACAATAGGCACTGGTGCTTTAATTACTGTCCCTTTGGAAAGCTTCAGGATGAGCAATCGAAGCTCTGCAGGAAGAGATTAAGGGTTCCACGGTTTTTTCTGGTATTGCCGATAATAATTTTGATATTCATAACTTTATTTTATTTTCTGATAAAAAAAGAATCAATCAATGATTTTTTCTTCCAGTATTCATATAAGACAAGCACGGTTGTTGCGGTAATCTCCCTGATAATATTTCTCCTTGCTTTCATAATTCCAAGAATCTTCTGCAATTACCTTTGTCCAGTCGGTTTAATCGGAAAAATAACAATGAAACTCGAGAAAAAATGGCTAAACTAGGGAAAACCGTGGTTGAAAGGCACGTCGAGAGAATCCTGAATAAAAGGATGACCAGGAAGGAATTCATAAAAAAAGCAATAATTGCTGGTTGTGGTGTTGCACTTGCCGTCAATGCCCTTGATTCGATGATTCTTAACCGCTTTAAGATAACAGACTTTTCTTTCCGCAACGATGCTCCAAGGCAGCTTTGGAAGTGGTCGAGAGAGGCGGATTATTACGACAGTTTTGGCAATGATGTTCACTGTAAGCTGTGTCCTCACGAATGCGTTCTTGGAAATAACGACAGGGGTTTTTGCAGGACCAGGGTAAACAAGGATGGAAAGCTTTACACGATAGCTTACGGCAATCCCTGCGCCATAAATATCGATCCCATAGAGAAGAAACCTTTGTTTCATTTTTTGCCAACAACAAGGATACTTTCAATCGCGACAGCAGGATGTAACCTTCGTTGCCTTAACTGCCAGAACTGGGACATCTCCCAGGAAAGGCCTGAAGACACAAGGAACTATGACGCGATGCCCGATTCAGTCGTGCAGGAGGCAATAACGCAGGGCATACCTTCTATAGCATATACCTACTCTGAGCCAAATGTATGGTATGAATATATGATTGACACTGCAAAGATTGCAAAGCAGAACGGAATAAGAAATGTCTGGGTTACCGCCGGCTACATAAACCAGAAGCCTTTGGTAGAGCTATGCAAATATGTTGACGCCGGAAACATTGACTTGAAAGCTTTCTCAGACAAGACATATCACGATTTGTGCGCAGGAACGCTGAAGCCGGTTCTGGAGACATTAAGGACTGCAGTGAAAGAAGGAATGTGGGTCGAGGTCACTAATCTTGTCGTGCCAAATCATTCAGACAATCTTGAAGAGATAAGGGAAATGGCAAAATGGCACAAAAAGAATCTTGGTCCGGATGTGCCATTGCATTTCTCAAGATTTCATTCTGCATACAAGTTGACATTGGTTTCTCCAACGCCCCTCAGGACTCTTGAAGAAGCGAGAAGGATTGCGATGGACGAAGGCTTGAATTATGTTTACATAGGAAATGTTCCCGGAAGCGAAGGCGATAACACAATCTGCCCAAAATGCAGCGAGATTGTTATCAGGAGAGAAGGCTATAGTGTTGATTTTATGAATTTTGAGAACGGAAAATGCAAAAAATGCGGAAATCAAATAGCAGGAGTATGGCAATGAATGAAGTTGTAAGCTCTTTTTTGATGCACGATGGAAAAATCCTTCTGATGAAGAGAAGCAACCTTGTCGGAAGCTACAAAGGCTATTGGGGCGTTGCAGCAGGTTACATTGTGACTGGGTTAACTGCTCTTGAGAATGCGAAGAAAGAGATTCTTGAGGAAACAGGATTAAAGGAAAATGAAATTAGATTGATTAAGGAAGGACAGCCATTTGTTCTCGAGGATGAGGGAAAGATATGGCATATCCATCCATTTCTCTTTGAAGCAAAGCGTGCAGATATCGCCATAGACTGGGAACACACAGAGTACAGATGGGTTAAGATAGAGGATTTTGACAAATATAAGACGGTTACAAAATTAAAGGAATCATTGAGAAGAGTTCTCAATCTCCATTAGTCTCATGTCGATGCTGTCATACTGCTCATAGTCGTGCTTCTCGTTAATCTTTCTTGCATCTATGAACTCCTGCGGTGTAGGCAGTCTCTGCAGCCCGTTAACAAAGCCGCACTTGTTACATTGCCCTCTGACAGGAACCTTGCTCTTGCAGTTGTGGCATTTTGTAAATGTCATAATAAGAATAAATTACAGGAGGTATTTAAAGTTTTCTTCTTTAGAAAAAAGATCACTTATAAATCCTTTTCATATGGCTGACTTCAATCACAAATATAATCCTCTTAGTCATCTTTTATATCCATTATAACTCTGTAGTTTTCACCCTTGGCCGAGAATAAGGGCACCCAACAAGCCTCTTGATATGAGAATAAGGCCTTATCGAGCATCTTTCAAGCGCAAGAATGATTCTTTTTTGCAGTTCTTTCGGAAGCTTCTTTAATTGCCTGAACGCAAACTCAGAATAGATGACTGAATGAATCATAAGCCAGGCGCCTTCTTGACTTGTTCATTGGTATAAACCTTTCCCTGCTTAATCTGCTTCAGGGAGACAGAAGATGCTGAGAATTGTGCTTGTTGTGGCGGCCCTTTTGTTCCTTCTTGGCACTATCGCAGGATACCCTCTGAATAGTCTCTAGAAAGCAAATTAATTTATAGTTGCGGTGTTTATGGTGCGTTTATGTGTTTTTCACCAGCAGTGTCGCTAACAGTTGCAGCGTTTGAATTCATTGTGGCAACAATGCTCATGAGAAGATCGAAATTATTTGCCTTTCTCATCTACCTGTTGGGATTTTATCAATTCACAGAATATATGCTTTGCACCGCGCAGCATGATTATTTTTGGGCAACAACAGGATTCATCACCTACTCTCTGCTTCCGGCGGTAGGTCTTCATCTAGCATCTAACTTTGCAAACAAAAAGATGAACCTCTTGGCTCTTTATCTCCCAGCAATGATGGCAGTGTTCGTTGCAGTTTCAAAGAAGGATTTTGTTGTTTTTACCGAATGCAGCAACTGCTTTGTTATTGCACTGAATTATTTCTCCAATCCTGCAACAAAACTAACGCTGAGTAAAGTCCTATACGTGGCTTATTATTTTGGCTATATAGCATTGTCTGTTTATTTCCTTTCCAAGCACTACAAAACAGAGAAGGACAATCTGAAAAAAGTTGCTGACTTAATATTGGTGGTTGCAATCATTCTTTCACTCTTTCCTGCAGTTATTCTTCTTCTCATTCTTCCATCTTTGCGCATTATGTTTCCTTCAGTATACTGTGAATTTGCTTTATTGTTTGCGCTCCTTGCATTGGTCATGCTCTGTTTGGAAGGCAAAAACAGGTATCGATAATTCTTTCTCCTGACTAGTCATTCAGCTGAGGGCTTTATCCCAGGAATCCCTTTGCAGTCATATCTGCTCATGAGCTTTTTCAGTACACATTGTTTCGAACTGTCAGTTTTCCAGAAAATTGTCTTGACGATATGTGGCTCAACAGTTCCGGTTCCATCATCAATCCAATAGGTCATGCCGTTCACAGGTATTGTTATCTCATAGGGGATAGAAACATTCCAGCTTATCTCCTCGCAATACAACTCAACATCAACCATCGAGGACAATATTATCTCCCATGAATTATTCTGGAAAAGATTGAGACTCTTTATATCGATCCTCTTAACATACACTTGAATGCCCAATGCGTCCTGGATATCATCCGACATCCTTCTTAGATCCTCATCAATTGCCACTTCTAGTTGCTCGATGTCGAAATCATTGCTTGCGGAGGATTCGATAAGCTCTCTTTTTGCTGTTACAGAAATTGTCTGGGGGATGTAATTCTTAATGTATGTGTTCACGAAATCCATGTAGATTAAGTGTTTTTGGTAATTAACCTTTACCTCGTCCTTTTTGAGGATTATCTCACTATTGGCTTTGAATATCCCTAGAACCATCACAAATATCAGGATCATGCTTAGTGAGACAAATATTCCGTTCTTGTTCATTTTTTCTCTTCCCAGACCTTGACGATAATATAATACGGCCCCCAGTAACTGACAGTTCCTGTAAGGCTGTTTTCATAATAATTATTTATGGCCTTTGCTTTTGAAATTAAAAGACGAGTCTCCTCAGGAGGGCTTTTGCCATATTCCTGAGCAGGTTTAAATATGAATGTAAAGCATATCTCTACCAGCTTCCCGCTGCTGTTTGTAGCCGAAAACACCATTGTCGCATTCCCGACGAAGCCTTCATCCTTGGGCTCAAAATTCAGGATGTTGTTTTCATCAAAGTCATACTTGAAATTGACAAGTTTTTCTTCGTTTATGACGTTCCAGTCAATCTTCTCAGGGAACTCTGAGCTGGTCACATACCTGTTCAAGTCAACTATGAACTTGTTTCGTTTCTCGAATATTTCGCATTGGTTAAAATCAATCCCTGAGCCTTTGCAATGGCAGGGATAATCGCTGCCTGGCCCATAACAGGTTTGGCCGTAGGGGCATGAGCCTTGAAGGCCATCGCATTCCTCACCTTTCTCGAGAACACCATTTCCGCACACAGCATTTTGTCCAGGCGGGTCGCCACTGCAGTCTCCGCAATAGATGGTAAGATTCTTCAGCGAGAGTTTCCCCTCGCTCAATGACTTAACACTCCATATGATGTTGCAAGTGCTCAAGCCTTTTCTTCTGCATTCATCAAGGCCGCCGTTTATTTCACTCCCTATGTTGATTATCCTGTTTAGTTCGCCGCAATGGGCATCCGCGGAAGTTAGGTTGCACTGGTTGTTCCTCCAGATATCCGGGTTGTTCAACGGGGAGCTTGTCCAATAATCAATCAAATCATCGTTGTGAACATCAACTACTGGAGTAGGATAACTTGAGAACACTATTTCCTCAGCAATGTCCTCATAAATCTTTTTCAATCCCTCCGCATCATTGCTTTGGTATGCCTTGCCCTTTGTGCAGCTCGCAATTCTCTGAAGCAGGCTAAACCCCGGCTCGGATTCCGGACCAAAGCCTATTGAGAATATCTTTATGTTATTCGATGCGGCCGATGCAGGGTTTTCTTTATTGCATGAGATGTCCTCCAAATCCTTTTGTGCCTTTACCTCTTCTATTTTGTAGCCCCCTAGACGTATATTTGCCTCGCCGTCTGTCATCAGAACAATATATTTTTCCTTTCCGGGTGTGGTTGTCGAGTTCAGGATTTTTACAGACTCCCGTACTGCGCAGGCAATGCAGGTTTTGGCATCCACATTCTCTGATTTGTAGCTTTGAATCTTCGATATGAGGTCTGTTCTGGAGTTGAAATCAACAAGGTCGCTGTCAACACGTGCAACAGTGTCATAATTGACAATGCCTAGCTTAATGCTGCGGTTCGAACTTTCATTCATTGCCTCATCAAAAACACGATTAACAAAATCCTTGTCAAGTTGTATCGCGAGTTTCTGCCTTATTATTTCACACCTATACTCTGAATAAGGCACCTCCAACTTGTGGCAACAATGCCAGCTGCATCCGTTTGGATTGTAGCAATCCTTCAGATAATTGCAATAGCACGTTTTAACCTGAACACAGTTCTCAGACGCTGCCCCGCATCTGAGTTCAGTCCTTCCAGTCGGCGTTAAAGTGCCTGGACAGCTCTCATCGCAGAATTTCTCAGTTGTGCTGTAGATTTCAGTATAGCCTTCAGGACATTTATTATCAGTAGGTTTTCGGTATAGGCCGGTTTTCTTATAATCGAGTTCAGGGGCAATAGTAAGCCTGTTTCTTGTGCAGTAATCATCATCGCATACATCAAACTCATGGATTGAAAACCTGTCGCACACATTGTTCTGTGTAATTGAGCGGCAAAATCCAAGAATATTGATATCCGTGCCATCCTCCTCTCTGCATTGGTCATCCTCATT
>JAFGPE010000078.1 GCA_016926055.1 Candidatus Woesearchaeota archaeon | reverse complement strand
TGATTGAAGGAATAACTTCAAGAATTTGGGATTGGAATGATATTTTTATGAAGTTTTATCATTCATCTTAGTAGTCACTCTCATTTATAAACATTTGCATTATAACTACTATCAAGAAGTAATAATTTTCTCGGTTTGCGTGTTACTTCAAAAAATACCGTCGGGATTCGTAACCTTTAAATATAACCATCTTTTCCAAAACTATACTTATTGGAGGTGGAGTTAATGACAAACCAAGTTCAACCTATATTCATATTGCCGGAAGGCACCCAGAGAACAACTGGTAAGAACGCACAGCGCGTCAACATACAGGCTGCAAAGCTCGTTGCAGAGACAGTCAGGACAACCCTTGGTCCTAAAGGAATGGACAAGATGCTCGTGGATTCCTTGGGAGATGTTGTAGTGACCAATGACGGAGTTACAATTCTTGAAGAGATGTCTATTGAGCACCCTTCAGCGAAGATGATTGTGGAGGTTGCCAAGACCCAGGAAGATGAGGTAGGTGACGGAACAACAACAGCAGTTGTCCTTGCAGGAGAACTGCTGAAAGAAGCTGAGAACCTTCTTGATCAGGAAATTCATCCGACTGTTCTTGCAAGAGGATACAGGCTGGCATCAGAAAAAGCCCATGAACTCCTTCTCAAGATGGCTGAGAAGGTCACAGTGAAGGAAGAAAAATTGCTCAGGCAGATTGCAGAAACAGCAATGACAGGAAAAGGGGCAGAGTCATCAAAGAGCAGACTTTCTGAGATTGCTGTAAAAGCAATAAAGCAGGTAATGGAAGAAGAGAACGGAAAAACCGTTATTGACAGAGAGCATATAAAGATTGAAAAGAAGAGCGGTGGCTCTGTTGAAGATTCAGAACTTGTACAGGGAGTTATTGTAGACAAGGAACGAGTTCATCCTGGAATGCCAAAGAATGTGAAGAATGCAAGGATTGCGCTGATTGATTCTGCACTTGAGATAAAGAGCACAGAGACTGATGCAAAAATCCAGATTAACGACCCTAGCCAGATGCAGGCATTCCTCGACCAGGAAGAGAAGATGTTAAAGGAAATGGTCGAGAAGGTTGCAAAGAGCGGCGCTAATGTTATATTCTGCCAGAAAGGCATTGATGACATGGCCCAGCACTTCCTTGCAAAGAAGGGAATATTTGCCGCGAGAAGAGTTAAGAAATCTGACATGGAGGCACTGGCAAGGGCAACAGGCGCCACAATAATAACAAACCTTGATGACCTTGACGAGAAAGACCTTGGAAAGGCCGGCTTGGTCGAGGAGAAGAAAGTGGGAGATGAACAAATGTCTTATGTTCAGGAATGCAAGAACGCAAAATCTGTAAGCATCCTCATCAGGGGAGCCACAGAGCACGTGATTGATGAGATAAAGAGGGCTGTTGAGGATTCAATCGGCGACCTTGCCGCTGCTTTAAAGGACGGGGTTGTTGTTGCAGGAGCCGGCGCCCCCGAAATGGAACTGGCACGGGGCTTGAGAAAGTTTGCAAATTCATTGTCAGGAAGGGAGCAATTGGCAGTCCAGGCATTTGCAAATGCCATTGAAGTTATCCCAAGAACTCTTGCAGAGAACTCTGGCTTGGATCCCATAGATGTTCTTACAGAGATGAAAGCCGCGCATGACAAAGGGGAGAAATGGGCAGGCATCAATGTCTTCACAGGAAAGATTATGGATTCCTGGAAAGCAGGAGTAATTGAACCTCTGAAAATAAAGACCCAGGCGGTAAGCTCTGCTGCAGAAGTTGCAGTAATGATATTGAGGATAGATGACGTCATCGCATCATCCGGCTCAGGAAAAGGTCCTGCAGGAATGCCTCCAGGAGGCATGGGCGGAGCGGAGTATTAACATGGACAACGCAATATTCGGCTGGGGCTCACCAATAGGAACAGGAATGTTTCTTGTTCTTCTTGGCATATTCATCTATCTGCTATCGAAAGCGAACAAGAACAAAAAATAAGGGATCGCTCTTTTTTTCTTATCTCTCCTTAACTAGTTCCAGAGCTTCTTCCCTTGTCCTTACCGGCACGATTGTCTCGGGCAGCAGGCAAACCTTTTCAGAGGCATCAGCCATTGCTTTTTCCAGCGTTTCATAGTGACCAACCACAATCAAAGGAAGGTTCTCTGCAGAAAGAAGTGCCATGAACAACTCGACGTTAATCTCATTTGCCGGCACCGATGAAATGTCAAGGACAAAGTATTGCTTTGCCTTTTCTTTCGTCTTGCAGTAATTCTTCACACAAGTAAGATACCATGCGCCGACCATGAAGAAAAGCCTGTTAGAAAGAGAGGTCAGTGTAACATACTCTCCATCTATTCTTTTGTCACCTATTAAATCAGAGATTCTTTCGCTCTTTACGTCCTTCGCGAACTCGCCGAGCCATTCAGCAATATTTTTAGTTGATTGCATCGTATGACCTCCAGAACCTCTTTTTTACTTAGTAAAAAAGAGACCAGGGAAAGTTGTTTCCCACTGCCTCTTTTTTCTATGTGGTTATCTTCAGTGTTTATAAATGTTTTTTAAGTTCCTCGAAATCTCTTATGGCATATGTTGCCTTGCAGAGTTTTTCTTTTGGTTTCTCGTCTTTATGTCTTCCCTGCAATATCCTTACTGTCTTCATTCCGAGCTTGTTGCCGAAATATATTTCTTGATCGGGCCTGTCTCCAACGCATAAGACCTCATCTGGCCTTAATCCGAACTTTCTCATAAATCTTTTGTATTCCGGAATCTTGTCTTCTTTTTTCTTGTCATCCAGCACTGAAATGAAGTCGAAGTATTGTTTTATATTAAGCCTTATTATCTTCTCCCACTGCTTGATTGGATTGCCTGTTGTAATCAATGCAAGCCTTGTATCGCTTTTTGCAAGCTCCATGAGAATTTCATTCGCTTTCGGGAATAAATGCAGCTGTGAAATTTTTACATTGTGATAAGCAACCATGCCTGCTGCAATAATCTCGGGCTTTGACTTAATTCCGTATTCCCTGCACAATCGCGAAAAGTGCTTTGGATAATTGGAACCATACTCTAAAACAATCTTGGATAGCTTTTTGTAAACCTCTTCGCTGCTCCTTGCTGGAAGACCGGCATTAATCAGCGCTCCAGATGCCTCAACCCTCGCCCTCTTGACCAGCTCTGTTGATTCAAACAAGGTATTGTCAAGATCGAAGATAATAGCTTTGAACATGACATTAACTCAGAATAGGTTGTTTTTATGGTTTTTTAGTTTTTACCCTCTACAATTAAAAAATTGTATGTAGAGGGTAAGATATATAAATAAGTTCTTACTGCAGTTGAGATATGGTCTACATTTACAAGAAAACAATAGGAAAGAAGCCGTATTATTATCTAAGGGCATCTGAAAGAAAGGGAAGCAAGGTTTTAGTTAAGGATATTGCCTATCTTGGCAACTCGATAGAGGAAGTAAAAAAAGCCCTGGACAATCTGCCGAAATACAGGGAAAAAATCAGGAAGGCCTACCGAACAATCCACAGTTACCTTGAATCTAATCACCATCTTGAAAGAGTTATTGCAATGAAGCTTAAGCAAGACTACTTTCTAGACGAAAAATTGCTTTCTGTTGAAGCTTGCAGATTGCACTATTTGAGTGATTTCAAAAACCACGATGAGAAAACCAAGAACGAAATAATGAAAAACTTTGTAGTGGAATTCTCATTCAACACTGCTTCAATGGAGGGCAACACGATAACATTGCAGCAGGCAAGAAAGCTGCTTGAGGAAGGATTAACGCCTGCAGATAAATCCCTGAGGGAGATTTACGACCTTCAGAACACAGAGAATGTTTTTTTCAGTCTTATCAAGAATAATGAAAAACTCAGCCATGACTTGATAATCAGAATCCATTCTGAACTGATGAAAAACATAGATGCAAGGACTGGATACAGAACAACCGATGTTAGAGTTATAAAAGCTAATTTCAAATCAACCCCTGCTCCTTATGTTCGAATTGACATGGATTTGCTCCTGAAATGGTTCAGCGAGAACCAAGCAAAGCTCAATCCTCTTGTCCTTGCAGCAATATTCCACCATAAATTCGAGAAGATTCACCCATTTATTGACGGTAATGGAAGAACAGGAAGGATGCTGATGAACTATATCATTATGAAAAGCAATTATCCGCCCGTAATAATTCACAGGAAATTCCGTTCAGAATATCTTGAAGCATTAAGAAAGGCTGACAAGGCCAATCTGACAAAAGCACAAGTCGAGCATTATTCTAAGCTTGCCGGATTTATCGCAGATGAGTTGAGCGAATATTACTGGAACATCTTTATTTAGAAGTAGCTCTTACCCTCTACAAGCATAAAAGTAGAACGTAGAGGGTAAATTATTTCCCCTTCCTGAAAATCCCTAGACCCAAGCTTACCATCTTTTTCGATGGAATCTCACCCTTCCCGTGGACAAATCTTACATCCTCCACAGAATAGAATGCATTCGGGTTGAATTTCTTTATTATCCCCACGGCCTTTGTCACACTCTTCCTATCCATCGCAGAAAGTATTATGTTTACATCATCATCAGGGCCCTGCGCGCCCATTGTCGTGACTGTGAATTCCTCTTTTCTCAGGTTCTCCAAAAGAGGCTTCGCGTCCCTTCCAGTCATTATCCTCATAATCACCTTGCCAAATGATATCTTTTCCTCGAGCACAATCCCAACATAGGTTCCCGTTGCAAAGCCTGCAGCGTATGCCAAATAGCACTCCACATTCGTCAGATTCCTCATTATCTGTGTTATTGCAGCAAGCCATATCAAGATTTCGAAAAAACCGAGTATCGGAGCATAGATCTTATATCCTCTTGAAATAAAGATAAGCCTTATCGTTCCGATGCTGACGTCTATTACTCTTGCAAGGAAGATGAGCAGAGGCACAATTACATAGGTAAACGCACTAGAACCTAATATGGTTAAGATGTCCATCTTGATTACTTTAATGAAGCACATATATAAAACTTTTTAAATTCCCTTTCTTTCCATCTGTGTATGAAAATATTCGCAGACCTTCATATCCACTCAAGATTCAGCAGGGCAACCTCGAAGGACTTGAATATTAAGAACCTTGAGACGTATGCAAAGATAAAAGGCCTTAATCTTCTTGGCACAGGCGACTTTACACACCCGGAATGGATAAAAGAGATAAAGCAGCTAAACGATGACGGCAATGGAATATTCAAAACAGCTACCGGCTTTAACTTCCTTCTGCAGACAGAAATCTCTCTGGTTTACACTCAGGATGGAAAAGGCAGGAGAATCCACCACATCGTTTATGCCCCTGACCTAGGCACAGTGGACCAGATTACAGAATACCTGAAGAAACACGGCCGAGTAGATTATGATGGAAGGCCAATCTTCTCAATAGAAAGTCCTGAGTTCGTCTATGAGCTAAAGAAAATAAATCAAAAGATTGAAATCGTGCCAGCTCATGCCTGGACTCCCTGGTTCGGGATCTTTGGTTCCATGTCCGGCTTTGACTCCATGGAGAAATGCTTCAAGGACCAGACGAAAGAAATCTTTGCTATTGAAACTGGCCTTTCTTCCGACCCTGAGATGAACTGGAGGCTTTCTGCTCTTGACAAATACACGCTAATGAGCAACTCTGACTGCCACAGCTTCTGGCCCTGGCGCCTCGGAAGGGAAGCTAATGTTTTTGAATTAAAGACGCTGAATTATGACTCAGTCATGGATGCGATTAAAACAAGGGAAGGCTTCCTCCTAACAATAGAAGTCGACCCTAGCTACGGGAAGTATCATTTTGACGGTCACAGGAACTGTGGAGTTTATTTCTCCCCTGCCGAGACAAAAAAGAATAATGGAATCTGTCCTGCATGCAGGAAGCCCTTAACAATCGGGGTGCTGAACAGGGTCGAAGAGCTTGCTGACCGTCCGGAAGGCTTCAAGCCGGAAAGTGCTGTTGATTTCAAAAAGATAATTCCTCTTTCAGAAATCCTTTCTGCAATAATGAATGCCCCTGTTCATTCAAAAAAGGTATTTGCAGCATATTATGATTTGCTGAAGAAATTCCACACCGAATTTAATATTCTTCTCGATGCAGAAAATGAGGAATTGGTCAAGGTTGTTGATGAAAAGATTGCTGATGCAATAATGAAAAATAGGAACGCAGACATAAAGATAAGGCCGGGTTATGACGGCGAATACGGGGTTCCGGTATTCGATGGCATTGTCGAAGAGAAGAAGGAAACAAAAAAGGGCCCTCAGAGAGGGTTGGGTGAATTCTTCTAAATTCACTACTAAAAAGGGAAAAATATATAAATAAGATGTGTTTAAGTTTTAAAATGGCACAAAAAATTCCAGAAAAAATCTACCTTGTAAACTTCAACCCCCAGGATGTTGAACCATTGCAAGAAAAGCTCAAGCCGCATGGCGTCGGCATAGAGCACATAGTGGAATCCAAAGAAATCTATAACCTTCGTGACGCGCCGGCAAATGCTCAGGTCTATATCGGCAATGCATTCTCAGATCCTAGCTTTACAGGTTATGACGGGGATCCGATGAAAATCCTGAAGGGCATACTGACTTCCAAAGTTAACGAAGACAAGCAGCTTCGATATGTCATAATCGGTAGCTATTCTGCTAAAGATCACAGGCTAAATCTAAATGGACAAGACATTGAACAAGCAGGAGTTTCAGGTTCATGCAATAAACTTGAATTATACAATAACATTAATAAGTTTGTCAGGGAATTGCATAAACGCAGATACTCAAAAACGTTTAATAAGCTAATGGGTTATACTAATAACTTCTTTGATAATCTAGTTGCCACGGTGAGAAAAAAACATCAACTAAAGAAAGGGCAACGCCAGCTCCCTTTAAAAAAGATAGATGAACCTGAAACTAGATTTCACACAATAGACCAATAGGAAACAATCTACGTGTGTTTAAAATCTGTTTCATTCGGCAGAAGGTGTTTTCTTATGCAACCCAAAATCTCTGCAACAGCTGCAGTGCATTTTGATTCTGACTTGTAGATGACTTTCCTTTCGTTAGGATTGAACTCTGCCAATGAACGGATGCTAAACCCTGCTGCCGTTAATTTATCCATTAGACCCAGGGCCGCGTTACCAGGCAAAAAACCATAGGTTGCTTGAGATATACTGTCATAATCATTCATTGAGTCTCCAATCGCGCAGGTAGTTTCTCCCTTGGATACCTTACCCAGTGCCATCCACTTATCTATCCCGATCTGATTTACATATATGGCAACTGCACCCATGGTGGCATAAAACTGCCTGGGAAATATGTCCTCCTCAAGCCATTCGCTGATACTCTTTAATTCCTTCACCCTTGTGTTGTCGTCTGGAACAGCATATTCTATGGATGTGTGTCTGACTTTCACATGTTCTCTTGGTATGCCTCGAGCTTCAAACAGGGAGAATATCCTGTTAAGCTGGTGCGATAGTTGACTGTCACAATCTGTTTCAATGATTTTTCCATCACGAATGCTTAAAACCCTGAAATCTTTTCCGTCATAAAAAACTCCGCCATTCTCCAGCAAATGATAATGCAGGGCTCCGATCACTTCAGGATAGGGCTGTCTGAGTCGAGTTTCAATGTATTCGATGTCTCTCCCGGTTAAGTGATATAATTTTGCTTTGCCCTTCAGCGATCTGAAAGCAGATAACAAAGGATGTATCTCTTTCTTATCGAATGTGCCATCTGTCTTGTATAAAGTTCCGTTTCCATCAATGCCTATGTGAATCATGGATGCACCATACACAAATTTCGCATTTAACTACAGATAAACTGCGAGGGATGGGAATCCATCACTCAGTTTAAAGCGTAATCAATTTTAACCTTATTGTTATACGCTAATTTAAATATACATATAAATCTTTCTTTAAACAACATGAAGCTTCAACAAATGAAACATGGAACTTTCATGAAATAAGGGGACACCCCTTATAATCCCCTTCCGCTTCTTTCCCTCGTCAACTCTTGGAGAGTTGCCGTATCCTCAAGAAGC
>JAFGPE010000077.1 GCA_016926055.1 Candidatus Woesearchaeota archaeon | reverse complement strand
GCTTCTTGAGGATACGGCAACTCTCCAAGAGTTGACGAGGGAAAGAAGCGGAAGGGGATTATAAGGGGTGTCCCCTTATTTCATGAAGAAGAAAGACAGCCTCTACAAGAAGGTAAAGGAAGTCAGGGTTGACGAGAACACAAGGGTCGTTGTTGAGAAAAAGAAGAAAGGAAAGAAGAATGAAGAAACAAAAGAGAATCAATGATTTCTTATTTTCTTGTATATTTTCAATTATTGAGATTTTCTTTCTCCAATTATGAAATCAGCTTGAGCCTCATATGATGCATTATACCCCTGTATCCAATTATGATAGATGCAAAATGCAGTTACCACTCCTATGATGCTTGTAATTACAGGGTATTCTCTGCCAACCTTATAAATGAAAGGTGCCATTGCTGCACCAATACTTAGAATGGCTCCAAAATGTGAATACCTTCCCGATTTTCTCCATCTCTTGATTTTGGATTCATCATCTGGCAAAACGTTGCTAAATATTTTTTCGTTAATTTTAGTGACATAAAAAAGACGAATTGATTCAGATATATAAATATTTTCGAAATTAACTATTCGTTAGTCAAAACAAATTTTCGCAAAATATATAAACCAAGTGCCACTCGCCAGTAGAGTAATATCTGGGGGGAAGATGAATAACAGGCTGCTTTTTATTATGGGAATCATCATTCTGCTATTTCCAAACCCTGCTCTCGGAAAGGAATACCGGGTAGCAATGGCGGAGATAGACAGACTGATCTGCAAGAATGAGAGCTCTTTTTCCTATGCATATAGAGATGTTGTCGAACCGCCAGCCTTTAACGAAAGGCAGTTTACTGTATTCAACGATTCGTTCTCGAGAAAGCTAAGGATCCTGAACGGCCTTAGCTATAAAGACGGATGGATGAGGAACTCTGACAAGGTTGTGAACTTCATCCTGTTTGCAAACCATACAACATACTGGGTTGAGGTATCAGATGGCTGGTACATGATTCAGGCAGAGTCCGAGAGCAGAGTTTTGAGTGAGGAATTTGGTGGTAAGTACTCTGAATTTGTTTTAGGGACAGACCGGATTAAAAGTGCCATCAGGAAAGGTCTTGCTGATTCACTTGGATTGAACTGTGCTTTGGGTCAGGATGATAACGGGCTTCTCAGGATATTCAACGTATACGGGCTTGAGACAGATAAACTATCTTGTGATCTTGAAGCAGATTCCATTTACGCAGACTGCTCAGGAGATGACCTTGTACAAGAAACAACAACTAGCTTATGGAAGGATTATCTTCATCATGATAGGAGAAGCTATCACTGGCTTTCCAACATCATTCTTGTTGACATGGACAGCATGGTCTTCAACAGGGAAGATACCTATGACCATTCCACTAGGCCGATAATGGTCTTTTCTGAGCCAAGATTCTTTGTATCACTCAAGTCCGGACAGCCGATATATGTCCAGCATATAAATTACCTGCAGGGGATAGAGGGGTTCCCCTATGTGCTGGACGAGCTTGACTCTGAAATAGGCAGCGTTTCAAACACAGTGAAGGAAAAATATGCCTACCTCGACGGGATATCCAGAGCAAGACGGTCAGGGGACGAAGAAAAGGCAAGAACGCTCATATCAGCGAATGAGTTCAATTACAATGACATCTCAGAATACATAACACGACTCGGGATGCTTCAGAACAGAGCATATCTCATGCAGGCTCCTGTGAGGAACAGCAAAGAGAATTATTTTGAGGAGTATTATTCTGCCATGACGGGCACATATCTGCTCGAGTTGAACTCGCGACTGGAGCTGCTGAATGAAAGAGTTAAAATTCTTGGCGATTTGCAGTCTCTGTACGAGTCGTTTGCTGCGAATATTCTTGCCGAGTTTAACAGTAAAAACAGCTGGAATACCTCTTTTAACAGGGCAGTTCTCGCGATAATGATTTCAGTTGGCATCTTTCTTTTGAATCTTGCTCTTCAGTCGAAAACAAGGTGGAGTAACCAGTTAGATTTGCTGAAAACACTCCTTTATGACCTTGACGAAGTTGCAAAGGACTCTGAATCCTACAAGGAATTCTTCCTAATGAGGACATTGTTTGAATATAAGGGCGCGTCTGCGAAATTCAGGAAGACTTTCAACTCATTGTTTTCAGATTATGTTAAGTTCGTAAAGATTAAGTCCGAGGATGAACAGCTAGATGCGGTCCAGAAGAAGATAAGCAAGGATTCGTTTATTTCAATGAAGATTACGTCATTTGTTCTTGCGTTGAGGAAGAACGGCGCTTCAAGTTCTGTTTTGAAAAAGCCAGATTACTATGTGAAGCAGATAAACTTCGACTTCTACACTAAGCAGCTTGACTATAAGCTAAGCTTTCTCTTCCTTTTCAACAGATTTGACACGAGAAAGACAAAAACGCTTATCCATGGGCTTGCCGATATAATTGACGTTATAGACAACCGCTTCAGGAAATACAAGGAATCTGACAACCATGACAGGATGTTTGAAAACATCAAGGATCTTGATGAGAAAACAATCGAGCTGTTCCAGAGCCTTGTTGCATACATTCCTCTAAGATGGTACTGGAGGAGAAACAAGGGAAACATGAAAGCCCTTGAAACTCTTGTCAGAAGACATGATGTTATTGTCAATGGAAGGCAGAAATAGATAACTATTTAAATAATTTCTAAGATTTTGTTTAAGAGGCGATTCGAATGAAAAACATGGTTATGGAGGTTATGGTCGAGATTCCGAAGGGAAGCAGGAACAAGTACGAGTTTGACAAAATGAGAAACCTCATACGATTTGACAGGATGCTTTTCTCGGCAGTTCATTATCCAAGCGATTACGGCTTTATACCAAACACACTCGCTTCTGACGGTGACCCCTTGGATGCGCTTGTTTTGGTCTGGGAGCCTACATTTCCAGGATGCTTAATCGAGGCAAAGCCCATTGGCCTGTTCCAGATGGAGGATGAAAAGGGGGAGGATGACAAAATACTCTGCGTCCCAGTCAATGACCCGCTTTGGAACCACATATCCTCGCTCAGGGATGTTCCGCCGCATCTGCTAAAGGAGATAGAGCACTTCTTTTCAGTTTATAAGGCTCTTGAGGAGAAGAAGGTCGAGATAAGGGGATGGAAGAATAAAGCCAGGGCCCTGAAAGTAATCAAGGAAGCAAAACAAAGATATGACAATGAAATTCATTGTTGAGCATCTAGAGCCGAGAATCTACAGGTGGTGTTTGATTGAATACAGGCACATTTCTAGGATTGTTGGAAAAGAGAATCTAATCTTTACCAGTGTTAAGACAGAGAAGCAAAGATACCAATTAGAAAAGATTGGAATTGTTTACAAAGAGAGTATAGGAAAAATAATCAATAATTTTAAAAACTGTTGCCTTCTCGACTCTGAGGCGAAGAAAGAATTAACGACAGATGACGGATTTGATTATCTTATTCTTGGAGGCATTCTTGGAGATGACCCGCCGCAAAAGAGGACTATGAATGAGCTTGGAGGATTAAATATTCCCCTGAGGAATCTCGGAAACAGGCAGATGCCTACTGATAATGCTGTCTATGCTGCAAAGCAGATTGTTGAGGGAAAAAGGCTGAAAGACATCCAATTCCAGGATAGCCTTGTTATTCCAATAAAAGAAGGCGAGGAGATAATACTTCCTTTCAGATATGTTGTTGTGGATGGAAAGCCGCTGGTAAGCAAGGAGCTGCTTCAGCATGTCAAGACCAAGAGAGGATTCTGAATGAAGAAGATTTATAAAGTCCCACCGAGT
>JAFGPE010000076.1 GCA_016926055.1 Candidatus Woesearchaeota archaeon | reverse complement strand
TCTGCTGCTTTTGCTTGCATTCATTTGAAGGATCAGTTACCCACTTATATTCATCAGTAGCATAATGGCCGTCTTTTAAGTCGCAATCTGTTCCCTGTGAAACACATTGGCATTTAACACAGTTGTTTCCTGGGTAATAGATTGAGCCCATGCACTCGGCATTACAATCAGAGTTCTGCTCGCACTGCTCATATTGAGTTTGAACAGCATTATCTCCGCAATAAGGGCCATAGGCTGTTGCCCATTTGCAGTCTGCACCGCAATATTGCTGGTCCTGGTCATAAGGGATATTTGTAGGCTTTACTCCATTAACATTCTTGCCATAATCGCAGTCTTCTCCTTCCTCTTTTTGTGTGTTGCCGCAATCTGACTGTCTTTCTACAATGTATACTGTCAACCAATCCACAACAACTGTTCCCTGAACATCGTTAAAATATGCCTGCTCATAGTATTTGTATTTACCTGGCTGGTTCTTGACAAACGATTTTCCTGAAGTGTAGCAGCTCGTCATATCCTTGCAATCATGATTTATAATAAGTGAAAGAGGTCCATCATTGTAGCTTTCCTTCACAGTAATCCTGTCAACCCCTTCTGCTCCTGCAGCAAATCCTGTTACAGTGAATGGTTGTCCAACATAAAATGTTCTTTTGCTATCTGAAGCAGGGTTTGTGTGGTCTGTTTCAACAAGAGCTGTCATTGCCGTTGCTGTTGAAATAACAAGCAGCATTGACAAAACCAAACCGAAGAGTATCTTTGTTTTCATTTTTACATCCTCTAAAAGTTAATTCCGAGAGTTCCCAAGGCGGTCTTGGCATCTTTGTCTTTTCCACCCATTACTCCGACATAGATTTGAGTATTTTTGCCTAAGCCAATATATTTAGTAATGCCTGCCATCACGTCACTAGTCCTTTCGAACTTAAGCACGTTTCCTCCTTGGGTATCCACTAGTGTTTTTCCTTCATCATCAACTACAAAAGGTGCCTGGACTACGTTTCCCTGTTTGTTTACAGCATATACTACGAAACCGCTCCATCCATGGGCTCCTCCTCCTGCAAAGAAGGTATTTCTGTCAGAACCTCTGCTTCCGTTTCCATAAACGTCCAGTCTTTGCGGTTCGTGATCGTTTCTAAATCCGGCAACTGCTCCGTTCTGCACATTGAGGCCGTGATAATTCTTTATGCCAAAAGTTCCCTTGGTAGACATATTTCTTATAAGCTCTGGCGAAATACCAAGTCCGGCATATATTTGAAAGTTTTTTCCATCCTCAAGGATAGTGTTAGCTCCCCTTGTGTGGGCTCCTGCCCCAACAGTCCATTTTCCATTGTGGTATGTTAAGACTGAATTGGTTATTCCGGTAGGTTTTGCTGTTGATGCGCCGGGTAGATTAGAATAATGGTTCAGCTTTGCAAGCATAAACGCTAGGTCAATACCGTTGTAGCCAACAACTGGACCAATGCCAATGTTTGCAACGGTCTCTTTGGCAGCTGCAACATCTTTTTCTGGATTGTATAACTTTGACGGTATAACATTTGAAGCGCCGCCTGCAGTCATCCCTAACCTAAAGCCGCCCTTATGATGTTTAGTTACAGGAAATATCTGGAAATCGCCTATGCCATACATGCTTGTTTTTTCTTGTGAACCGTTGAAGAATGTTGCTCCAGCGTTAAGATTGTGTCTTCCTGCAAGTTCCAATGAAGCATCTATTCCACCTCCATTTGAACCTGAAACGTCTGTAACATCTCCTTGCGGGGTTAGTCTGCCTCCATACACCATAACATCGCCCTTGACAACTGGCTCCTTTGGCTTTTCAACAACAGGAGCAGGCGTAACGTCTAAGCGAACAACTGCTTTTCTTTCGTGTCCCTTATTTCCATCCTTTACTAAAAACTCCAAATCATATGTTCCTGCTGAGCCAATCGGCACCTTGTTATCAAATGACGTTATCTCATACTGAACAACTGCATACTTCCTTCCACCGGCTCCCTTTCCTACAAAGTGATTCGAATATTTGACACGAAGAACATCACTTAAACTTTCCGTGCTTTGATCTTCATGACCATTCTTGACAACTCCAGTAAGTTTTATTCCAAGGTTATCAAGGTCTTTGATGTCAGGGTCTTGAACCTGAACATAATGAGTTTCCTTTGGTATTGGCTGCCCCTCCTGTACGACTATCTTTTCTCCAGAAAACATGGGTGGGGCATTGGGTGCTTCTGGTGCATCTGGAGGCATATCTCCTGGCAGATTTCCATAACCAAGTTGTTTTGCAGGCAGCCTTACTTCAGTATTTTCAAGTATCTTTATGTGATATTCTCCTCCGTAAACTGTTGATTCTGAAACAGGAGACTCTGGAAATCCTTTCTTGTTCTTCAACAATTCTTGAGCTTTTCCACCCTTTACTGTGAAATCTCCTGGAACCCAAGTTGGTGTGCCGTTACGCTGAGGAGCACGATAACCCTGATGATAAATTATTTCATCTTTTTGAAGACTAACTCCATATTCTCTTTCACAGAATTCCTGGATTATCTCCTTCCATTCATCAACAGCATACACTGGTTTGTTGTCCTTGCCCTGCAAAGAAGTGCGTAAATCTTCAAACTGTGTTGTGTTATGAATCGGTCTTTTAGTAACGCCCGGTTTGGTAAAATCAGAAGAATATGGTGAAAGAGGTCTATCCTTGCTATCTTTCTCACGGTATGCTGCATACACTACATTTGCATCTGTTCCCATTCCATTAAAAACAAGATTATTAAGAGATTTCTGAATGGCTGTTTCGTTAAAGATTCTCATCGCAGGATTATGAATGTCAAAGTTTCCCTGGAGTATCTTTTCTAAATCTTCTTTTGTTGGTAATCTATCATACTGTACAACGCCATCAACTTTAGCTGGAACAGAATGACTAGCCAATGCATTAGCACCCAACCCTAGACTAACCAACTCGGCTGCCAACAATGCCCTTTTTGTTAAATTATTTTTAAAATTAGTCCATTTTACCATGATGTTTTGCACCCCTAGTTTTCGTCATAGATTGGTTACGAAAGTGAATTTATCATCAGTAAGTAACAACTATTATTTAAAGCTTTTGTTTTTGACTACTGAGAAGTAGCTATGAATTCATTTAACAAGATATAAATAATCAAAAGCAACTCTGCCGCATATGATTACTATAATAGGGGCAGGTCCTGCAGGAAGTCATCTTGCATACCTGCTTGCAAAAGAAGGCAAGAAGGTAACAATAGTCGAAGAGCACAGTGAAGTCGGAAAGCCTGTGCAATGTACGGGTCTGCTGACATCAGATATAAACAAGATGACCAGGATTCCGGATAATGTAATAGTAAACAGGATAAAAAAGATAGAAGTTTTCGCACCAAATAACAATTCCTTTCAGCTAAAATTAAAAAGCCCTGAACTAGTTGTTGACAGGGCATTGCTTGATAAATTCTTATTCGAAAAGGCAGAAAGGGCGGGGGCAAAAGGATTGCTGAACCACAGGTTTGTTGATTATAGTAATAACCATATAACGATTAAAAATAATAACAAAATCAAGAAAATAAAAACAGATATTCTTGTTGGTGCAGATGGTCCTGTAAGCAGGGTTGCAAAAATCGCGGGCATCTATGGAAAAAGGAAATTCTACACTGGGATGCAGGCAATAGTCAAAGGGAATTTCAGGAAAGACACATATCAGGTTTTCCTTGGAAAAAGCTTTCCGGGATTCTTCGGCTGGATTGTTCCCGAGAGCAAGAGCATTGCAAGAACAGGGTTAGCAACAGCCGGAAATCCAAAAAAATATTTTAATAATTTTCTTAAAAGCGCTGGCTACGAAGAAATAATCGAAAGACATTCTGGCTTAATTCCAGTCTACTCCGCCAAACAGAAAATCCATGGAAATAACATATTCCTTCTTGGCGACGCAGCTCTTCAGGTCAAGGCGACAACGGGGGGCGGTATAATTCCGGGAATAAAAGCTGCAGTGGTATTGAAGGATGTCCTCATTAATAATGGTAACTATGAACTAAGAACTGTTGGAATAAAAAAAGACCTTCTTCTTCATCTGATGATGAGAAGAACACTTAATAATCTTACAGACAAGGATTATAATATCCTCGTTGAATATTGCAAAGACAAATCAGTCAGGGAAGCTCTTGAAAACACCACAAGAGAAAATCCTGTGGCACTCATGGTCAAGCTGCTGGCAAGGCAGCCTCGCTTCCTAAGATATGCTGCTAAAACTATAGCATAGGCTTAGTAGAAAAAGTATGTCTTAATGCCAATGTTGTAGGCGATTAGCCTACAAAACATCTCTGCCCTTTGGGTTCTGATGGT
>JAFGPE010000075.1 GCA_016926055.1 Candidatus Woesearchaeota archaeon | reverse complement strand
ATCGCGTACAACATCGACAGGTGCATCAGAACAGGAGTAATGATGCTTCGCATCATACTCCTCAAATTGAGGGTTTCATATTAGCCATTTTTTTAATAATATTTATAAACCACTTCCTTATTTTGTTCTTTCATGGCAGACATTTATTTTGTTCCGGCAAGGACAGACAATTCACTTCTTGATGATTTGGAAAGGTTGTACAGTAAGGCCCTGAAGGGTGTTGTCAAGAAGAATGATTTTACAGCAATCAAAATGACTTTCGGCGAGAGAGGGAATACTGCTTTTATCAGGCCGATATTTGCACGAAGGGTCGTGGATTGTGTGAGAAATGAAGGGGCAAAGCCATTCTTAGTCGACTGCAACACATTGTACAAGCACAAAAGACACAACACTGTTGACCATCTTGAGACAGCGCTGATGAACGGATTTTCCTATGCAACTGTCAATGCTCCGCTGATTATTGCTGACGGCATTCAGGGCACAGTTTCAGAGGATGTTGAGATTAATCTTCCGCTGGTAAAGACTGCAAAGATAGGCCCCGATATAATGAAAGCAGACTCAATTATTGCATTGAGCCACTTCAAGGGTCACATGGTCTCAGGTTTTGGCGGTGCGATAAAGAATATCGGAATGGGTTCTGCTTCTCGTGCAGGAAAACAGCAGCAGCACTCTTCCACAAAGCCGGATGTTGATGCAAAGAACTGTGTTGTCTGCAGGAAATGCGGGAGTGTGTGCCCGGCGGATGCAATCTCCTACAATCCGAAAGCAAACATAGACAAAGACAAATGCGTTGGCTGCGAAGAGTGTGTTGCAGCATGCCCGACAGGAGCGATAGGGATGAGATGGGATTCAAGTCATGTTGACATGCAAAAGAAGATGGCGGAATACTGCTATGCCGTGGCGCATAAAAGAAGAATAGGGTACATAAATGTGCTGCTGAACATAACTCCTGACTGCGATTGTTTTCCAAAGAGCGACAAGGCAATTGTTCCTGACATAGGGATACTTGCAGGATTGGACCCCGTTGCCATTGACCAGGCAAGCCTTGACCTGGTAAACAGGGAGCTTGGCCTGGAGAACACAAGATTGAAGAACAAGGAATCACAGGATAAATTCAAGGATATTCACGGCTTTGACTCGACAATCCAGCTCACCCACGGTGAAGAAATAGGGTTGGGAGAAACAAAATATAAATTGATAAAGATATGAAAAAAATCATCATCTTGGTAGTCGTACTGTTCTTTCTTAGCGGCTGCTCTGACAAAATAAACTTCGGTGAATGCACCAAGCTAATTGGTGAAGAGAAGGATGCGTGCATTTCAATAAAGGCTTCAGAGGCAATAAACATCAGGAAGTACTCAGATGGAGAGATCTGCAGATTATTCGACGATGAGATACTTTCATCAAACTGCTACCTTAATTTCGGAATGAAATGGGGCAGGGAGGATTTGTGTGGCAATGCGAAGGATGATGACAAGAATTTCTGCCTTGCTGTCGTAAAAACAGATTCAGCTTACTGCAGGAACATTGCTTCAGCAGGAAAAAAGGACGATTGTTTTGCGAGGCTCGAGTCTGAGCAGCAAAAAAACTTTGATTATGCGAATAATCAGGTCCACCAGGAATACGCCACAGAGATTGGAAAGCTGCAGATTTACAAAGGGCCCATGGTTAATGGGGAACAGTCATACTACTACATGGTTGACTATGATTCGAGAGGGAAGCATTATCATGAATACGTTGATCAATTGGTTCTTAATGCAGTATACTGGTTGACAAACAACACTCCAAAAGACGAGAAGATTCTTGCATGGTGGGATTACGGCCACCTGATAGAAGGCATCTCAGGGAGGGAAGCGGTCTTTTATGCACCTTCTGAAAAGATATACAATGAAATATACAGGAAGAATGGAAGGGTTTCTTCTTATTTTAGCTCCGAGGACAATTATGCCGATGCAGAGTTGATGGCTGACTTCTCAAAGGCACTCATCTCCTATGATGAAAAAGAGCTTGGCGATTTTATGAAAAAGCACAACACAGAATACGTATTGATAACAGCTTTTGAAAAGGATAAGATGGGCGAGATGTTGCTTAGCCTCGATGCCGATAAAAAGATAAACACAGAGATGACTGTGCTTGGCAGGTTGTTGGAGCAAAAGAACCTGAAAAGCTTTGCCCAGTTCTATGCAGATGATTTTGCAAGGGTATATAAGCTGATTTCGTAAAATATTTAAATGATTTCTTATTGAAGTACTATAAAAGGAGGTTTAAAAAATGCCAGTTCGCTGCAAAATGTGCACAGGGAATTTTCATCAGAGTCCTGATTCTCTTGTTCTATGCAGGCACCACGGAGGGTTTGTCCATCTTGGCTGCTGCATAAATGTCTGCTCCTGGAACAAGCAGCCCTGCGAGCATTGCATGTCGACGTTTGAGAAGCTCTAATATTCTCCAAATGCCTTGTACATCGCGCCTTTAAGCCCTGCTTTTTCATCAGTTAGAACGTATATTGGAGCTTTTCTTATCAGGGGATTGTGTGTTGCAGCTGAATTATCAACAGCTTCCATTATTCTTCTTTGGACATTCTTGTTGAAGTTCCTGGGAACAATTTTTCCATCAAAGAGATTTTTCGGTAGGATTCCGCCAGCTATAACGACTCCACCTTCTGCAAGTTCATGGATGAACAGGTTTCTTACCGCCATTCCAAGATGCTTATAGAAGTAATTCATTGTATTGGCGAAGATAGAATCTGGATGCTGTTTAGCCATTTTTGCGATATATGCTGCCTGGTCCTCAGCCTCTTTGAACTTGTTAATCTCATTCTTATATAGTTTAACCTGCTTTCTGTTTACTCCAGGGCTCCCCTTCTCAATGAAATATTCAAGAACGTGAACAATTCCATCTCCACATAACGCACTTTCATCTCGCGGATTAAAAGTTCCAGGCTTTTCTTCTTCACCACGTTCATATCTCATGAGCCATTTTGCTATCTTGATGTCTTCTTCATCGCTAACATCTATGGCAAGAGTCGAGTGACCGCCTTCTGATGCCTTGACTTTATATGTCCTGGTAGCTTCATCGTATATTAATGTTGAGACACCAAGGCCTGAACCAGCACCAATCACCCCGACATCGCCTTTTTTCCTTTTCGATATATCATCTGCATATTCGCCAGTGCTGTGTTCGAGCATTGTCATTTCCAATACAGCGTTATTCTCATAATGCATTTTGAGGACACCGGCGATTGCTTCAAAATCATTTAATAGTTGAGTGTCATCGACTCCTGTTGTAGAAGGGTCAACGTAGAAGTTTGCTTTTGTCATTTGAACTTTACCCTCAATTAAAGGTCCTGCAGCTGCAAGAACTGCTTTTTCAATCTGGCCTGTGGCGATTCCAGCTTTTTTCAGGAAATGATCGATGACTGGAGCAAAATCTCCTTTTTGTGCTTCACCTTTGTAGAGTTCTTTTGAACGATACCTTCCTTCATAGAGCGTAACTATTCCATTTTTTTCATTCTTTCCATAAAGGCCCAGCCCGGAATTAGTAGCTCCTATGTCGCCTGCAAGAACAATATCTCTCAAAGACTCTTCCTTAATTGTTTCTGATACTGGTTTAGTTAGAATATCGATGGCTCCTTGAATAGATCGATGTACTAAGTCTTCTTTATTTTTTGAGTTTCTTTCTATTCTAAGACAAGTTTTAACAATCTGTTTTTCTGTATCAGTTCTCGCGAATATATCATCCAGTCCAATTGCCATAATTGCCCCCTGAAAAATCAAAGAACCTGCCCTTATTTATATTTCTTACTCTAATTGTTACGTGAGAATAGTAACTAAATCCTTTCATACTCTTTCTTCATCAGCAAGGCATCTCCCTCGATATTCGGGCTCTCGCTGATTAGAGCGCCTTTGCATTTGAACTCCTTTAGCTGCTTGAGAATCTCCTTGTAATTCAAATCTGATTCTTCAAGGTTGACGTGATTCCTCTCGCCTTTTGCAGTGTATTCTATCCCTGCCATGTGTATATGCATATTGTCAAGGGCTTCCCTGCCAAGGCCTTTCTCAATATCAGAAAGAATGCTTTTTATCTCTTCCTGTGTGTTAAATCTTCCTGCTGTTCTTGCGTGGATGTGGGCGAAATCAACGCAGGGAAGAACATTCTCAATATCCCTGCTAAGTTTTATAATCTCGGCGAGGCTTCCAAACTGGGTTTCCTTTCCTGTTGTTTCCGGCCTTATCCAGACTTTTATTCCTTCACTTTTCAGCGTTTTAACTATTCTTTCCAGTTCCTTTTTTATGTTGTTGTAGACAGTATCCTTTTCCATCTTGAGATAATACCCTGCATGAAATGTTATGCTGTATCCTCTGCAGAGGCTTGCAACTCTTGCAGTGTCAAGAATTCTTTTGATGGAAGCTTCAACAATCTCCACTTCATTTGAGTTGAGGTTTATAAAATAAGGGCCATGGGCAGTGAGCAGAATCTTATTATCCCTTGCAGCTTTTCCAACCTTTTCAGCAATCTCCGTGCTCATCCTCACTCCGCGGACAAACTCGAGCTCCATGCACTCGAGGTTAAGCTCCCTTACTCTTTTTACGCCATTCTCGCTGCTCCTGTCATCTGCAGACAAGGGCACTCCTGCTGTTCCAAAGAGAAGCTTTTCTGTTTTCATTGTATCTTCTTAAGATCCTCTTTTCTGTGAATATGGATTTCCTTTTCAGAACTCAAGTGGCCTGTGAGAAGACCCCTTTTTGATAATTCCGGAAAGGAATCCTTTTCAAGGCTTGAACCCTCATAGTTCAATATATCTGGTTCAGCAACAAATATCGGAGAGAAAACGAGGTAGATGTCTGATTGTTTTGGCTTCTGGACAAACTCAAGTATCTTGTTGCCTTCCATCTTGACGGTTCCTTTTTCCGACGGCACAGGCGATGTGGTGAGAAGCAATGTTGCTATAGAATTGCTTTTAAGGTGGCTTTTCCAAAGTTCTTCAATGTTAATCCTGTCGAAAACGAGGTCCCCGAAAACCACGAGAAAGGGAGAATTAACTCTCCCCTTTAGAAGCTTTAATGTATCTGCTGTCCCTTTTGATTCAGTTTCTTCCACATAGTTAATCTTTACGCCAAAAGAGCTTCCGTCTCTAAGTATCTCGAAAATCTTTGTTAGGATTTTGTGCCTGGCCACAATATAGATTGTCTTAAATCCATTCTCCCTCAAGACTCGGACAGCCCTCTCAACTATGCTTTTTCCTTTAACAAAGGCCGTCGTCCTGTAAACATCCTTCTCCATTAGACTATCCTCTTCCTTGCCTCCTGCAAGAATCACCGCTGTCCTGTTCTCGCCGAGAGCCATGTTGATAAGATGCTCTATGGCCTGGCTCCTGTTCCTGATAAATATAAGGTCGACTACAGAATCAATCTTCTCAAGCGTTTTTTCCTCGATGGTTATTGAGATTTTCTCTTTCATATCAGTAGGATGAAGTAGGATAAAGGTAAGATATTTATATGTTTTGTGTTTTACAATAATGTAAATGACAAAGCTGAGGTGTTTTTTATGAAGATAACAGTTATGGGGACAGGGTATGTCGGATTAGTGGCAGGAACCTGTCTTGCGAATCTAGGAAATGATGTTTTTTGCGTTGATGTTGACGAGAAAAAGATATCCGATCTGAACAAGGGCATACTGCCAATCTTTGAGCCTGGTTTAAGGGACCTCGTGGATATAAATACAAAGGAGGGCAGACTTAAGTTTACAACCGACGCGAAGACAGCAATTGAGAGTAGCCAGGTTGTTTTTAGCGCGGTAGGTACACCCCCTGATAAGGACCATAGGGCCGATTTGAAGTATGTATTTCAAGTGGCAGAGAGTGTCGGAAAATACATGAAGGACTATGTAGTTGTGGTTGACAAGAGCACTGTTCCTGTTGGCACTGCTGAAAAGGTGAAGGCGATTATTAAGAAGAGCCAGCCGAAACCCATGCCCTTTGATGTTGTTTCAAACCCTGAATTTCTGCGTGAGGGCGAGGCAATCAAGGATTTCACGAATCCTGACAGAATAGTAGTCGGTCTGGAGTCTGAACGGGCAAAGGAGATAATGTATGCAATATACAAGGGCATAGAGAGGACAGGAAAGCCGATACTTTTCACAGACATAAAGACTGCAGAACTAATCAAGTATGCAAGCAATGCAATGCTTGCGACAAGGATAAGCTTCATGAACGAATTATCCCATCTCTGTGAGAAGACCGGGGCAGATGTCAAGATGGTTGCAAAAGGCATGGGTCTTGACTCGAGAATAGGCCCGAGGTTTCTGCAGGCAGGAGTCGGATACGGGGGAAGCTGTTTTCCAAAGGATGTGAACGCGCTTGTCCAGACGCTGAAGGAGCACGGATGCAGTTCTGACATAGTGGATGCAGTTGAAAGGGTAAACGAGAGACAGAAAAAATCCCTTGTTCCAAAAATAACGGCACTTTTTGACGGTGATCTGAATGGAAAAATAATTGCTGTTTGGGGTCTTGCCTTCAAACCAAAGACAGATGATATGAGGGAGGCACCTGCAATCGTCATAATAAACGAGCTTCAGAAGCTAGGAGCAAAAATAGTTGCTTTTGACCCTGTTGCAAGGGAAAAGGCCGAGCTCATATTGAAGAACATGGACTACAGAAGCAATCCCTACGAGACAATAAAGAATGCGGATGCACTGGTAATAATGACGGAATGGGACGAGTTCAGGCACCTGGACTTGAATGCAGTAAAAACCCTTTTGAAAAAGCCGAATATTGTCGACGGAAGAAACGTCTATGAACTTGAGGAGATGAAAAAACTCGGCTTCAACTATGTTAGCGTTGGAAGAGCTGCTGTTTTTGCAGGTGGCAAACAATGAAAGTGCTTGTGACCGGAGGTGCAGGGTTTCTTGGCAGCCATTTGTGCGATGCTCTGATAAAGGACAATCAAGTAATCTGTGTGGACAATTTCTTCACAGGAAAGAAGGAAAATATCAAGCACCTTCTGGGCCATCCGAATTTTACTTTAATTGAACATGACATCATTGAGCCGCTTTTCATAGATGATATGAAGCTCGACCAGATATACAATCTTGCATGCCCTGCCTCGCCGATTCATTATCAGTTCAATGCCATACGGACAATCAAAACAAATGTTCTTGGCTCGATAAATGTACTCGGGCTGGCGAAAAGACACAATGCAAGGATTCTTCAGGCCTCAACTTCTGAAGTTTATGGTGACCCGAAGGAGCATCCCCAGAAGGAAAGCTACTGGGGAAATGTAAATTCAACAGGGATACGTTCTTGCTACGACGAGGGCAAGAGATGCGCCGAGACGCTGTTTTTTGATTATTACCGCCAGCACAAAGTCGATATAAGGGTGGTTAGAATTTTCAACACATATGGCTCAAGAATGGCAAAGGATGACGGCAGAGTAGTTTCGAACTTTGTTACCCAGGCCATTGAGAACAAGGACATAACAATATATGGTGATGGTATGCAGACAAGAAGCTTCTGCTATGTTTCTGACATGATAGATGGTTTCATCAGGGCCATGAATAAGGAGAATTTTACAGGGCCCGTTAATCTTGGAAATCCGAATGAATTCACAATGCTGGAGCTGGCTGACAGCGTAATTAAGCTAGCTGGCTCTAAATCAAAGCTCGTTTTCAAGGAGCTTCCCCAGGATGACCCAAAGTGCAGGAAGCCTGATATAAGCCTGGCAAAGGAAAAGCTGGGCTGGCAGCCAAAGGTTGAGCTGGCGGAAGGACTAAAGAAGACGATAGAATACTTTAGGGAGCTGAAGCGACCAGCATAACTTTTATCGGAAATTTCGTTAAGTCTAACTCCGTTCTTCAGAACGAAATTCTTGTTATGACTCCCAAAACAATCGCCTAACTCAAATCTCCACTGACAACATCTGGGGAACAGGAATGCCAGTGGCAGCAAGAGAAGGATTAGTCTGATTGTTGCGAAGGATTTTTTTGAGAACTTCCACCGCGGAGCTGATTTCTGGAAAACCGAAAACTTTAAATAATATTAGGTATATTTAAATATACCATATGGAAAAATTAGAAAATCATATAACTCTCGAAAATTTGGAGAATGCAAGGAATTATCTAGTTCCATATGTATTTAGTGAAAATTATTTCAACATTTTACGAAAGAGGATGCAAGGTAAAATGTTTTCGGAGAATGAAAGATATTACTATAACCATTTCATAAAAAAGAAACTGATGGGAATGATTGAATTATTCGGAATAAGCACGATGATTAACGGAAAACATTTTATCAGGGGAGATAGGCTAAAGAAGGCGATTGCTATTTTAAGTAAATACTCCAGAAAACACAAGAATATGAAAATGCTCATAACGGGCTCTTTTTTATTTAGCGAGAAGTATAATGATGTTGACGTATTTGTAATCTCAAAATATAATAAAGAAGATTACCGAGATGGGAAGGTTCATATAAACTATCTGCCTCCTGATGTGGAAAAATCTCTTTTCTTTAAGTCAATCTACGCAATAAGCATTGCAAATTTCACATCAGAGAGTAAAATTGAGGAAGAATTCAATATAAACGACATACTACACATCTATGAAACGGTTGTCCTCCTGTTGATGCAAAAAAACGAATATCTGCAAGAATTAAGAGATTTGATT
>JAFGPE010000074.1 GCA_016926055.1 Candidatus Woesearchaeota archaeon | reverse complement strand
TCTTGTTTTGTTTTTCTTATATATTCAATCGCTTTTGCCACACCTTTTGTTTCAATCTCTTCCGGAACTTCTGTTTTTTTCTTTTTAATAATATCATGAATTTCGTTTTCTAGCACAGTTGATCCTTCTATTGCATTTGTATTATATACAAAGGTTTCTGTGAATATTTGCCAGTCCTTATTGTCTAGATGAATTATATCTATGTTGAATCTGTTTAGTCTCTTAATCTCAGTATCTGATAAAGAAAACTCAAATATATCTGTTTTTAAAGCCTCGATTTGATCTCTTATGAGTTCTTCAGCCCTTCTTTTCAATTTACTTAATTCCTTTTCCGAAAGATCTGATCCAAGATACCTTCTTATTTTCTGTGTTAAGTTATTCTCATTCCTGTATGAATGCACTAAATAATACTTGATTCGTTTACCGTGCTTTCTTCTCTCGACAAACATACCAATAAATAAGGTGACCACATTTTTATATTTTTCGATTTTTGTGGTCACCTTCTACTAAAGATGAGTCTTTCTTAAATCCACTGTCCTTCAGGTCTTGTGGGTTCAAATCTCACCCGCGGCGCTCATAATTCCAAGAAAGCTGCTCCTCTCCTTACAAGCAACTTCCTTAACTCCTCAACAAATAACAGGACTGCCGGGAATATCAACATTAAACCCCATATCCTTAATGGAAGCGCTCCTGTGCTGAAGAACCCGTGAAGGTAAGGGATGTTGATAATTGCAACAGCAAAGGCTAGCTCAAAAAGTATTCCCAAAAATATCCAGTTGTTTCTAACAGCGAACTTCCTTAACGCTGATTCCCTTTGGGTTCTCATCGCAAAAACATTTCCTATCTGAGAGAAGATGATTGCCACCAGAAAAGCTCCTGTTGCAGTCATGTACAGAACAGGTTCTGGCTCAACGCCCGGATGCCAGCCACCTCCGTGCAGTATCATAAAGAATAGTATGAAGGAAAACAACGCTTCCAATGGACCGATGAATGCGTAGCTCCTCAGGAACATCTTCCAGGTTACCAACTTATCAGATGATTTCCTTGGATGTCTGTTCATCACATCGTTTTCAGGAGGCTCATTTCCTAGGCCAATGGCAGGCAGAATGTCTGTAATAAGGTCGATAGAAAGAATCTGGATAACTGTCATAGGCAGAGGGATAGAGAACACCACAAAGGCCAGGAATGGAAGTATCTCTGGTATGTTGGATGTTAGGATATATGTTATGAACTTCTTGATATTGTCAAAAACAGCTCTGCCTTCCTCGACTGCAGCTACTATGGTGGCAAAATTGTCATCAAGCAGGATGATGTTGCTTGCCTCTTTTGCCACATCTGTCCCTGAACCCCCCATAGCGACACCAATATCTGCCTTCTTGAGTGCTGGGGCATCATTAACCCCGTCCCCAGTTACAGCAACCACTTCTCCCATCTCCTTCAATGCACTTACCACCCTGAGCTTTTGTTCAGGAGCGGTCCTCGCAAAGATTATCTCCTTATTTTGAAGGGTTTTATTCAGCTTATCTTCAGTCATCTCTTTTAGTTCTTTGCCTGAAACTACAACTGGCTTATCAACAATGTCAAGTTCCTTAGCTATTGCTGTTACTGTCTCAGCCTTATCTCCACTAATGACAATAATCTTGATTCCTGCCCGCTTACATTTGTCTACCGCTTCCTTGACCTCTGGCCTCGGGGGGTCTATCATCCCTATAAAACCAACAAACACAAGGTTGTGTTTCTGCTCTGTTTCCCATACCTCTCCTTCGTCATCTGTTGAAAGGTAAGCTAATCCTAAAACCCTCAAACCGTTATTCTCGTATCCCTCATGGACAGTTGTTAGTCTTTTTCTGGTTTCAGCATCTAGATTAACAACATCTCCGTTAAGATGTATTTGACTGCACATATTCAGGATAACTTCAGTAGCTCCTTTGAATAAGGTGTATCGTGTGCCGCCTTCAGTTCTATAGCAGATGCTCATATACTTGTCTGATGAAGAGAATGCCTTTTCCTTAAGCCCTGTAAAGCTGTGATGATCGATGTTCCCTACCTTGTTTGCAAACTCCAATATGGCTACTTCTGTTGGGTCGCCGACATACTTGTATGTGCCTTTATCCAACACTGAATTGGCCGATGTGCATAGCCTGCATACCTCTAGAAACGGTCTCGAAGCAGCATTATTCTGCAAGCCAGGGATATCGTCGGTAGAATGTTCCTTCATGTTCAAGAATGCCTTTCTGACTGTGAGCTTGTTCTGGGTCAAGGTTCCTGTCTTGTCAGTGCAGATTACTGTTGTGCTCCCAAGGGTTTCCACTGAAAGTATATCCTTAACTATCGCATTTCTCCTTGCCATCTTTTGTGATGCTTGAGTTAATGCCAGAGTTACTGTTGGCAACAAGCCTTCAGGGACATTTGCCACAATGATGCCTATGGCAAATATCAGATTGGTCCAGAAAGAATTCTCCAAGAAGAAACCGATTACAAAGAACACGATGCCTATCGCCAAAGCGAGGAATGTTATCTTCTTCACAAAATCCTTTAGCTGCAGCCGTATAGGCGTAAGTTCTTCCTTTACTCCTTCTGCTAGGTGCTGAATTCTGCCGAAGGCTGTTCTCTTTCCTGTGTTGATTACGATTCCCTTACCATCTCCCTTGAGGATGGATGAACCGGAATAAAGGATTCCGCTCTTGATGGCTTCATGATTTACATTAGCAAACTCAATCTTCGATACAGGCTCTGATTCTCCTGTCAAGATACTCTCATCCGCGAGCACCTCAGATGATTTGAGGATTATCAAGTCTGAGGGGAGCTTATCTCCTACAGCAAAAAAAACAATATCGCCTGGCACAATATCTTTGGCATCGATTACCATCTTCTGCCCGTTTCTCTCTACAGTTGTTTTCTCGGGAATGTATTCCAGGAAAGACATCATGATTCGCTCTGTCTTGAATTTCTGGATGAAAGACACCAAAGCGTTCAGGACAACTACGCCGAGAAGGGCATACGCTATCAGGTTATATCCCTCGCCGGGGCTTTTTGCATCTGCAAAGAATGATAATACTGCGGCGCCAAGTAGAAGTAGGGGAAACAGCTCCATGAACTCTTTCAAGAGCAGGATAACCGGGTTCTTTGACTTATGGACGTGCAACTCATTAGAGCCATACTTGGCAAGTTTGCTCCGGACTTGTTCTTCAGTCAAACCGGCCTCGGAACTCTCCAACTGTACAAACCAGTTATCTACAGGTTTACCAACTAAACTCTCCGCTTGCATGTGAAAATGGATAACTGCTCTATTGAATAACTTTTGTTAGGACGGCCCAGTTACTAAGACAAGAAAAGACCTGGGCTTGACAAAGAAAGACCATTAATCAAAAACTATTAATAGTTGAAGGAATATTTCAAGCAGCATGGCTGAGAGTAAACAGGCAAAAGCGGCAGTTTTGGCAGTTCAAAGGCCTCTCTTAAGAAGAAGCAAAATGCAGGTTCTTGTCCAGGCACCTCCTAATTATCTTGCCGGCTTCCAGAAAATTCTTTCTTCCCCTGGCTCGAAATACAGGGTAGAGCCTGCAGGAGAGCAGGGATTTCATGTCCACTACAAAATAGATGAAGAAAAGGAGAAGAAGATTGCCACGGTGAATGGGCTGGATGACAAAGTGATAGTGACATTTCATAAGCCCAATCACGATGGAACAAAGGCTTTCAGGAACCATTTTGAAAGCTATTCGAAGCTGAGTTATGAGGGTCCTGAACATATTCAGGCTGCTAACAAGGAAGCATATACTACTTATTTCAACCGGAAAAGCCTCATTGCGAAGCTTGGCTTGGGCAAGAAAGAAGCAGCAAGCGGGCAAAAAGCCTATGCTCATTGAAAAGCATAACCATTATAAAACAGTCAAGATTACTTTTTCTAATGGAGTTCATAACACAAAAAAGGGAGGAAAGCAATTGGTCAGAGGAGATAGAGCTGACCATGCAAAAAGTAAAGAAAAAAGAGGAGATGAAAGAATATATCAAAAAGAAAATCAAAGAGATTAACGTAACATATTCATATTCCCTGCCAAAGGAAGCAAAAGTCATTATTCCCTCTCAAAGCAAATCATACCTTACGCCTTATTTTGTTCTGATGCAGGAATCCAGGAAAGACACAACCCGATTTGCAGAGAGCAAGCGTCTGGAAGTTCAGCCAAAGGCATTCATGCCGGGCGTCCTTGGATACACCATTCTGGGCTGGCGCTACCAGGTATTGAGGGATGACCTGATTGGGGAAAAGAAGGAGATGGTTGACCTGCATGAAAGCATTCACACAAATGACGAATATGAGACAAGAGTCCTTACAAGCTGGATGCTTGGCGATTTTGATGAGGATAAATACAGGGTAAAGTATGGCGAGAAAGCAAAAGCTCCCTATTGAAACCCTATTATCTTCTCCCTGCTCGTCGCTCCCGTTATAATCTCAGCTCTTTTCTTGAAATGCTTATGAAGAAATTTTAATAATTCAATGTTCGCTTTTCCGTCATGAGGAGAAGCTTTTATTCTCACAACATATGCCTTTCTTTCCTCATCATAAGAAATCTCATTCTTTCCTGAATTGGGCTTCACTATGACTTTTATCTTTTCCATGAAGCTAGAGAAACTGTTCTGCTTTTAATTATTTACTTTTCATCCAGCTTCTCGAACAAATGCTCAGTCAGCTCAACATCTTCCTGCAGATGAGGAAATAATCCTGATTTTATGTTGTCATCTATCCTTAGCTTATCTATTGTCTCGTTCTCGTCGTGTAGCGTTTTCATCACCATCTTTTATTCGAACTCCTGCCTCAGCATCAGCTGTTCCACTGCATTCATATCGTCTTTAAAATAAGAATAAAGCTCTGAATCAAGATTATACATCCTAAACAAGGTTTCAATCCTCTTTTTCTCACCTATCATTGAAATCACCTCGACTGTTGCTTGATATCATACAAGGTATGATAGCTTATTTATATACTTTTACATTATCATACCTTATCATACCTTTCTAAATTAGCAGAATGGCTTTAGAAGTCAG
>JAFGPE010000009.1 GCA_016926055.1 Candidatus Woesearchaeota archaeon | reverse complement strand
CTGACATTCACAAGGGAAGGAGACTGTGTATTGTTTATAAGTATTTTGCCCGTATTGACTTTTAAGCAGTAATATCGAAGCAAAAAAAGATATGTATCATTTCCTGATTACTATCTTGTTCCCCAGGACTTGTTTTTTAGTGTGAAGACTGCCACAAAATAGAGCCAATAGAGAATAAACTCATGAACAAATGCGTAAGGAATAGTGTATAAAGCAAGCTGGCGGTTTTCAAGGAAAAGGAAAAAATTCCTTATTATTGCCACTGTGCACACAGATAACAGGAACACCGGCACATACGATGGATAAAGTATGAGCGACAGGATTACACCTATGCGCACACCCAGGCTCAAGAATGGCAGGCTTAAGTTGTATGAAACCTCCAGAAAAAGGAGTTTGCTCCTTCTCCAAGCAAACTTTAGCGTAATCAATGACTCCCTGATAAAAGACTTTTTCCACCTTAGCTGCTGGCGGATAAAACCTCCAATATGTGTGGGGGCGGCAGTGTAGCATACTGAATCCTGAACATATCTGATTTTGAAATCTCTCTCCAGAGTCAGGTTTGTAAGGTGCCTGTCATCGCCGTAAGTGCATTCTGCTCCAAGAAACTTCTGGCCGACGTAGAGAGGCATTAGCTTTCTTAATAGCGTTGCCCTGTACGCGCTTAAAACCCCGCTGCAGCAGGTCACAATTCCCTGACCAGATAATGATTTTCTCTCTATGTTGAATGCGTTCCAGTATCTTGAGGCTATCATCCTTGTAAGGGTGTTTTGTTTTTCATTGAGGACCTTTACATTGCCAGTTGTTGCGCCAACCTCTGGCTCGTCAAACGGCTTGACAAGATTGACTAGCGCTTTGATGTCAACCACTGTATCAGAATCAACGGTTAATATGAACTTTCCTTTGGCATGTTTCATGGCAACTAGCTGAGCAAACCTCTTGCCGCGATTTTTGTTGTATCTTATCAGTCTCACCGTATCAAATTCCTTGCAAATCATCTGTGCGCATTCTTTGTCCTCGGAACCGTCATCAACCACGATTATCTCCTTATTGCCCTCTGCATCCAATATGCTTCTAACAGCCTCCTTCAGAATAGAGGGATCTTCATTATAAAACGGCACAATCACCGTCAAGAGCTCCCCATGATAGAAAGACTCGTTCTGCTTAGTGAATTCTGAAAGAAAAAGAAGAATAAACCGGTACCATAAATAGCTCAGGGCAAATATTACATAAATCTTAAGGTAGGTACCGCTTAAAAAATACATTTTAGCTTACATATATTGGTGAAAGGAAACCCACAACCACAGCAATTATCTTATTGCCATGAACAACCTGGCATTTGTTGCCGAGGTCAATATCAAGGAACTCTTCCAGTTTCTCCCTGTTCAAAGGATTCCCGCTTATGTACAGCACATCTACTGTTTCACCCTCGACTTCAAACTCCTTCGTCTCTGTTGGATAAGCCCCACTAACTAGCTCTGATTGCTCGTCTGTTATTGTGCAAACCTTGTCCTCTTTAAGGAACCTCAGGACCTTTGCATCAAACAGAGAATCCTTAACGCTGACAAACTCGCCGTCAGGGTTGTCGTCTTTCATAGCACTTACAGTGCTTATCATGTCTGAGCTTTGCACAATTCCGAGACTTACAAGTGAGAACCCTGCAAGCAGGAAGAAGAGCAAGCCGAACTGTAACATCCTGTTCATCTTTAAAACCTCCTGTGTTTTAGAAAAAGGGACTTGTTATCATTTATAAATGTTTACATTGAGATATTACTGCTAGGTGGTATTTTACCTCGAAGTGCTTTAAGATGCTCTGTTCCGTAAGGGTAATCAACTGTTTTAACATCAGGTATCTTATTATGGCCAATATCATTCGGTTCTAGTTTAAGAGTGACTTTGCATAAATTTTGTTCCGCTTAATGGTTGCATATAATTAATAAAAATAGAAACATTTATATATCAGTATACTAAAGTGTATATTGAATATTCTGCTTGTTGAAGCAGTATCGACGGTGAAGCTGAAATGAAAAAGGGTGATAGGCAAATGAGAAGGATATGCATTATAAACCAGAAGGGTGGTGTAGCAAAGACGACGACGACAGTAAACCTTGCGGCCGGCTTGGCAAGGATGAACAGGAAGGTTCTTGTGATTGATCTTGACCCGCAGGGGAATATAAGCTCGAGCCTGAATGTCGAAGCAAAAAAAGATATGTATCACTTCCTTATTGAGAAAGCAGAGCTGGATGAATGCGTTACGCATCTGGGCCATAATTTTGATGTTGTGAGGAGCAAGGAAACACTTACAAAGGCAGAGATAATCCTTGCAGGAGAGCAAAGCAGAGAGACATTGCTCAGGAGAAAGCTTGAGAAAATAAAGGACTATGACTATGTAATAGTCGACTGCCCGCCTTCCCTTGGTCTATTGAGCCAGAATGCAATGCTTTTTGCAGATGAAGCCATAGTTCCTGTTTCCACAGACGTGCTTGGCTTCGACGGATTACAGAAACAGATATCTGCAATCCAGACAATAAATGAGATATTTGACCATAACATAAAGGTAAGTCTTATTGTTCCGACGCTGTTTGATTCAAGAATTAATGTTTGCAGGGATGTGTTATCGAAAATACAGAACGAATATTATGAGCTTGTCTCGGAACCGATAAGGATAAATTCAAAGTTGAAAGAGGCGCCTGGGGCAAAATGCTCGATATTCAAGTACGACGCTAAGTCAAGAGGGGCTGCCGATTACATGAACCTTGTCAGGACAGTAATCAGGCAGGAGCCAAGGATGATTAGCGTCACAATGCCTGAGCAGGAGAAAGAGGCCATCGTCAAGATGGCTTAAGTTTCTCTTCAGCCAGTTTAAGAATGTCTGCCAGAGTTTGTTCATCGTATAGGTAATTCTTTAGCGTAAAAAGATCATAAGGTACTCCTTCCCATTCTCGTACATGCTCTTCTAAAGATGAAAGTGCTACAACAAAAGGATTCTGACCAAGTTCTCTTGCTTTCTCGACGATTCTTGGCCCATATGCTCCCTGGGTTTCGTGCATTGTATCGCACAAAAGAACCTGATACTGTTTTCCTTGCAGAAGAGCAACTGCCTCTGCCTGATTACTAGCAAAATCAATATTATTCAGACTGATAGATTCTACAACTACGTTATACAGATCAATACAGCTCTTCGTATCTTCAACAAGCAAGACTGAAAGATTATTGTATGCCATTAAGACAGCGAACCTATTCAGGATTTTAAATATTGCTGTTTTTCTTAACATTTAAATACTGACTTCTTTTTCAAAACATAAAATGGCGAGAGGAAGAAACTGCTATGACTGCGTGCATTTCACGTTCGACGGAAGCAAATGCAAAAAGACGGGTGCCATGATAGATAATAACTTCAACGGCCAGCTGACAGCTAAGAACTGCAGGTTCTATGAAACCTGAATTTTCACAAAAAATAAAAACAACCATGTTTTTTAACCAAGATATGTCATTGCTAAGCTTTGCATTAATAAGCCAGATGTTTGCGCTTCTTAATCCTTTAGCTTCTTTTCCGTTCTTAATGGCAGCGAACAAGAACAAGCTGCAAGTGAGAAAGATTGCAGTTGAGGCAGTGGTGACTGCTTTTGTAATAGCGATAATAATTACATTTGCAGGACAGTTGCTCTTCAACGTGTTTGGAATCTCAATAGGCTCGCTAAGGATAGCCGGAGGCATAGTTCTTCTCTTCCTTGGAATAAACATGGTTCGGCCAAAAAAATATGAACACAAGGAGGTAAAGGAGATTGACAGCATCATTTCAATCATTGCAACTCCGATGCTGACTGGTCCGGCAATAATATCATTCATCACGGTGAAGGCCTTCGAGATTGGAAAGATATCTGTCCTGATGAACCTTTGCTGTGCATTTATTCTCGTCGGAATAATCTTTTCTATCTTCTCCATGACAATCACCAGGATAAATGCGAAGATTATTGACTTGCTCTCAAGAATAATGGGGTTATTCCTGACTGCGGTAGCAATAGAGATGATTGTAAAGGGAGTAGAAGGGTTTATCATACCGTTATTGTAAAACAGGAATGTGTGTTCTAAAAAACGGCTTAGTAGAAAAAGTATGTCTTAATGCCAATGTTGTAGGCGATTAGCCTACAAAACATCTCTGCCCTTTGGGTT
>JAFGPE010000073.1 GCA_016926055.1 Candidatus Woesearchaeota archaeon | reverse complement strand
CTGTAAACTGTGTTTGAACATACTGTTTATCGACGAGAACTACTATAAATAACTATCGAAAATTCTCAGAGGGTTTCATAAGAGCCTTTGGAAGCACAAGATTTTTATATCAGTTGAATTTTAATAGCGACTATGGCGGCTAAGTCGAGAAAAGAGGTTCTTAACAGGGAGTTGGACGAGTACTTGGATTCAATAACTAGGGAGAATAAAAGGGATGATTTCAGCAATCTGAGACTAAAGGTGAGGAAGGAAAAGGCCGGACAGCTTGAGCGGGAACCCGTGATTGATGAGAAGCTATCGAAGCCATTATTTCAGCAGCTTATCGATTTTGCAAATTGGAGGAGGAAGAAGGAGAAAATGGAATCAGCAAAAAAGGTCGAGGAAAGGTTTGAGGAGGAGATGGAACAACTGGACGAGAAGGAAGAAGAGCTTATTGAAGAAGAGGCAGAGATAAAACAGAAGAAGAAAAACCTATTGTCGCGCTTCATTAGAGCACTCGGCTTTGGCAGCGATGAGGAAGAAGTAACGGAAGAGGACTATGAGCAGGAGGTTGAAGTTGAGAAGTCAGAGCACGAGAAATACAATGAAATTCTTAATGATATGAAGCTCCTTGGAAAGCTCTCTGTCGGGATGCTGAAGATGGTGCCAAAGAAAGACCTCCAGCGCTACAAGGAATCAGAGGACTTCGAGGTATTCAAGGAGATTCTTAAGAAGTATAATCTGATAAAGTGATTATTCTGATATTTTTTATATCTTGATTGTATTCTAATCGACCGCCAATATTTTTGGCTATATTTTGATGATAAAAAGATAAGTGGAATAAACAAAGAAAAAGATAAAAAAATAAATTTATGCTGTTGCCTTGCCTCTGATTGAGATTGCTGCCTTGCTTACAAGGTAGGTATCGAGGCTCTCGTGTGCCAGAGAAAAGTCCGCTGTTGACCTTCCTTCTGAAATGGCTCCACATGTTACAGTAACGGTAAATGCCTGGCCGTTGTTCACTGTGATGTCAGATGGGCTGGCCGCGGCTACACTCAAAGCAACTGCTGTTGCTCCTGCAACGCTTACTGTAGCGCTAGTCGGGCTGTCGCAACTTGAGGTATCTGTGCTTCCATCAATAACATACGTCAGGTTGATGTTGTGTCCCAGGTTATTCTTTAAGGCAAAGCTGATTGTTCCAGCTGTAGCACTTGAAGTTATACTTGCTTTCTCCACGCAGTCAAGACCGGCTGCTCCGGCGCATCTCTCTGGCAGGAACTTGTCCGGGCTCAAGACTCCGAAATATGCAAGTGCTCCAATTGCAGCAAGAACAACTAGGATGGCCCATCCATAGGTCATCAAGAATTCCATTGCTGCTTGTCCTTTCTTATTCATTCAATCACCTCTTTTATTTGCTATAAATATATCTGAATAATGCATTTATCACATTACTCCTATTTAAATGTTTTGTTTTTTAATATATAGGTATACTAAATAGTATATTATTTTCTCTTCCTTGAAGGAGCAAGGTGTATTTTTATTTGCTTTATCTCCTGAAGCTGCTCATGGGATATCTCCTTGAGAAGCTTTGTCTCCTGCACCTGTTCGTTAAGAATTCTCATCAGTTCTTCTTTTACATCCGCGTTCAGACTTGAGACAATGAAAAGTATAAGGACAGTAAGCCAGGAAAATATTGTAAGAAGCATGAGCCATGTTAATCCTTGCTCTGTTAAGTATGCAATTCTTATAAGATAGAAACCTACAATTGTAACTCCCAGGCCAACAATTAGAAGAATCTTTTCAAACATGGTTGTTTTTCTTAGCTTAAACATTTTTGCCAATCAAGCTTCTTTTATATATTGACAGACCAAAATCTTGATTATTATCAATCTGGTCTTCCAGTATATAAACTTTTTTTCCCTTGGAAGAGTAGCAAATCATATTATTTTTCCAATTAGTCCGCCAAATAAACCGGAAAGCAGGAGGAAAAGAGCTATAGATACAGCAATGAATATCGGAATATACTTCAGACCATCCTTGACATCGCCTTTTCTGATTATCGCAACGATTATCGCAGAAAAGAAGCTCGTCACAAGAAGATTGGCGATTGCAAATATCCTGAAGTCAGCTGTCGTTATGCCAACAGTTGAGAGTTGAAAGCCCATTGAATTGTTCTCAGGCATATCTATCTTTGTAATGATTTTTGTTATTATCTGGAGCAACTGGCCAGAGAGCGAAAGAAGAAGTGGAGCCGCAACTATTGATGAGAATGTTATGAAAATGGCGTAGTTGCTCACATTTGCAGCCATCTCCTTCTTCATCAACTGGGTTTCCTTTATGTTAAGGGACACCTTGTTCAGAAGCCCACCCATCTCCCCACCTGACCTTATTCCTTCTATTATTAAACTTAATGCTCTCTTCAAAGTAGGTGAGTTGTACCGTCTGCCAAATTCATACAGTGCCTGGGTTAGTTCTTTCCCACTGATGGTTTCCTTGGCAATTACCTCAATCTCCTCTGACAAAGGACCGAATTTCGGCCTTACTGCATACCATAGTGCCCTGTCCATGGTCATTCCCGCCCTGACGTTTGCGCTTGCAAGTTCAAGATAATCGGGCAGAAACAATTCTATCTTTTTTGTTCTCTGGTAATTCCTCATGTCAAGATGAGCATAGAACATGAACCAAATCAGGAACAAAAGGAATGCAAAGAAGAGTGTCCACACGAAAACAATCAGTACAAAAAAGAAGCTTGTTTTGTATTCTGTCTGTATGGAGAAATAATACATGAGTGCAGCAGAGATTGCAAGGCTTAGGCCAATGCAGACATAAAACACTCTTTTGTTCAGGGCAGATGGCTCGATCTGGATACCTGCCCTTGTAAGATACTGAACAACCCTGCTTTTTCTCTGGAAGAAAGAGCTTTTCTTGGATTTCTTTTTTGCCTGTTTTTTTCCCTCAGCCTCTTTTTTCTTTTGTTTTTCATACTCCTTTTCGTTAAGCTTGTTTTTCTCATCAGCAGCTTTTTTCTCATCTTCCTTCTTTTTGTGCTGCTCTTTGCTATGATCAGGCATTTTCTCCCTTTTCTTCTCATCTTTTTCTCCCTTCTTTCTCTTCACAGTTCAACACCAGGCCTTGATGATTTGATGATTGCGACAAACATGAACTGGATAAAGCCCAGGAAGCCGACCATTGAGAGCAGGAATATCAGCTCTAGGTTTATGGAGAGAAAGCTGGAGGCGACTATTAAGCCTGTAACTCCAAGAGAAGGCATTATTACAGTCAGTATCATGTAAAACATCGAAAGAGGGTTAAGTCTTTTTCCATACTCATTGATTTCTATCGTCTGCTCCTTTATGATGGCTTCTATGACTACAGTTAGCGAGTTGGATATGTCTGCTCCTGTCTGCAGAACATTGAGTATTTGCCATAGGATTCTTGATAGATTCGGGTCTGAAGTGTTCATTACCGCTTCATTTATAGATGTTTCCATGTCTGTTCCAAGGTCAATCCTGTCTGTAATCTGCTTGAATTCTCTTCCAATTGCATCAAACGACCTAGAAATATTGACCATGGCATTGTAAATGCTGATTCCGGATTCGACTTCAATTATAAGGAATCTTCCTGCAAACACAATCTCCTTGCTAATCTCCCTGCGCTTCCTCATAATCTTTGCTTCAGGGACCCTTAAGAAGTAGAGGAAAGTCATGAGCCATATGATGAGAACAGAGCAGATGATTATTGTCCAGCTCATTCTGAGCTTTCTGAATACACCTATTATAAACATGGCTGCGCCCATTGCCATGAATAGACTTGAAACAAACGTTTTCTTTACAAACTCATCCGGGCTTTCCCTCATCTCTGCCTGCTTAAGAACAAGAGCAAGGTTTTTCATCCTTGATGCAATCATCCTGAAAAAATTATTTGTAATTATAACCACCTATTCCAGCTTTTGCTTTTTTCTTACATGAGCAAAAAGATTGCCCTTGTCTGTATAATATTCAGCGATAACCTTTCCGACATCATCGATATGGTCTATATTTAAATCCACAAGGTATTTTAGTATGGCTTCCCTTTCCCTCAACGATTCAGTAATCTCTTTTAGAGTATATCCTGTATACATCTCGAGAGAGTCCATGAGGGAGGTAGACTTGTTCTTATCTACAAGAACATCCTTCTTCGGGTCGTACTGCATCAGAACATTTGGCGTAGAGTCAGGGAGTATCTCAGCAACCTGAAATGTTCTCCTTGTTCCTGTCCTTCTGTTCCTGAACTGGGTTATAATCAAAGACATTGCAGGCAATACCATTGAAGGCACGTTTATGGGTGGGTTGAGGAACCTTTCAACAGTCTCCTTTGCATTGTTGGCATGGAAGGTAGCATAGCAGCTGTGGCCCGTATGGATTGCCTCGAACAAGGTTTCAGCTTCCCTTTGCCTTCTTACTTCTCCGACAAGAATCCTGTCAGGCCTCATTCTCAATGAGTTGACAAGCAAATCCGCCATTGCAACAGCACCCTTGCCTTCGGCATTCGGTTGCCTTGTGAGCATCGGCACCCAGTGGAGGAATTTTGGCAGTCTAAGTTCTCTTGTGTCCTCGATTGAGATAACTCTCTGGTTTGGAGGAATGAAGCTTGCAAGAACATTCAACGTGGCAGTTTTTCCGGAAGCAGTGCCTCCTGCAATTATTGCAGAAAGCTCAAACTGCATGGCAAGCCAGATTAACGAAGCAGCGTTTATTGAGATGGTTTTTCCTCTCAGGAAATGCGTTATCGTGAAAGGGTCTCTAGAGTATTTTCTTAGCGTTATAGTGTTTCCTTTTGACGATATCGGCATCAATGTTGCATTGGCTCTATCGCCTTCTCCTATGTGCGCATCAAGCAATGGCTCAAGGACAGAGATTTGCCTACCTATTCTTCTTCCAAGGATTGTGGCATAGTGCTTTATTGTCTCTTCGTTCTGTATCTTTATGTTTGTCTTGAGCCAGCCGTACTTCTTATGAAACACCCAGACCGGGTCTTCAGCAGAGTTGACAGCAATCTCCTCGAGATTCTCATCGTCCATGAGGATTTCGAGATTTCCCATGCCAAGGCTTCTCTGGATAAGATATGAGATTAGAAATCCGGATGTTTTCGTGTCAACGTCGGGAAAATACTTCTTCACAAGAGTATCAATTGCATCAATGAACCTCTGGTCAATCTCTTCGCTTCTCTTCGATGAAACAATGTCAAGCATTCCTATGTTGACCTTTGTAATCAGTTCCTGCCTTATCTTCTCGAGAATAAACTCTGTTGATTCGCTGATGCTAGCAATAGATGTTTCATAGGTTGGTACAAAGTCACCTCTTCTTGAGAAAATCCTTATGCTTATTGGCATCTTGTCAGAAAGGAACTCATAAGAATCTATTACCTTCGCCTCAGATTCCTTGGTCTTTTCAACCTTCTTTTCTTTAGGAGAAACCAAATTTTCCACCTCTTTTTTAAAGTAATTATTTCTTGACTATGTCGTAGAGCTTCAGTATCTCGTCTTCGAATACCTTTTTCTTTTTCAGGATTTCCTTGTACTTCTTGTCAAGTTCGCCAATGCGCTCTTTCGCAGTTCCTGCCTCCATGCTCATCTCTATGATTGTGGCTTCATCAACAAGTTTCAAAAGCTCACGCTCAAGCTTTTCAACATCGCTATTTATCTTGTCAAACAGGACATCAATCTGCATCTTCTTGTTGAAGAAGTTTTCAAACTTGAGCTTTATTCCCGATATGTCTTCTTCAGAAGATTTTGTTTTATCCTTTTCTTTTTTCATCTTCTCAAGAATGCCTATTTGTATTTCCTGCATCTTCTTGTTGCTCTCTTCACTTTTTCTTACGAATTCCTGAATGAACTTGCTGCCATTGATTATTTCTTTCTTGAGTTTTTCAGCTTCTTTTTTCAGATTTGAGATGTGTAACTCCTCACCTTCAACAATCTTTTCCTCTGTTTTCATGGCATTCTCCAGGGCAGGAATCGCTTTTCTTATATCATCTATCCTTTTTATCAGCTCCTGCTGTTCTGTCTTAAGCTTTGAAGTCCTATCTTTCTCCTCGCCAAGCTTTAGTTCCTCACCTGCAATCTTCTCTGTGAGAACCTTGTAGAAGCGCTGCTTCTCAGCTACTTTGTCGTTAAGATTCTGGATTCTTTCCTGGTATTTCTTCTGCTCCTCTTTTATCTGGTTATCAGCATCTCTCTTGAACCGCTCATACTCCTTCAGCTTATCTAAATCCTTCTGGACAGCATTTACCTTTTCCTCCACTTCCTTGCCAACATCCTCAAATGACCTCTTAAGATCCTTAAGTCCTGCAGTTTCCTTTTCAATGACAGAAAGTGTCGTTTCAATCTTTCTTAGAAAGCCCTCTCTGTGTTCCTTGAACTCCTTTGCCTTCTTTCGGATATCCTTCTTGGTTATGCCTCTCTTTATAAGATAGGGCGTCGTGAGCTTGTACGAAACATCAATAACTCCCTTCTCCTCAAGAAAGTTTGCCCATTCCTCAATCACAACTTTTGGGACAGAAAGCTCCTTCGATGCATCAGGGATAGATATCTTTGTCTTTTCATTAACCAACGCAACGAGTTTGTCCACTCCGGTTTCAATAAGCGGTTTGTCTGCCATTTTATCACATAAATTGACAATCTGCTTTAAAAAGTTTTCCATACTGGAGCTTAAAAATGATTTTCATATCACTAACCCTCCACAATCATAATTTGAAAGGCTTCCTGAATCAAGCCTGAACCAGGAATAGCCTGTTTTCGTTGTTACATTCATTATACTTAGGGGAGTGTGAGAATAATTTGAGAAATAAACCCAGTCAACAGCACTACTCTCATAAATGGGCACATCCTGGGCGCTGAACTTTGCCAGATTGACAAGACTCTCAACACCATAATCTGAAGCAGAGAGATTTCCTTCAAGTCTCATGAGAAAGCTTGGGCCTGCTGTGGACTCTATATACAAGCTCCTATTTATGAAGCTGAGCAGATTCGTTGTATCATTATTTGTCTCATTTACGAGATAGGGAAAATCGCTTTTTGTGAATATTGCACTAACCCGTCCATAGCTGTTAATTATGTACGTAGGATCTTCGAACAACTCTATGTTCATGTCAGCAGTAATCAATTTCTCTTGATACCATGATGCTGTCTTTTTCTTGTCACTTAGGTTGACGCTTATGTTGGCCAGCATCTGCAACGTCCATGGCGTCAGGTGATATATCGTAGCGTCATTTACTTTGAATTCAACATCAATTCCCATTTCTTCTGCCTTTTCCTTGATCTTTGTTGTCCAGTTGGTGAATGTCGCATTTTGCATGATTACTATGCAGCTTCCGTTGTATGTACCGTTGAGCAGCATCTCACTGAATCTTATCCTGCTGTTGTCAACGTATGTGCCGTTCTCGATAATGAACTGCTCCAAACCAAGTATTGTTCTGAAGCCGGTGATATACAGTGCCCTTCTCATATCCTGATTTATGTCCTGCATGAAATCATTCATTGAACGGATTCGTCTGGCGGTGTCATATGTCTTTGTTTTCAGGGTATGGGTGGCAGGGATTGCAATAAGAGCAGTAATTATGGCAACAACAATGATGGACATTATGGCAAAGAATATTCCTTTTCTTGCAGGATGCCCTATTCCCATGTTCTTACCTCGGCTATCGTCGGGCCCCATAGTGAAGGAACATTTCCGACAGTTGTGACCTCGTTGCCTATCTCAATGAGGTCTATGAAGCCGGCAATGGTTTCATTAAGCCTTCTCAGGGCATCGCTTGTTGCTTCGCTCTGCGTCTCAAATGTTTCACCATAGCCAACGGTGCTTCTTATCAAAGCAAGAAATGAAACCAGTGAATTGAAGGGATTGATGGAATAGCCGTCGCTGAATTGGAGAGTGTAGTTGTTTCTCCCGTTGACAAATTCTCCAGAGTCAGTCGCATAGCCGTATCTTGCGAATTCAACTACCAGAGGCTGGGGAGGGTGAGAGTAAACCTCTTTCCCGTTGAGAATGGCATCTTGGTCAGGGTTTGTGCCCGAGTCATAAAGCCATGCCAGCTGGGAATCAAGCATTAATGGAAAAGTCGCGTTACTGGCATTGAAAATCCAGGTTGTTCTTCTATAGAAATCACCCCAGTCTACAGAGCTGTAGCTGTCTACAGGAATGATTTTTGTGACATCAATGTAGCCATATATCAGCGTGCTGAAACTGGTCTTAATGGTTATTTTTGAATTCGGATAAATTATTCTTCCAGTTCCAAAATTCTCCCGTTCATGGTAGTCGTCAACATCAACAACGAACCATACATATTTATGTGACATGTTCGCGAAAGAAAGGCCATAGCCTGCAAGCGAATTTGATATTTCAGTGCTGCTCCAGGATGCTTTGCCAGCCGAGATATTCTTTTTAGAGACATTATATGTTATACCATCTATGGTATATGCCAATGTAGCGTTTATTCCATAGAGGCTCATATTCACTTCAACAGAACTTAGTTCTCCCATCACAAATACCGGTCGTTTATATCTTATCGAACAGTTCGATTCAACCTTTGCAAAATATTTTGTGTTCATGTCTGCAAGGGTGCTAAGAACATTTGTCTCATAATCTACTGTAAAATGCGAAGCACCATCATCTCCGCCTTCATTGCCACCGCTTCCGAACCTGAATTCAACAGTCGCATCATTAGGGCCTTCGTTGAGATAGGATTGCAGATCTGTAAGAAGCTTACTTCCGCTGGCTGAGCTTCCCGGAATAAAGTCTCCGTTGATATACGCCTTGAACTTGTTATCTGTCCAAGCTGATTCAATGAACCATTGAGCATCGCTTATGCTGCAGTTTGCAGGGACGGTGAGATTATAGGTTACATTGACACCATTTCCATTAGTTCCTCCGCTTGTCTTCTTGACACTGCTCAGTATAACGTCACCCATCATGATGAGGGTGTTGTTCTTCTTAGATTTAAGGGCAAATGCCCTGGCATTATAACCGTATCTCGACCTGTTGCTTTGTATTCCTGAGATTATTTTCTTTGAACTCCTGATTATCTCGCCGTCTGAGTTATTTATCTCATAGACTGCTTCACCATTCATGAATACCCCTATTCCTGTCTTGTTGTCCATTAAGCCATCAAGCATTATCTTTGTCAGATTCATTGCCAAAGCACCCTTGTCCTCGGCCCAGAACTGGCCGATTTGCTCAATCACTGAGCCGTTGACATTGGTGATGTTGCTGTTGTTGATAAGACTCTTAATATAGCTGTTGTTCAACTCCCCAATCTTCAGCTCTGCAAGGGCAGTCATTAAGTCAGATGAAATAAATTCGGTGTTTGAGTTCCTGTTAACTGTCGCCCTGCTTGTTGTTGAGAGATGGTGCTGGGCAACAACTATCGCCATCACCACCAGCAGCGAGGCAAGTACCGCATCTATTATGAAAGCTATTCCCTTTTTGCTATATGCTCCAGACATAAATCACCATCCTTGCAATATCTGAGTTCATTACCACAATCCTTTCCACCTTGATTATTGATTTGACATCATCTTGCTCCTTAATATTTGTTGAATTTATTCCGGGTTTTCCGATTCCTTCAGCAGTGTCGTTAAGAATCCTCACCGGGTTTCCATACCTGTTCTTGAAGAAAACATAAAACTCATACTGGGTGGCAAGCAGGAATTTTGTTTCGTCATAGCTTATGTTTCTGAAACTCAGGAGTTTTGTCTCGTTAATTCTGTTGTTGTTTGCAATGCCTATCATGTTTACGTCGGTGGAGTTCCAATCATTGGGCTGACCCGGGGTGAGAAAAGATTCGGAGATATCCCTTGCATTGTCAATCAACTCATTTAGTTCTTCAGCAGAGCTTGTTTTCATGTCGGAGAGGTACTTGTAATAGAGGCTCATTGCCGAAACAAATATCAAAATTGCTAGCGCCAACTCTATCATGAACATCTGCGACTTTTTTGATCTTTTATTCTTCATTTTAACTACCAACTGCAAGATCTCTTGTTTCTGATTCTCCTTTATTTCCAGAGGAGTCTGTGCAGTTGATCCACCAGGCATATGAGCTGTTTGTCAGCTCTGTTGTGATGTTAAGGTTTTCGTTTTCGATGGGAGAGGAAACTGTTTTGTTTATTGTGCCGTTGATTATTAGCTCGCAGGAGCTTACTGATGACTTCTCGTCAGACACATTATATGTAAAGGTTATGTTGCCCGGGTCAACCAAGGCGTTTTCTTCAGGCAGAACCAGCCAAATTGAAGGAGCTACTGTGTCAGGCAGCATGATGCTGAACGCAATCTGCTCAGATGAAGTCATTATGTTCCCGGTCATGTCCTTGCATCTTACATAATAGGTGTGGCTGCCCTCTGTTAATGTAAGAGATACGTCGTGTTCGGTATTACTTCCATCAAAGAAATCTCTCATGGAGAAATAACCCTCGTCTGAGAGAGAGTATTTGCAGGTCGAATCCTCATTAGTTTCCGCTTCCAGAGTTACCTGTGCGGATGCCACAATTCCTGATGGTCCGCTTGAGATTATTATTGGCGGCACCACATCATCGCAGGTTATGTTGCCTATGCATATTCTTCCGCCGGTTTTTCTTATCATGTTGCTACCTTTCATTATGCTTCCTGTCACTTCAGGAATCGTCAATGCCAGGTCATAGTTCTCTATTCTGAGTATCAGTTTCTTCTCTGAATTTTCTATTGAGTAAGTAGAACCTTCTAAATCCAGCGGAACATTAAAAACCCTCTCATATCCTGTTTCAACCTCTGAAGCGAGATAAAGCTCTTGCTGGACAGACTTTGAAACATCCTTGATAAGAGAAATATCCCTTTTCTGTCCTGAATCAATAATTTCTATAGATATATACGACACGAATATAACCATGATTAAAAACCCGATGGAGACTGACAAAATATATTCCCACATAACCTGTGCCTTTGAGAATCGCATTCTTGTCCTCTTTTTTAGCCTAAATCAGTTATTCCAACCGAGTTAGGCAATGCCTCAATCTTTATCTTATGAGGGCCTGAAGTGCTATTTATCGAACCGGTGATGTTTGTTTCTGCAGATTCAACAATATCACTCAATGAATTTGTTCTCCGAAACCTCATCTCAAAGATTATACTGGTTCCGGTTATGTTTATTTTGTTTATATTCTCAGGAAGAGTCTCCTCTATGATTGTCTGTGACGGAGTTCCAAGATAATAGATGCTGTTGACAGAATCAACAATCTCTCTTGCGACCTTTCTTGCCTGGTTCTGGTTTACGGTGTCCTGAAGATCATCACTCTGGATAAAAAAGATCAGGATTACAGGAACCAGCAGCAATAATGCAAAGCCAATAACCACTACATACTCCACACTAGTCTGAGCTTTTCCCACCATATGGAATATTTAATTACATGCATATATAAAGTTAATGTAAGAATTGTAACTATTTGGGGAAGGTAAGTAATAACAAATCGAAATATATATTGATGCCGGAAAATAAGTAAATTGAATGACAAAAGTGATGCTGGAGTAATGGAGGGGTTTATCATCTCATTACATTCTCCAATTCTGTTAATTGTCAATATTTAATTATAAAAACGGCTGAGGGATTGTTTCTTATTCCGTTCTTCTTTATTCTGGCAGAGATATCTTTCGGTTTATGTACGCAGGAGTATAAAATCCTCGAAAATCTTCCACCAATTTGTAATTGGCGGCTGGAAAGCCGCTCGTCTTCCACAGCGGAAAATTTTCGGGAGTCCAAAAAAATCCGATCCGAGCGAACGAAGTGAGCGAGCTTGCCACCAGTCTATGACTGGCGGGGCCGGATTTTTTTTAGACTATTGAACTAGCTGGCGCAATAACGACATTAATGTCTGCGCTGATTCTTTTAGGTAGTTTTATCTTATTCAGAAAATAATCTTAATAACTGAAAAAATCTATGTCCCCTCTTCCCAACTGGCCAGATATTTCTTCTGCTCCTCGTCAAGTTCGTCAATCTCTATGCCATAGTCCTCGAGCTTCAATTCTGCAATATGTGTATCAATCTCATCAGGCAGCGTAATCACATCAATTGGCAACTTTCCCCGGTTCTTTGCAAGATACTCGACCGCCAGACTTTGTCCACAGAAGGATGTGTCCATCACTTCGCTCGGATGGCCTTCTGCAAGTGCAAGGTTAACAAGTCTCGCCTGGGCGAGGCAGATTATCCTTCTTCCGTTGTTTAATGTGAACTCCTCAACCAAGGGCCTTATCTCTCTTACGCCCTTTGCCATTTTCTTTAATCCCTTGTAGTCAATCTCCACATCAAAATGGCCTGAGTTGCAGATTATTGTCCCGTCTTTCATTGCCTCCATGTGCCTTGTCTTTATTACATGTATGTCGCCCGTTACTGTAATGAATATGTCGCCAAGATGAGCTGCCTTGTCCATTGGCATAACGCTGTAGCCGTCGTAAGCAGCCTGCAGTGCCCTGAATGGATTGACTTCAGTGACAACGATTTTGGCTCCCATGCCCTTTGCCCTCAATGAAACTCCCTTGCCGCAGCTTCCGTATCCTGCAACAACAACAGTCTTTCCCGAGACGAGAACATTTGTTCCTCTTTTTATTCCATCCCATGTCGATTCTCCTGTGCCGAGGTAATTGTCAAGAAGATGCTTTGTGTTGTTATCGTTGACCGCAATCATCGGGTACCTTAATGCCCTGTCTTTTTTCATTGCCTTAAGCCTTATAATTCCTGTAGTTGTTTCCTCGCAACCGCCAATGATGTTTTTTATCAGTTCAGGGTACTTCTTGTGGATTTCAGAGACAAGGTCGCAGCCATCGTCTATTGTAACGTTGGGCTTTGTCTCAATAACATTTTTTATGTACCTGTAATAATCATCTGTTGTTTCACCCTTGTATGCCCAGACATTAACTCCTTCCTTAGCCAATGCCGCGGCAACATTGTCCTGCGTTGAAAGCGGGTTACAGCCGGTGATTGCAACCTCTGCACCTCCCGCTCTTAATGTCCTGACGAGCGCAGCTGTCTCCTTCGTGACATGCAGTGCCATTCCAATTCTTATCCCTTTTAGCGGCTTTTCATTCTCAAAACGATTCCTTATTTTCATCAGGGCGCCCATGTGCATCTCCGCAGATTCAATTATTATCCTGCCCTGCTCAGCGAGATTGATATCCTTAACTTCATAGTTCTTTCCAGTGTCCATGACTATCACCTATGGAATAGTATTTATGGACAATTTATATATTTTATCAGTAAAAATGTGGATAAAATCTAATTTTTTAGCCAATTTATGGACAATAATAGAAAAATTTAAATACTAGATAGATATCGTACAAATATATCGCCAAGAACAGCTCTCCAAGATCCCCCAATAAGGTTTATTCGTTAAGGCGAATATTCTAGTTTTCTTCGGAGGGCTGTCTCTTCTTTTAGCGAAGGTGATATCGGAGTGGACAGCAGGGATGCAAGGATTGTCAATATTCTCAAGGAAGATTCGAGAAAAAGCATAAGGGACATAGCCAAGGTTACAGGAATCAGGCCGAGTACAGTCCACCAGCGAATCCAAAAACTGATAAAGGAAAAGATAATAAAAAATTTTACCATAAAACTAAATTACCGGCTGTTAAACCAGAATTTTGTTGCATTTATCCTGATCAACACCAGGGGGGAGTTGCCTTTGTCTTTTTTCAGCAATCCGAAGATCAAGGATGTCTTTGGCGTAACAGGCGAGTTTGACTTGCTTCTGAAACTAAGATTTAAAGATGTCGATGAGTTTAATGATTTTCTGATAACTCTCAGAAAAAATCCAAAAATCATAAAATCGCTCACTTTAGTCAGCACCATAGAGCTAAAGGAGGAAGGATAGACTATTTCCCAATTATCTTCTCCACTTCCTTCTTCAGAGAATTATCCAGCCTTGCTCCGAGCCGTGAAACAACCTTCGCTGCAGCAAATGATGCAATCCTGCCGCAGGTTTCTAGGTTAAAATTTCTGCTCAAGCCAAACAAGAAGCCCGCGGCATACATGTCTCCTGCGCCTGTTGTGTCGACAGCTTTTACTTTGAATGCAGGAATCCTGAATACCTTATCCCTGTGCTTAACCATTGAACCATTCTTTCCAATCTTCACAACCGCAATCTTTGCCATCTTGGAGATAATGTTAAGCGCTTTTTCAGGTTCTTTCCCCGTGAGCACTTTTGCTTCTTCCTCATTTGCAAATACAACATAAGCATACCTTCTTAAAATATCGGTTATGTCTTTTTTATTTCTCTTCACAAGTGCAGGGTCTGCAAGATCAATTGAAATCCTGACTTTGTGCTTCTTCGCAATTTTCATGCAGTGAAGTGTTGTCTTTCTCAGCAAAGAATCCTCAAGCTGATAGCCAGTAAGATGAAAGAATCTGCTGTTAATCAAATCGTTCTCAGCAACCTGCTCTTTGACTATGTCAAGTGAAACTCCGAAGTGCGTTGCAAAAGTTCTCTCATGGTCAGGGGTTATCAGTGCAAAGACCTTTCCTGTTGTGCCTTTTCTTTTTTTAAGATGGGTTGTAACCCCTATTTCATTTAGCTTCTGATTATACGCCAGCCCATGGCAGTCCTCACCTATTGTCCCGCAGAATAATGCCTTTCCGCCAAGATTTGCAATTCCTGCCATCGTGTTTGCCTCAGAGCCGCCTGGCAGCATCTTCTTTTCAAGGCTGGCAAGCTTTTTTTCAACATCAGCAATCTCTTTCTCATCGACGATCTTCATGCAGCCTTTTTCAAGATTCAGCTTAACCAGCTGGCTTTCATCCACCTTGATGAGAAAATCCATCAGTGCATTTCCCAGGCCAAAAACATCGTATTTCATATTAGACCATATTTTGCAGTTATTTATATTTCTTTCAGTTAACTATTTAAACGCCATTATTCTATTGATTGATAATGAGCAAGGTACTTGGGCTTCTGGAAAGTATCAAGAAGGAAATAAAACCATCTAAGAGAGGGGAATTAATGCTTCTGAAGAAAGTAGGCGAATTTATTGAATTGCTTGAGATAGCGATAAAAAAATCAGGAATTAGGGCAACGGTGGTGCCAGGTGGCTCATTTGCAAAGGGAACCTACCTGAAAAATGATTATGATGTCGATATCTTTGTGAAGTTTGATTATGAATACAAGGAGAAAAATATATCAGAGATTCTCCACAGAATACTCAAACCATTCGGGCCAGAGATTTTGCATGGCTCAAGGGATTATTTTCAAATAAGAAAAAAAATAAGCTTTGAGATTGTTCCTGTGCTTGATGTAGAAGACCCTAAAACAGCCCTTAATGTGACTGACATGTCCCCCATGCATGTATCATGGGCTAACCGCTTTACAGAAAAAGATGCTGCATTGAGGGATGAAATAAGATTGGCAAAGCAATTTTGCAAGGCTCAGAATGTTTATGGTGCGGAAAGCTACATTAGCGGATTTTCAGGACATGTTTTGGATATACTCGTTATTTATTACAAGGGATTTTACAATCTTTTGAAGGCAAGCTCAGAGTGGAAGGAAAAAACAGTGATTGATTTTTATAATTATCATGGCGGAAATGCGCTGAAAATGCTAAACAAGGCAAAGGTCCATTCCCCGCTCATTCTCATTGACCCGATACTTCCTGAAAGGAATGCGGCGGCTGCCCTTTCAAGGGAGAAGTTTTTTATCTTCAAGGGTGCTGCAAAAAGCTTTATCGAAAGGCCAAGCAAGGACTTTTTTGAAAAGAAAATAATAACCACGAGCTTTCTGAAGAAAAAATACACGAACAAAAATCTAATTATCCTATTGGTTCAGCCTGGGAAAGGAAAGACTGATGTTGTCGGAGGAAGGATTGTAAAATACTTTGAACACGTCAAGTCAAAACTAAGGCAGAACGATTTTGTGTTACTGGATTCAGGATGGCACTGGAACAAAAAAGACGATGCGCTGCTCTGGTTTGTCCTGCCGAGGAAACAGCTTCAGAAAACAAGGATTTTTGCGGGTCCACCAACGAAGGAGAAAGCGCACATAGCTAACTTCAAATCAAAGCACAGCCACACTTTTATAGAGAAGAATAAGATGTATGCGCTGGTGGAAAGAGAATTCAGGGATGGGAGAGAGCTAGTAATCGAGATGCTTAAGAGCAACCCTGCTCAGTTCAGGTTCAGGAATATAAAAATGTTGTAAAAAGAGGACCGCATGAGACGATTAAAAAAGATATATGAGTTTATCTTCTACTCTGCCGTATTTCTTGCAATAAGCTTTCTTTTTGACGGATGGGTCATCAGGGCGATGGATTTGGCAAGCAACGCTTTGTTTGATTATTTTCTTGGATGGATAACAAAGGCAATAACAATACTCTTTTTCCTTCTTGTAATGACGAGTTTATTTCTGTGGGAGGAAAGGAAAAGGAATTATATTATTCCGCTATGGTTCTCATGCGTCGCAGCATTTGTTGTGACGACAGGACTCAAATTTTTGTTTGCAAGAGAAAGACCTTTTTTTCCAGAGGTCATTCCAATCCTGAATGTTGTCGATTATTCCTTTCCGAGCGGCCATGCTGCAGTTTGCTTTGCAGCGCTCCCGATTCTCGACAGAGAGTTTCCAAAGCTGAGATTGTTCTGGCTGGGATTCGCGATTATGGTTGTACTGAGCAGAATGTATCTTGGCTACCATTATTTTTCAGATGTAATTGCAGGAATGATTATCGGCTATGGCATCGGTTATTTTGTGCTCCATTCAAGGTTGTGGAGGAAAAAATGATATCGAGGCTTGAGCTAAAAAGAAATCTATTTCACATGGTTCTGGGGGTTGCTTTTCTTTTATTGCTACACTTTGACATTTTAGGATTTGAAATATTTACAGTATTGCTTTTCATTGGTGCAATCACATACATAGTTAATCTTTCAATGCCCTTGCCCGTGATAGGATGGTTTATCAATGCTTTCGAGAGGGAAGAGGATAAAAGAAAGACTCCCGGAAAAGGTGCAATGCTTCTTGTGTCTGGAGCATACCTTGCATTTCTGATCTATCCGAAGGACATTGCTCTTGCTTCCATCGCAATACTTACGTTCGGCGATTCAGTTGCACCCCTTGTTGGCCATCTCGGTAGAATAAGGCATCCTCTTGCAAGAGACACGAAGAAATTACTTGAGGGCAACATTGCAGGGATGCTCGCAGGATTTATCGCGGCGATGACTTTTGTAAAGCCGCTTGAGGCATTCATTGCATCCTTCATCGCGATGACTGTCGAAACAATAGAAATAAGGATTCATCCGAAGCTTGACAAGGTGAATGACAACATCCTGATTCCATTGGTTGCAGGAGCAGTTATTTGGGGAATGAGGTTAGCGTTCTAAGCTTCTACTCAATAGTAGTTATATAATGGTGTGCTCCCAAGCGACATATGTCACCACCCTTGAAATTCAAGGATTTTTCTTGAATTCAGGTGGTTTTTGACACTAAGAGAGAATGGACATAGTTATTCTCAGTGTAGAACCATCATTAAAGCTAAGTTTGATTTTGATACGAGCACCGGGACTCTAAATGAGAATCTCTTTTAGTGCCCTAGTTACAAATGTCACCAGAGTGTACACTTTTCAATTGGTGATAACATTTATTAACCACTCTTGATTTCTTTTATTCTATGGAAACACTGCTTCCTTTTGAGAAAATAAAGCGAACAATCCTTGTGAGAAAGGACGCTGAGACATCTGACAAGTTTGGAATAAATCCGGAGCACATACCGACAGAGCAACTGGTTAATTACGGCATCGTTAATATCGACAAGCCTGCTGGTCCATCATCCCATCAGATATCTGCTTATGTCCAGAGCATTCTCGGGATAAACAAGAGTGGACATTCTGGAACCTTAGATCCAAAAGTTACAGGCTGCCTGCCTGTTGCAATAGGCAGGGCGACAAGAGTGGTACAGACATTGCTTACCGCAGGAAAAGAATATGTCTGTCTTATGCATCTTCACCAAGATGTAGATGAAGGAAAGCTTAGGGGGATTATGGAGCGCTTCACGGGAAGAATTAAGCAGCTTCCGCCTGTCAAGAGTGCTGTAAAGAGGCAGCACCGGTTCAGGAATATTTATTACATTGAGATTCTTGACAGGGTTGAAAAGGATGTTCTTTTCAGGGCAGGTTGCCAGGCAGGAACATATATAAGAAAACTGGTTCACGATATGGGCCAGGGGCTTGGTTGCGGTGCTCATATGGCTGAGCTAAGAAGAACAAAAGCAGGCCCTTTTAATGAAGACACTCTGTGCACGCTGCAGGAGCTAACTGATGCCTTTTATTATTACAAGGAAGAAGGAAACGATAAATATCTTAGGCATCTCATCAAGCCAGTTGAATTTGCTGTGCAGCATCTTCCAAAGGTTTATGTTTTAGACACAACTGTTGAATCGTTGTGCCACGGAGCGATGCTTGCTGTGCCGGGAATCTCCAAGGTTGACACCGAGATACAGAAAGATGAGACAGTTGCGGTAATGACGCTGAAAAAGGAATTAATCTGCCTCGGAACAGCGAGGATGATATCGAAGCAGATGGCCGCAGAGAAATCAGGCATAGCAGTGAAAACAGAAAAGGTATTCATGCACCCAGGAACTTATCCAAGAGTTGAGAAGAAGGAATGAGCAAATTTCTTACAAATTCAGAGAAATTATTATCGAAAGAAGATTTTGAGGAAACAAGTAAAATCTTATTAAGAAGAAAATATGATGGCTACAATAGCCCTGTAGATGAAAGAGTTTATAGAAAAATAGAAAATATTTGGTTTAGTCAACAGTAAACAGCCTTGAATCATGATCAACATCAAATAATCCGAGCCTTGCTCCTGCATCGAGCCATCCGTGCGCATAATTCAGCGCTGCGAAAGCAGTAACAATATCACCTTTCTTCTGAAAATACTTAGCATCTTCGTAATAGCGGACAGCCATGTCAAGAAAATCTTCTGCAGATTCTTTCCAGAGAATCTTCTTCTCACCAGAAATCTTGACTTTCTTTATGGCTTCTCCTGTAACCCTAAAATATTTATCAAGCTTCTTCTTGGTTACAGTGCTACTGCTCATGAGGCAACAGTCTCTTGACAGTCAGAGGTATTGCATTATGCTGCAGCTCCATCTTTGCAATCTCTACGGGGTTAAACCTTACCCTTTCAAAATCCTCATCTGTCATCTTTATCAATATGGGTGCTCCCATCGCAATCTGCAATGCCCTGCTTCCAATGATTCTTGCCTTCTCGAACTTTGTATATTCGATTGATTCTGTTGTTTTACTCATCATCATCACCTTTTAAGATGGCCTCTCAGCTCCTGAGTCTTCTCAATAGCAATATCAATCATCCTGTCAACATCCTCTATTGAGAGAGGCGTGTCCCCGCCTTTCTGCATTGCGCAGATTTTTCCGTCTTCTGTTGTTGCAACAGTGAGCCTTGCATCAAGGATTCTCTCCTCTTCTGGCAGAGGATCAACAATAAAATACTTGTCAATCTTCATTACCGTCACAGAGACAGGAGCCTTGCTTAAGGGCAGCTTTTCCTTTGTCTTCTTCTTGTAATCAATCTTCTCATTCTCGTAACTTGGAAATACGGCGTTTTGCAGGGCCGCCATGCTTGCCAATGCCGATGCATCAAAAAGATTTCCATCATCGTTTATAGTGCAGATGTCTATTATTACAGTCCAGGCTTTTTCTCCTTCCTTGATGCAGAGCTTTTTCGTGTCTATAGTTTCGGATTCCCTGATGCCGCGGTCAACAACCCTTGCAATCTCTATTGCTTGTATTCCAGGAGGGCCTGCTTCGAACTCAGGATTTGACAACGGCAATAGCTCTGCTCCGACCATCATTGTGCCTTGGTTAGGAGAATCAGGATAAGGGGATTCAACAGAAAGCTTTACTCCTGCAAGAATCTCTGTCTCGCCAATCTTGACCCTTGCAGAGCCCTCAGCATTGACACTTATGCCATACTCAACAGAAATTTTTCTGTATTCATCGGTCTTCCTTCCGTCAAGGCGAATGCCTGCTTCAAGTGATTTTAGGACGTTTTGTCTTAATTCTGAATTCATATTGATTCACCTTCGTACTTATGCTTGAGTGCCTTCTTCTGCACTTCATAGATCTGCCTGAGCGCCTTTGTTGCCATCTGAAGGCACTTGTTAATTTCTTCTTTTGATAGGTCTCCATCCATTTGCAGCAGACTAATCTGACCTGTTCTCGGCATCATTGCAACAGGCATGTCTGTCGAGCCTGCCTCGTGGGCTTCCTCATCATAGTTGAGGTCGACAACCAGCTTATCGTCAACCTTCCCCACGCTTACTGCGGCAACAAGGTCCCTCATCGAGATGCCGGCGTCAGCAAGTGCAATTGCAGCCGCACATATTCCAGCACATCTTGTTCCTGCATCTGTCTGCGGCAATTCAATGAACACATCAACAACAGCATTGGGAAATTCATTTAAGTCGACAACAGGTAACAAAGCCTTTTCTGTTACCATTGAGATTTCCTTTGATCTTCTATTGCCTCCCGGCCTTACTCTTTCACCGCCGCTTGAGAAAGGCATCATGTTGTAGCTGCATCTCAGGATTCCTTTCTCAGGGTTCTGCAGAAATTTTGGAAAAAGATTTCTGGGACCATACACTGCTACATAGGCAACAGATTTTCCAATCTTGAAATATGCAGAGCCATCCGCTCTTGGAATTATGCCTGCTTTTGCTTCCATGGGCCTTATCTCGTCAAACTTTCTTCCGTCGAATCTTTCTTTGTAAGTCATCTTAATTCACCTTCGAGAGGAATTCACTGACCTTTTCTGTCAATCCTGAGACATGAGCATTCTTCTCTATCATCCTGATTGTATTAACAGCAAGAAGTTCCTTCTCAGGAGCCCCTGAAAGCCACACTATTCCGTTCTGTCCAACAATTATTGTGCATCCGGTTGCTTCCTTGATTAAGCTAACCATTGAACCATTTTTTCCAATGATTCTTGGAACCTTGTTCGGGTTAACAGTTATCACTCTTCCCTCTCCGAGCTTTCTTAAGCCAGGCGCCTTCATCGTCAAATCAATAAGCTTCTGGCTTGTAACAGTGATTATCTTCGCAACAATGTAGTCGCCAAAGTTAAAATACTGCGTCAGGTCAGCTCCCCTGTTGATAAACCTTGTTGTAGCATCCTTGCTCGAGAGCATCGCTGAATAAGCAGAGTTTGTGTCAATTCTCCATCCTGTAAATGTCACGTCAATGACCTTTCCGATTATTGTGTCCCCTTTCTTCGGGATGTATTTTCCTGACAACGGAATTATCCTTATCGCCCTTCCGTTAACTCCTACAACGCCAAGTCTCGTAGCTATAATCTTGTCATTATCCCTGTATGCTCCAGAGTCAGGAAGAAAATCCATTCCTGTTGCCAGTTCATCTCCGGGAACGACAATGTCCTTTTCCTTCACTAGTAGTTCTCCCATTTTATTTCACCTTATCTTCAATACCTTTGCTTCCATGTCACCATGAGCTATCTTATTTATCTTCTCGTAAAAATCCTCTTCCAATCCGCCGGGAATCTCGACAACTGTCATCAAGCTTCCGTCGTTCTGCCACTTTTCTTCTATGACCTGTCCGATGCTATGTAATGCTGAATAGCACTTTGGAGCATGAATGGCAGGAACAACAACACGGATTTCTTTTATCTCAAACTTAATTGGCAGAATTGTTCTTATTGCCTTTAACGCATCCCGTACCTGGGTTTGAGCCGGTTTATTTTCATCCACTTGGAACTTTACCTCTTTCAAAGCAGTTTCTATTCTCTGTATCGGATGAGGGAGCTGCGTTTTAGGATCGACACCATTGCTGTGGATCACATAGGTTATTTGCTTTAATTTCTCTTCTCTGAGCTTATGCTTGTGCTCGGTGCTTAAGGGAATATCACCTTCCATTATTATCTTTTTTGCAACCTCGTCCGGATTAGTTGTTCCAAAAGCAGCTTGCATCCTGTGCTCAGAGGCAAGCTCGCCCTTTTTGGCGTTATGGAAAATCTTGTCAGCTTTAAGAATATCTCTTATGTCGATGTTTTTGCCCTGCTTAAGCTCCAGTGCAAGGTCCTTATCAATGACTATCTCAAAGGTTTCTCCATTCTTTTTTATCTTTGCAGTATTCAGGTCGAGTCTTTCCCTGTCAAAGCTGTATCCTCTCATTTTTTTCACTCTTTATTTCTTTTTTACCTGGGCAAGAACCTTGTTCAACTCATCCTTCGATACCTTCTTGAACTTCTTCTCACCTTTCTTTATGTAAGCGCAGTCAAGCCGGTCGGCGCTGAAATCCTCTCCAAGAACCTTCACAAGGGACTTTAATGCAAGTTTTAACCCTTCATCAATAGTTGTATCATCCTTGTAATTCTTGTGAAGAACATCTTCAATCTCAACCTCACCTTCACCAATGGCTGTCGCCTTGTATTGAAAGAATATTCCAGTGGGGTCTGTCTCAAATAGCTTCCCTTCGCCGTTATCAATTCCACCGACTAAGATGCTTACTCCGAACGGCCTTAAGCCGCCGCTTTGGGTGCATATCTGCTTTATATTGCAGATATCCTTTACAATGCTCAGTGTATCAATCGGGCTGTCAAAAGTAACACGATGCTGCTGTGCTTTTACCTGCGCTCTTTCAATAAGCACTCTTGCATCTGAAAGAATTCCGGAAGCGGTTGCTCCTATGTGGTCGTCTATCTGAAAAATCTTTTCAACAGATTCCGGCACAACAAGCTTGTCAATTATTCTCTTGTCTGTTACAAACAAAATGCCGTCTTTGCAGACCATTCCTATCGCTGTTGAACCCTGTCTAACAGTCTTTTTTGCATACTCTACCTGCAATAATCTTCCGTCAGGGCTGAACATTGTTATTGCCCTGTCATATCCCATCATTTGATGCGTCATTGGTTGCATATTACTCACCCCATCAAGCAAGATGCGCTTTTGCTTTTTTAATTATTCCACTTGAAAAAATGCTTCTTACCAGAGCATCTTTTCCATCTATATTTGTAATCATTGTCAATGAACCTCGCAAATCATTTAGGTATTTATTGTTTACCCTCAGAAGGCCAATTTGCTTTTCCCTATTCCAGCAGCCCTCGACAGGCATTATTCCTGCTTTTCCAAGGCTGCTTGTGCCACATAACCGGGAAAAAGAGCCCTTTATTGCTTCAACGGAGCTATTGTATGACTCTATTTTAATCTTAGAGATGATTTCAAAGGTCAAATACCTTTTCTTGTCCTTCAATGTGGGCATCAATCCCTTAAGGCGTTTCAAATTGTTTTTTCACCTTTCTGAGGTATTATGTTTGGAGAAAATAGCTTTTTATTACCTCGTGCTTCTTTTCTCTCTCCGAAGTCAGAAATTTTCCTCTATATATAAAGGTTGCTAAAATTAAATAATTACTATGTAGTGATTAAGATAGAAAGATTTAAATAAGAGAGTGACTACTAAGATGAATGATAAAACTTCATAAAAATATCATTCCAATCCCAAATTCTTGAAGTTATTCCTTCAATCAT
>JAFGPE010000072.1 GCA_016926055.1 Candidatus Woesearchaeota archaeon | reverse complement strand
TGACACCTCTTTTATCGACGATGCTTATGAATAATATCTAGAACTAACAAGTATTTATATCTTTCGTTTCAGAAGTCAGACTCATATTAGACGGTCAAATCAACAGTCTTATGGGTACGATTCATGGGACGAAGACAACAAAGGACAACAAAATAATCTTCGAGATAGCGATGGACTATGACGAGGCCCTGCAGCTTCAGGGACACATAAAGAACATCCATGTTTTTTCAGAGGACATTGCAACAGTCAAAACAAACCTTTCCCAGCGCGGAAGAAATGAGGCGACAAAATACTTCCTTGTTCCAAAGGAGCTGAGGAAGAATCTTAAGTTTAACGGCAGGGTGAAGTGCCAGAAGATAGAGACTGACACAAAGATAATATTCATTTACGTCATAGACAAACTCCAGATATAAGATGGAAAGAGAAAAGATTGGTATCAAGGGCATGGATTTGATGATTCAGGGGGGATTTCCTAGAGGGAGCATCATAGGATTACCTGGCCCGCCGGGAGTCGGAAAGTCAATATTCGCCCTGCATTTCCTCTTAGAAGGCGCAAGGAAAGGACAGAAATGCGTTTACATAAACCTCGAGGAGCCCGAGAGGAACATAGACAACATGGTGAAGCAGTTTGATTTTTCCGAGGAGTTCTTCAGGTTAGTGAAGGCGGGAAAGATTGTGTTAAGATGCTATACTTATCCTGAATATGAGAAGATATATACAGAGCTTTTTCAGAAGATACGGGAGGACAAGGAGGTCAAGAGGCTTGTCATTGACAGTTTCAATTGTTTTTTCAGCGCAGTATCCCATCCTGAAGCACTGACCATCCCGACCGAGGTTAATATCAGGAGGATGATTAACCAGTCATTTTCAATGCTTAGAAAGAAGGATTTGACAACCATCCTAATCCTTGAGATGCAGCATGATTTAAGGTCGAGCTTCTATTACAATATACCTTATCTTGTGGACGGAATAATCAACCTTGATTTTCTCGAGCTGGGCGCAATTGAAAGAAGAGTTTTTATTCCAAAGATGAGATGGACAAAACAGTATAAGGAAAGCAAATCCTTTGACATAGGGAAGAAAGGAATCGTGATGAAGAAAGAAGAATAATGGTCAAGGACATCAAAAGCTATATTCTGAATAAATTGTTCTTTCCACGAATAGTTATCAATGATGAGCCTGGAATAATGATTAGCAAGACAATCAGCAGATATAGCAAGAAAGTTACTAAAAAAAGGCTGATATATGATTTTGAGGACATCATAGTGGGCCTGCAAAATGCAACAAAGGAAAGAATAGGATTTGAAAGAACAAACAAACTATGGTATGAAATCGGAAAGGATGTGGGAACAGGACATATACTTCTGAGCGGGAAGAAAGAAGTGCCCAATTTTATCCTCGCCCAGGTTGTGGAATTTGTATTTAATGTTCTGTGCAGTTCTGGAATGTCTGCAGCCAAAAAGATAGAATTCAACAGGAAAGAGAACAAGATTGAGCTGGCAGGAGAAGAAAACCTGTTTTGCAGAAAAACAAAGATAAACGGCTTTCATGCAGGGGTTGTATGTGGCATATTAAGTGCATTGGTGGGAAAGAATACTGAAGCAGAAACGCTGTGCAGCAAATGCCCCGCTGGATGTAGGATAGTGGCCGAGGAGAATGTGAAGAAGAAATACATTCCGAGGTTTGATGATTTAACGGTCCCGAAGAATTATCATCAGCTTAACTTCAGATTCGAGTCTAAATTCCAAGAGAAGGTTTTCTCGTTTAATGACATGATAAGATTCAAAAAGATAAATTTTGATAAAAGGGGCTTTATTTTTTACAAGGACGAAAGAATCTACCCCGCCTATATCGGGATGTCCGGAATCATTGCAAAGAAGTATGTTGAGAACAATCTGCAGCAGGTTCTTGAATCCGGGATAAAACAGGGTGCCATTGACACAGCCTCGAAAATAATCGACAGTAACCTTTCAAAGGAAAACAAGATAAAACTGGTGAAAGACCTCTTCATATCTTTCGGCTATGGTCGTGTAATGATTATTAAAACCAACAGGTCAGTTAAAGTAAGACTCATACAGCCCCCCTTTAACCAGTACGGATATCTGTTTCAGGCGCTGGTTTTTAACGGTTTCCTTACCAGCGCACTGTGTAGGGATGTTTATTTGCGTGACCTGAGGTCTAGTCAAAAACCAATTCTGGCTGTTCAAATGGATTACACCTTTACCAAAGGACGTCCTGGTAAAGATACTTCAATTTCAACATGAGGTAGTAATACGCCTGAAAAAGAATCTTCTTTTTAGGGAAAAGTTTCTTTATATCGCTTGGCAACTCAACATTGAGGGTCGGATTTTCAAAGATATTGTAATAAATTTCAGGATACTTTTTGAATTTCTCGAGGACTGTGTCCGCGGAAGGGTAATTCTTGATTCCCCTCATAAAAGAGGAATTGTTGTAGCTGTCAAACTTATGAACCAGGAACCTTATGTATGATTCGAGGTATTTTTTCTTCCAGTCTTTCTCATATTTCATGAGGTTGTTTTCCTTAATCGCTTCAGCAAGCATTTTTGCAGTGTCCAGTGCAACTCCGAATCCGAAACAGCACGAACTCGGAGAATTGCCGAAGCTGTCGCCGACAAATGCGAAATTCTTATGGACAAGCGGCAGTGCAGGGGCGACAGGGCAGCAGAGAAGCCTTGTTTCATACCCGTCCAGGTTTATTGAATGCTTTTTTGCCAAAAGATTCCCATGGGGCCTTATTAGTCTGAAGTCAACTTTCTTGGAATATTGCCACAGACCATATGAAACAGAATTTTTCAGGGGATTTATCTCTTCTATAAAACTGTCTTCTCCGAACATGTAATAGAGATAATCAAGACCAAAGCTATTCTCCTTCAGCACTTTGAGGTTTGCAATCCAGTATCTGAACGGCAATGGCATTCCCAGCTTTTTTCTCAGAAAAAAAGCCGGGCCTGAACAATCAACAAGGAAGTTAAAGCCATATTTCGATTTATTTGTCGTCAGGGTTTTTTTACCGGCATCCATTGCATGTTCTTTTTTCAATACTGCTCCTGACTCTTTCAAAAGATGACTGCACGCATCCCTGTAGTCAACAGCATACATCTTTTTTTCAATATTAAAATAGACTTCATCCTGAAAGCCCATTTTTATGCCCTTGTATTCATGGATAAAAGGAATTCCGTGATTTTTTATGACATTCTCAAAAGTTACCCGCACATTATGGCCAGCGTTGCTTCCCAGCTCGTTTTTTTCAATGACCAGAACACTTTTTTCAGGACATTCTTCATGCAGGCTATGTGCCAGTCCTGTTCCTGCGATTCCTGCACCCACAATTACAACATCATAGCTCTCCATTTTATCCTTATCCTGGTGCAGGTATCTTCTGAACTGCCCCTTTTTCCACAGCCTTTAGTTTGATGGCATCTGTTCCCAGGAACGCAAGGTAACTTAGGCACAGAATCGAGGTCGTGAATACAACACTTTGGCTTTTTGCCTTGTCCACAATCATCGCTGATAGAAATATGATTGCCAGAAGCCTTGTCAGGTTTAATGCCTTCTCATATTTTTTAAGCTCCACCAGATAGCTGATTATGATTTTCATAATCAGAACTGCTGCAAACGCATAAAGATATGTCTTTGAGAGATTGAAGATGAAATATCCAATGAAGATGCAGAAGAACGCAATCTCGAACAAGAGCTTTGTGCTGATTAGTCCTTTTTTCAGGTTCAGGTTAATTGTCCTGTAACCTCTCGCCTTGTCTTCTCTTGCGTCCTTGAGATTCTTGAGATGAATGATGAACCAGAATGTCACAAACACAAAGAGGCTTAGCGTCACTGTTGTTTTGAAATCAAGGCCAAGCAATAATGATGCTGATAGTGTCGGAAGGGCGTGATGTGTTATGGAGAGAACAGTAACATCCCCGAACATTATGAACCTGGCGATTGTGTTGTAAAAAAGTCCAAGCAATAGCCATGACAGGAAAGTAAGGAAGATTACCACATTCTTCAGGGAGAACAGAAGGGCAACAGCCAGAATGCTCGCTGAGAATATCTTGAAATTCTTTGGAAGCTCATAGTCCTTGTCTTTCTGCGCATTCTGAATGCCTGCTACAGCATATATTAGTATGCAGACAATTCCGAGATGCATGATGTTTAGGTTTATCTTGTCTGCAAAGCCCACTGGCACCATCATGGTGGTCAGCGCCGTTAGCGCTCTCTGCACCCTCGTAGCTTTCAGAAGCTCGCTAAAACCTCCCAATCACTTCACCCCCTTTTTTGCATTTTTGGTAATTCTGCCTATTATTTATTCCTTACTTGCGTTTTAGGATAACAATCTCCGAGAAATTAAGTCGAAGGTTCAATTTTTTATCCTGAGTCATGGAATAAGCATTATATTTCGGAAAATTATACCATCTTTGGGGGTATATCATGGATGAACTAATCATAGTCGATGAAAACGATAATCTGTTGAGATTTGCTTCGAAGGAGAAATGCCATGGCGGCGAAGGGGTTCTTCACAGAGCATTTTCTGTTTTTGTTTTTAATGAGAGGGGAGAACTCCTCATACAGCAAAGGAGTAAACACAAATTGCTATGGCCTCTTTACTGGAGCAACACCTGTTGCAGCCATCCGAGGCCGAATGAATACTTTCTTGCTTCAGCTGAACGAAGGCTGGTGGAGGAAATCGGCATTTCCTGCAGGTTGAGCTATCTTTACAAGTTCAGGTATTCTGCAAGGTACAAAAGCATCGGTTCTGAAAATGAAATGTGCTATGTTTTCATAGGGCGGTCAGATAATGAACCATTTCCCAACTCAGCGGAAATTGCCGATTACAAATGGATTGACATGGCTGAGCTGTCTGCAGATATTGAGAATAACCCTGAAAAATACACTCCCTGGTTCAAGATGGAGTTCAAGGAATTGACTTCTTCCTTCAGGCACCTTATTCCTTCTTTAAGCGAGACTTTATCGGTGCAAAGAGAAGAATTGTCTGTCCAGGTATAAATGCCATTAATTTAGCTTAATCAGCTGAGTTCAGTATAGAAGGTTATTGTGTCGTAAACATTGGGTGTTTTATATTTCTTGAGGTTAGCAGGCACCCGTATTTCATAGTTGTAGCTGCCATATGCCCCCTCTACAAGCTGGCTGTTTATCTTTGTCAGGAATACAACATCCTGGCTTCCATTGTATTCTCCGTTGTTGAGGTCATTTGCATCCCAAAGGATTCCTGTGAGGAAGTTGGAGTTATTGGTGCTATTGGCATTCGGAACATCGGCTATTGTCCGGTTGTATACATTATAGCTTGTCGTATTCTTTGTCTGTTCGTTAGATGTAAATGTGGTGTTGACAGAACCGTAAAGACCTGAATAGTTCAATGCAACATCCATCTCATGAAAGTCATCAATCCTTAAATTGCCTGAGATGTTCCTTGAGAGGGCCGTAAGATTCACCCAAGATATGCTGCTATCTGTGTCGATGACATAGATGTTTCCGTTAAGGTTGGAATCGTTGAGCCATCTCATCAGGCTCGAGTCGATATCCATGCCAAGAATAATATTCTTGAAGATGTCACCATAGTAGATCTGCCATATGGGAATGTTCAATGTTCTATATGCCTTGTTGTTTGTTTCGTTGAGCTCGGTAATGCTGCCGTTCAACAAAAAAGGAGGGTCAACAACAACATAAATATCATGGCTGCTGACTGTGGTATTGTATTCAATTGACAGAGTAATGTTTGTTTCGCCAGTGATGTTTACTGTGAAATTACCCCATATCAAAAATCCGTCTGCATCAGGATCCCTTTCATAGAACTGTATTCTTACATTTGTTCCATTTTCATCCCCTGTGTTGAGAATGGTAGCATTTATCTGTATTGTTCTGTTTTCCTGAGGATTGTCGTTGCTGAACAGGATGTTCCATGAATATACTGCAAAATCCGGGTCCAGTATCTTTAGATACCTGTTTTCTGAGCTTCCTGCCACATCATCATCGTTATAGCAGGTTATTTTCCAGACATAGCTTCCCCTTGTAAAGTTCTTTGTGAAGTTCTGGGTCATCGTTTGGTTCACAGCATAGATTACCTGGTCTAATGTACGGTTTATTGTCAGCGAGCAGTTCTTGATTCCAGTTTCGTTGTCTGTAACATTGAACCTGAACAGCACGGTGTTGTTTGAGAAAATGCTGTTGTTATCCGGCTCAACAATGATGATGACAGGGGCACTCTGGTCTTTTATTGTTATGTTTGTTGTAGTCTTGTAGCTGAGCTTCTCAAGATTATCGCCGTCTGAGCCGCATCTGCTCGTTACTGTAATGTTGCTGTTTCCAAGCCATAGTGCAGTAAGGTTCCAGTGGGCATATTTAATCTCGCCTATTGCGATGCTTCCTAGCATAGCGGTGTAGCTGAATCCGGTGCTCAAGTTTAGAACGCTGTCGTTGCTAATCAGGAGGGTTGCATTGCAGTCTGTTCCGGCTGTGCCAAGGATGGAAACCATTGCAGTGAGGTTTATTGTCCGGGTAATGTTGAATATGGAGTTGTTCTGAGGAACAATTATTGTAAGGTTTGTCTCGCTTTTTCTTGTCCTGTTCAAAGTCACATTGACACCATCTATGTCTCCGTAAACGGTTGCATTAGTTTCGCCGTAGTGGGTTGAGTTCCATGCCCTCACGATTACAAGGTCACCATCATTGCCATTGACCACAACAGAATATTTTCCAGAGTTTCCAGGCACAGGGACACTTGTCTTTCCCCAGATATAGTCTCGGCTTAATGTATCATTTACGCTAAATGTTGTTCCGAGCGGAACCTGTTCCCTGCTGGCGTTCTTAATGATAAAACCGGAGATTCCATGGGGGACAGGGGGGGAATCTGAATAAGCCAGTTGAGCAAGAAAAATGGCCAGAAGTATAAAGAGCATAGCTTTCTTCCTGAATATTTTCCTGAAATTTTTAATTCTTTCCTCAATCTTCTTTTTCTTCTCCTCAGTCAGGGGAATCTCCTCCTTAATCCGGCTCATTCTCCTGTCAAAATCAGAGTACCCTTCCTTGTATGTCTCATTATCGATTGTTTTATGCTTGAAATAATCGAGCTGGAGCGTTTTTGTCATTTCAGTGATTGTATGCTGCTCCTTCCTCAAATTCTCCAAGTTTCTTTCCAGCGATTTCAGGAGTAGCAAATTGTATGTGGTGACAGCTACAGCGGATGCTATGACAAGTAAAACAATAATCTTCCACCAGTTCTTTTTCAGGAACTCAACTATGTTAAGTCTCATCTTCGCCCTGTTCAGCATGCTTGTGAACAGGTGTTTCTGCTCAATCTTGCTTGCAAGAGATTTTGCCTTCACAAGATATTCCTCTGACTTTTCATAGTTCTCGAATGAAAATTCCCTCAAGCTGGAGTTGATGTAATGCTCTGCCTCGCTGAAATCAATGCCATTGTATTCCTGTCTTCTTGTTTCCTCAGTTAAGGAGGCAGTCTCGTTTTCAATATATCTTATCTTTTCCATTATTGCAACTGTGGAATTATACATGATGATAACTTCGTCATACTTCCTTTCCCTGAAGAGCTCTATCATTCCAGCGAAGGAATCCCTGAGCCTTTTTGTCTTATAACCTGCCAGCTCAAGATTCTCTATGCTGCTTTTGAGATGCTCCAGGGAAATGACAGAATGGTTTATTTCTTCAATGCTTGCCGTTGTTATAAATAACCTTGAGAAATCCTTGTTTTTCTCTGCCAGAAGGGTTTCATTCACCAGCTTTTCAAGCAGCTTCACCAACTCTTCATCATTCACCTGTTGAGGAATGCTTTTCAGTCTTTCAATGGCCTTTCCTGATTTTCCACTCAGCAGGCCGATGACTGCAGAATCGCTCTTGGCAAGACTTGCTTCAGCACTTTCAAAGTTGCCATTCCTGAATTCATTCGAGCCCAAGTTGTAATATAGGAGCGCCATTGTCGTGTTCAATCCCTGCCTTTCTGCCTCTTCGATTAGGACCTTGTCTTTCTCAATGAGATCATTAAGATAAAACATCTTTCTTATCAAGGAAACTGTCTCATAGTATTTTTCCATTACCTTGTCGTTTTCTCCTGCATCCTTCAGCGATCTCATGTCGTTAATGGAATCCTCGAATCTTGCGACATCGAAGCCCTGCTCACCAATGGATGTGATGTTCTCCTGAAGGATGGCTATTGTGAATCCTGCTTGGTTGTCAGACACATTTGATTTGATTGTTGCACCAAAACCATTCTCTAATGCGACCAGAGCCATAACTAATAAAATCAGAATACAAAATATTTTTTTCCCTGTTTCATTTCTCATCTTACATGAAAATCTTTTCCAGCGGATAGACAATGATGCCTGTGTCCTTTACAAACTCAAACGGAACAATTTTCTTCTCGTGACCTACAGCCCTCATCTTCAGTATCTCGAGTGCATTTTGTTTTATGCTCCCCTTTTGCAGGTTGTAGAACACAATGACGCCGTCTGCCAGGAACTCTTCCACAAGCCCATGGCCTATATTCTCTATGCCCTGGACCTCACTTATCAGGAATGATGTTGCTCCTGTTTTCTTGAGGAGGTCTACTAACTGGTTCACATAAATCCTGTATGCCGTGCTTGATTCAGAGAATGCAGATGAGATTGCAGACAACGAATCGATAACAACCCTGTCAGGCTTAAAGCCTTTTGGCACAATGTCCAGAATTGATTCGATGTCAATTAACAGCTCCCCTCTTTCATGTGCAAGAAGAGCCTCAATCATCCTTGATATCTTAAATGGGTCCTGTCTCTGGATTGCCAGTGTTCCTTCTGCAAGATACCTTCTCGGGTTTAGGCCGTACGATTCCATGTGCTCAATAAGCTCCTCTTCTGATTCCTCGAATGTCATGAACAGGCATTTCTCTCCCTGTTTAGCAGACCAACCAAGCATTTGGATGCAGAATGTTGTCTTTCCAGAGCCTGGTCCGCCTGAGACAAGTATTGATGAGCCAACAGGGATGCCTTCTGAAATCATGCTGTCAAAGCCAGGAACCCCTGTCATTATCTTCTTTCTTACTGTTTTCTCGCTTATAATCTCCTCTTCTACTGCAATATACGGACTTGAATAATCTACAAGGTTAAGCCTTGTGAGGATTTCCTTTACAGGGAGATCTATCAGGTCGGTTTCAGGCTCTTTCTTTTTTACGGCAGCGTTCTTAGTTATTTCTGCGTGTAGCTTTGTCGCTCTTGAATAAATCTCCTTTTTCAAATCACCTGTTGACTGCCTATAAAGGCTTGCCAGCTGCTTGTAAACAGACCCTGCCTCTGAGCTCTTGCCCTCACTGATTAGCCTCATCCCGCTGTCATAAAGGGTAATGATCTTGGTCAGTTCTTCATCAGGCATGTTTGCCTGTGCAGCCAGCTTTACATCTTCCGGCTTTTTTTCCTGAACATCAGCAGCCTTTTTCAGCAACCTGAAGCTGTTTACTTTAGTTGAAAACAGCTTTTTTCCTGCAGCGAGAATAGCTCTTGCTTTCTCTACTGCCTTTACCTCTTTTTTTGCACTTTCCATTTTATTCATTCAGGTCATTCTGAAAACCACACGGTCCTTGCAAGCATCCTCCAAAATTCTTCATGGTTCTTTATCACAACCATGTTACGATAGTTGATCTTCCTGGCTTTTGATTCGAACTCCTTTCTTGAAATCGTATTGATTCTAAATCCCTTGAGCTGAAGCTTGTGAAGTTTGTTATCGGTTACAACAGTTATTTCAGAATCAAGGTAGATTGAAGAAGGGCAGATTTCTTCGCTCTTCTCAACAAAATCAAGTATGAGCTTTCTTTTTTCTTCGCCAATGCTGTGGAGAAAATCGTTTGCCCTGTTTATCGAATTGTAAACGAGCAATGCAATTGTTTTCTCATTTGCGATGTCCAGTGAGCAGAGGATTGAGCTTCCTATTATCCTTCTTTTCAGGATTCCTTCACCGATGAGCTGATGAACAGCAGCATTGGTAAACGCATATGATTTTTTTATTAATTTTGCAACCTGGTTTATTGTTAATTCTCTCTTAAACTCGCTAGAAAAAATCCTGATTATTTCGCTATGTTTCATTATCCTTGATTATCTTATTCTAGATAGTTTATTAATCTTTTGTGATGAAAGTAATAAAAAATTGATAATATTATCGTTTTTTCATTAATAGTATATAAAGTTTTCTGTTTTTTAGAGAAGAAAAAGTATTTATTTTAGCTAAGAAAACTTTTTTCAGAATAAACTATTGCTGCGGTTTCTCCTCTATGACCTTATCGATAATCAGGCTTAAGTCTTTCACCATGTGCTCTTCCTTTTCACCCTGCAGACACGTAAAAACAGCCATTGTGCCAAATGCATTGACCTTGCTCAACAGGGAATGGACGAACTGGGTTATCATGTTTACATCCTTGTAGATGAGCAGCGTAGACAGGCTGTCGAAGAACAGGCAATCAGGGTCAAATGTCTGAAACACCTTTGTTATTGAGATGCTGAGTTTTGTTAAATCATCTGGGCTAGGGACAAAAACACAGTTTTCCGCTTCAGGCGGATTAGGAATTGCAGTCTTTGTGATGCCGTCGATGAAAAATACTTTCTTCATGTCAACATTCTTCTCCTGAAGCGTTCTTTTTAGCGGGTTTATTAGCTTGTTCAGGCTGACATAGGCGACTCTGTTGAAGTTATGTGTCAGACTAAGTATTAATTCATTGGTGTTTTCATTATATTTCTGGCTCGGAATAACAACAAGAAAGGTCTTATGCTTGTTTCCAATCTCTTTCTGCAATTCAAGACTTATCATGTGATTCCCATCTTCTTTCTCAGGTTTTCCAGCAGCGGAGCAAGTGACTTAAGCGTAAGCAGCAAGATAAACTCTCCGTCAATGTTTTGTTCTTTAACATTAAAATGAATAGTTATTAATAAAACTTTCTCTTTCTCACCTATCTGTACGAGGATGAAATCAGTGGCAGAGCCTCCTATTGCCGAAAATATGTTCGGGGGGTTAAATACTATCTTCTGCTCAAAGAGCTTTGCGAGGCTTGTGAGATAGGCGGAATAAAGTATGGAGCCCACCTTCTTTAAAAGAACAATATCCTCATCATTCAGCCTGTCTTTTGCATCTTCATTCTTTCTAAGCCTGTTTATTAATTTAAAGCTAATCGAGAACGGCATGAGAATAAGGATGTTGCCTGCCATTCCCTCTTTTACCTTGCTGTAGATGCCGACCAGAGATTCATTGGATTTGGAGATGTGTTTGTTAACCTCATGTACGGAAAGCTCCATTGTTTCAGGGATATCAAGATCTACCTTGGTGTTCAGGAGTGCGGACAAGGCAACCGAGGCATTGCCTGTCCCAATGTTTGCAGTCTCCTTCAGAGCGTCCAGTTCAAAATCACTCAGTTTTATCGATTCAGACATTTTGCCTCTTTTGTTTTTAGTCTCTATATTCATAGTTTTTATAGTTTTTCACATAAATCTTTATAAATAACAGAAACTGCTTACGAATCATGCTTTTTTACAGGATATTTGTCAAAGGAACTGTTCAGGGGGTCGGCTTTCGTCCTTATATTTACCGGAAGGCCAAGCAACTCGGGCTTCTTGGTTCTGTAAGGAATACAGGCAATGGTGTGGAGATTATAATAAATGAGAAGGATTTTATGAAAGAACTCCGTGACCTTCCTCCGCTTGCAAGGATATCTGATTTTTCTGTCGAGCGCATGGCAGACAAGGATTATTCTGACTTCTCGATTCTCAGGAGCACTTCATCGCAAGGTGAAACATCTTTGCCGCCAGATATCTTCCTGTGCGATGACTGCCTCAGGGAGCTAAGGGACTCAAAAAACCGCCGCCATGATTATTATTTCATTACCTGCACTAACTGCGGTCCACGGTTTTCCATGATAGATGATTATCCCTATGACAGGCCATTTACCTCGATGAAAAACTTCAAAATGTGCCCCGAGTGCGCGAAAGAATACAAGAACCCTCTTGACAGGAGGTATCACGCGCAGACCATTGCATGCAAGGATTGCGGGCCAAGACTGATGTTAATGGATGATACAATCAATATCAGCGGAAAGACAGATTCTGAAACAATAAAGAAAGCCATAGACATAATAAAATCAGGAAGCTTTGTTTCAATAAAGGGTGTCGGCGGCTTCCACATATGTTCCCTTACTGATGAAGGCAGTGTAAAAAATGTAAGGAATTTCATCAATCGTCCACATAAGCCGTTTGCAATAATGGCAAAAGATGTCGGTGCGACGAGGGAATTTGCACATGTTTCTGAGAAAGAGGAAAAGCTA
>JAFGPE010000071.1 GCA_016926055.1 Candidatus Woesearchaeota archaeon | reverse complement strand
GGCATAGACAGGATTATCAAGAGAATACTGTATGACGACCTTAAGCGGAATGTCTATCTTGTCAGGCATCTCGCTTGGAGGCAGAGTGTTTCTTGGGATGGTGATGGGGATATAAACATATGCCTGCCTTTTATTTTCATCATACTTTGGCCTTTTTACTGTTCCGCCAACAGCAACATTAAGCCTTCTTCCCTCTGTGTTTGTTTCAGTGTCAATGTATGCCTGTATTGTAACGCTGTCCCCATTTATTGCCTCGTATCCAGTGTACTCAATTGGAAAAAACACAGAACCTTTAATCTCGCCGTTGTTCCAGTAGCTTGAGAATATAGTCATTGGATAAAACTCAATCCTTCCAATTGCCCAAACGCTGCATTCCGGCTTGTAATTCACTTTTTCAGAAAAGGTTTTTGAGTTTCCTGCTTTATCAGTTATATTTATCCAGAAATTATTAGGGGTTTCGCCCTTGGCTGCAGACATTAATAGGCTAATCCAGACATCGAATTCTCCATTATCATTTGAAGTTGTTTCCCTTTCCATTCCAAAGATTAATCCTGTCGGGTCTGCAAGCGCCGTTATTGCTGTAACGTTCCTCTGGGCCCTGCGATATTCTTCAATGGAGAAATACTCTCCTATGTTCTTTATCTTCACTTTTGCATTTGCCTTTGTTTTTCCCTTTAGGTGATATGGCTGGAAATGCGTTGTCCTGTCAGAGGTTATCTGCAGCGTCGGCTCCTCTGAGTCAACTGTCACTGTCTTTTCAATCCTGTTTCTGTTGCCCACAATGTCAACAGCTTCCAGTACAATTGTAACCCTTGCGGTTTTTCCTGCAACACCAAGGGAATATGTTCTGCTGAACATCCCGTTCTCGTCGACAATAATCTCCCCTTTTGACTGGTTGTTCATCCACACACTGATTTTTGCTCCAGCCTCGCTTGCCCCTGTTATGTTGAATTTTTCAGAACGCTCCTTTCCGATGAATTCAGGAAAATCATTCACTATCAGTCTTGGCGGGTAAATGTCTGCAATCACAACAGAAAGTTTAGTGTCTTTTTCACCCTGGCCGTTCCAGGAATCGACCTCTATAAGGTTATACCCCTGGGTATTGTTGGATGTAAACGTGGTATCGAGGAGGATTTCTTCATTAAACAGCCCATCGCCATTTGCTTTTTTGTCGACTCTTGGTATTGTGTTCGTCCTTTTGTTTACGAATATCTTGAACCTTGCATTTGCTTCTGTTGTCCCTGAAATATTTATTTTATTCTTATTAACCCTTTCAGGAAGTGCGTTAATGTTCAGGAATGTTCCGCTGCTTAGATTTGTCCTGAAAGTGTAGGCAGGAGTGGAAATATCGTTTGAGACAATAACATAGTAATAAAGGGTATCGCTGATTAATCCATCCATTGTTAGCGTATGCTGTTTTGTAAGTTGGCTGTCACTCACAGAATAATTCATTTCCTGGCTCCCCGTATCATATATTACAGTTGAGTTGGCATCTGCATCAGTTGTCCATCTTATCTCTGCAGAGCCGCTTTGGGTAGTAACATCTGTCAGAGACTCATGCGTTATCAGGACGGAGAATACTAGAGGCATAGCCATTATAAACATCATCGACGCCGATAAAATTTTAAACCTTTTCATATGAACATCGGCCTGTGCCTTTTTGACTCATCTATGGCTGTTTTCCATACGGGGTTTTCTTCACTTAAGTCAGTTATGACTCCTGTGTTCACAGCGAATATCAGCAGGGCATCCTTGTTCACGACATCATCGGTGTCAGGATTCCAAGTGAACTCAGCCCCTCCTGTTATTGTATCGTTAACAAAAATCCTCATCTGCACATCATACTCGAAATTGCCAACCATCAGGTTAAAGGTTTCGAATTCCTTGACTTCGTGGGGATAATAAATAACTGTGCTGTATTCGGGATCCTTTGTGCTTATCATCACAAGGACAGATTCATCAGGCGATATCATTCTTGGAACATATGTTGCTCCTTTCTTTTCAAGAATCCTGAATTCATATTTTAACTGCTTCATCCTTATAAGGCTCATCTGAAGGTTTGTGTCTGCCACATTCGAATCAACAGTCTGCTGCCTTGTTGCCATAAGATAACCGTTTTTCTCTGCAACAAAATAGCCATTCTCGCAAGGCGGGAATTCTGCTTTAAGGTAAGGGATGCTACCAACCACAAGGTCATTGACTATGGGATACCATGTTTCTCCTATGTTCTTGCAAAGGAACCTTATGCATTGATAGCTTATGCTGACATTTGGAAGAAACTCATCAGTATGGCTGTCTGTTACATAGACATTCACCGGATAAAATATTTTCTGCCTCTTTTGTTCAGGATACGACAGAATATGGTTTGTGACAGGGTCAATAACATATTCGGTTATTTCATATTCCTTTGAGCAGTAGGATTCGCTTCCTTCTGTATCAATATCTGTTGGCAATCCTATCACTGTGCCTCTTCTGTCAGGAATATTATCCTTTAGCATAACTGGTGTTGCAAAGAAGAATGTTTCGCCGGGATTTTTTGTATCAGTAAGCATGAAAAGCACATTATAATTGAGGCTGTATTTGTGGTGATAAACCTTGAAGCACAATCCCAAAAGCCCTGATGCAAGATAATCAGCAGGGCTTCCAGATGCTTGAGGAGTGATACTTATGGGCTTCACAACCCCGTCTTTGCTTGGGATAATCTTTAAGTCAATTCCCCAGGAAGGATTGAACATTGTCTTGACTTCAACGTCCCTGAAATTCTGGGTTGTCGCCTTTATCCTGAATAGCTTATCATAGTACTGCATTCCAACTGGTGTGAATTTTGTGTTTTCAAAAGTAATCATGTTGAGATTGAATGAAATATCCTCGACCAGTAAATCCCTGATATCGCTGACATACCATCTTTTTGGCTTGCAGCTTATCTCCATCCCCTCATATGGATACTGGTCTGATGCAGCTATAATCTCATCGGTTAAAGTTTCAAGAAACTGCTCTTTCTCTTCTGTCTCAATTATCTGGCTTGCCAGGGAATAAAGCTTTCCAAGGCTAGAAGGAGCTTTTGCCATGAACTCACTAAGCTTTACTTCCTTGTTATTCTGCTTGTCAGTTATAAGCAGGGGCATCTGAAGCTTTGAAGCGGCATCCTCCTTGTTTATTGAAACACTAATCTTTTTCTCTTCTTCAAATGAGATGTCAAATGTTTCCTTGAAGGCTGTGAAATTATTGGTACAGGAATCAAACTCATTTCTTATTTTGTCTTCCAGCTGGATTTCCATATCCCTTTTAGAGGGCATCCTTGGCCTGTATTTATAATACCATAATGGAACCTTGTAACCGTGCTCGATATAGCTTTCCGCATCAAATCTTGTATCAGGTAAACTTTCCTCAGGATTAACATAGCCGCCTTGCATCATCATTAGATTAAGTCCTTCCTCGAGGCTTTTCTTCATGCAGCTTTCAGCATAGTTTTTTATTGAAACAATCTCGGGCCGTTTTATCGAGGGCTTGAAAATAGACGTTTTTTCATTCACAATAATAACAAGAATCGCTCCCACGACAATTACTATCCCTATTATTGCAAAAACACTAACCTGGCCTCTTTTTTTCATGTTATTTTATGCTTTTTATTTCAACTACTCGGTTGATAGAATCCATGTAACCATAATGCAGCTTGATTTGTATCGGCGTCTCGTATGTGGATTTCTGCACGGCGTCTACAGGGAACCTGCAGAATATTGTTCCCTGGTTGTTGGCTAGCCTCAATCTAGCCGGCTGGCAATTAGGGATGACTTCAGTCGAGCCAGGAATTATGCTAGATGTTACAGTTCTTCCCTGCATTGTAACCTCATAATCAACATAGTTCATGTCAAGGTATGTTAAATCATAGGGGCATTTTCCACCTCTCTGCGCCTCTTCCCTTGCATACACCCTTCCCTTATTGGCGTTGCTCACAAGTATCTTGAAGACAACCTGACCAGGAATTACCTGGGCGATGATACTTGATACGGCGACAGGAGCCCCTTGTCCACCTAAGTTGCCACCAGTTATCGTTCCTGGAACACATGACTGTGATGATGTTATTTTGTAGGGATCAGGGGTAAGACAAACAATCGGGCTTGCCTCTGTCGAATATTCATAGCAGACAGTCGCCTGCATGTTTGCCCTGTATGAATCGCTTCCCTGGGGTATTGTAACAGAGCCGTCATAGGCGCCATTGACATCAGGAAATTGTATGTCTTTCTTGTCGCCTTCTGAATTTGCAAGGCTCCTTCCCATAAGATGGATGTCTTCTGCACTTTCTGTCGGGAGATGAATGATGTTCTGGTCAAAGCCTCCAAGATACAAGCCAACATCAGTATCATAAGCGCCCTTATTCCATAGCTCGACCTGTATTACAAATTCATCCCTGTTTGCTCCAAGCCGGTCATACATTACTGGCGGCAATGCCTCATCAACAAATCTGACAAAAACACCTTCTGTTCCCACATGAAAGTTTGTGTTTATCGCGACAGTGTCTTCTGGATTTCTTCCCCTGCCGCCAAATGCTCCGCAGCCTGAAAACAGCAATAAAGCTACCGAAATAAATAGAATCATTCCCGAGTTTATCCCTCTTTTCATGCTCTCAAGCCTTATTTTAATCTTTTTATATATAATTCTTTCTATTCTTCAGGTTTTGTTATGATAACTGTAGCGGTGTTGGTAATGTCGTAGGCATAACTTAGCCTGATGCTCATCAGCGTAGTATATGCCGCTTTTTTTTCAAGGAGGGTTGCCTTGCATCTCACGTAATTTTCATCTTCAGTCCTCATCTTTATCGCCATTGGCTCGCACGCAATTTTGTTAAAGCCGTTACCGGCTGTTGTAAAATCAGAGAATCTTACCTCTTCAATCTTCACAAGCTGGCTCCCGGAGCATTCCCCTTCGTTGTATTCCTTGACTTTTCCAAGGCCGATGTTCTTCACGAATATGTAAAACTCCAGGTCAGCACCCTGCTCCCTCGCTGTTGTTTTGGTGATTATCTTGCTCACAACAACAGGGCTTCCTTGTGTTTCATCCAGCGTGACAGCTCCCGGCTGGCACACGTCGTTTCTGATATCGAACATGTCCTTGATAAACGGGTTGATGCATATCTCTGCGCTTGCAATTGTCTCATACTCATAGCAGGCATGGGCTGTAATTGTTTTTTCCAGAAACTTTCTGTCCTGCGGTATTCTTTTACTGTCAACAGTATAAGTTAATGTTCTTAATTCAGGGTCTGGATTGAATTTGCTTTTTCCCCTGAAATTGCTTATGTCCTGCTCTATCGTACCAGTGGGGCTTTCTTCAAGCTGCAGGCTGTCAGTGTCAACAGAAACAGTAAATTTTCCTTTTTCTATATTTCTGCACCCGTTATTCATCAATGCAAGGCTCACATAAAACTTGTCATCTTCATAAATCCTTTCAGGAGGCATGTTGTCCATGTATCTTATGTCCAAGCCGTTGTTGTCGAGACAGACATTCTCCTGTTCCATGATGACGCCCTGGTTGCTGTTTCCTCTGCCGAGCAGATTAATCCCCGGGAGTTTAATTCCGCTGCAGCCCGAGAGAATAACCAGTAGCGAAATCAGTGCAATTTTTATGATTGTTTTTTTGTTCATTTGTTAAGTATGCCCTGCTTTAGTGCATCTTTGATTATTGGTTCAGGGTCTCTTGTTACCCAGCCATTTTTCTCCTTGAACCAAATACTAAGATGCAGGTGGTTGTCCATGACAAAGGGCTTGCTACAGCTCAGTCCGGTAGTGTCTGTACAGTATTTCATGCACTCATCAATGGTTGTAGCAGCATATCTTGGTGTTTTCTTTTCAGCCTCGAATCTTGTCCGGCAGAAGTTCTCACACTGCTTTTCGCAGTCATCAGAGCAGGTTCCTGCAGTTGCGCTGCATTTTGCTCCATCATAGCAGCCGGCTGTATTTCCTACATATCCGACAACATCCTTTGAATTAACAATTTCCCCTTTCTTCCAGTTTTTTGCATATTTATGAAGATGCGCATAAGCTATCATTATGTCACCTTTTCCTCCATTTGTAATAAGCATTATCTGGTTTCCGCCGTGCGCATTGCAGTTGACTTCGTTAACCATCATGTTGTCGTACATCGGATAGACAGCAGGATGGGTTTCCGCAAAGCCGCCAAGGTCAATTCCGTTATGTGTTCTTCCTCCCTCTCTCGAAGCTCCGTATTTCTGGCCTTCTGTCTGCGGAAGGTGCTTTTCATCCATGTTGTCAACAGGGAACCTTGCATAGCCGCTTGCGAGGAAATACTCATTCTCTTCTATTTCAATCTCCTCTGTTTTTGTGAAGATGTAGTCTGCAGCAATAATCATTCTGATGGATATCTCCGCGGGATTTTCAGGCTTCTGCTCTAGGTTAAGGAAATCTTTTCGGTTTGTCGCTTCAACATGAACAACAACAGGGTATGTTTCCATGTCATCATAGTCAAGGTTGTCGCCACTTATGTAGTATCCAGAATAATCTTCACTGACTTCAGGAAATAGGTTAGTATAATCCCCACTTTCCTTTCTTTCTGCTAATTTATCGCTGTCAACAAGAACAAGGCCGTTCTTCAGCATAATCCTGCCGAGTTTCACCTTTGCTTCAAACTCAACGTTCTTTAAGTCGGGATTGTTCTTTGTTTTAGGAGATTCTCTTCCGATCTTTACCGTTATGCTTTCTTTTTCTTCAATTCCTATGAGCGGAAATTTTATATCCGGGGAGAGAACCCATTTTACAATCTTGTCCTGGCTGAAGCTGTCCCAATTCACAGGACTGTCTTTGAAGACATTGGTGAAAAGCTCTACACTTGGTCCCCTGTATGCATCATGGTACAACGCATTGGAATATGCAAACCTTTCTTCTTTCGGGGCAGTCACAGACGGATTCTTTTCCGTGAAATCATTCTCCATGTCATCATATTTTTCTTTGCTTACTGCAAGGAACTTGTATTCTGTTTCAGAAACGACATTAAGAACCTTGACCTCCATCTTCACCTCGTTTTCTCCCAGTGAAAAGTCGTTTTTCTTGAATTTGCACTCAACGTCCAATGTATCGCCCTTGCTGGAGGTTTTTTCATATATTATCTTGATGGCATTTTCTTTTTTTGTTGTTTCTTTTCCAGGAATATTTGCAATTCCATGCACAATTAAAGTGTCTTCTTTTTCAATGAAGCACCTAATCTCAAGTTCGACATCGCTTTCAGGCGAGATGATATCCATCGAGGTTGTGGTAATATAATCGTCCTTTATCTTTCCTGTTTCAAGCTCTCCGAAGGCAATCCGAAGCTTGTCTGTACTGTCGCTCAGCGTTCCTCCCCCTATCCCTTCAAGGTCATAGAACTTTGATTCGTCCTTCATCTCCCATTCCTTTCCAGTCCACCTGAATTTCACGCCTCTGTAGGTTTTTTCTTCTCCAATCTTGGTCCCAGGAACCAAAGGCCTTCCTTCCATGCAGGCCTTGTATTTATCATAGACCGGGGCGTTATCTCCTATATCCAGACTGAATATCTGCCCAATCTTGTATGAGTAGCATCTTATGTTCGTGTTTAGGTTTTCCACATTTTTGACAATGCCTCCTTGTGCCTTGTTCTCTTCAAGTTGCTTGTCAAATGCTGCAATCTGCTCTTCTCCGAGAGGGTTACTTATATTCAACTGACCTTTTACTGTATCTATTCCGAAGAGAAGCAATAAGAGACAAATATAAACAAAAAACAGCTTTGCGCCGGTCCTGCTGCCCCTGAATTTTGCGTAGCAGAACAGGAAGAGCGGGGGAATGAAGAGCCTGTTTAGTATGAAGCTCTTGAAAATTCCAATCTTTCCTATTGCCGTTAAGCCTTTTAATAGGAACATCACACCTTTCCCTATGAAGCTGGTGCCGCTCACCCCGAAGAAGAAGGCAGTTTCATTGGGATTCACAATGTAGCCTGCAAGATACAAGTCAATAAACAGGATGCCAAAGAACCCGGCCATCCTCAACAGCGACGAAAGAAATTCCTTGTAATTTCCGGAAATAACCTCGAACAACAATATGCCGAGTATAAAAAAGAAAATCCAGACAAAGAATTTGAAATACCCGGTCACCAGGCCAAATAACAAGACAACCGCTATTGCTGTGAGAAAGAAACTCGTGTGTTCTCCTTCATCTCTTCCTTCGTAAACATACCATGCGAAGAATATCAGTGCCGAATGAAGAAGCCTTACTGTGATGCCACTTTCATAACTCCAAAAACTCCTTAGCCACGGAAAAGTCTTGTATGCGAGAATATCCATGACGTAGAACAGGAATGCGAGGAAAACAATAACATCTGAGCTGGTTTGAGGTATTATTTGCCCAATCAGGCTACGAAGCAGTTTTACACCGACAAACATCCCAACGATTACCGCAATTATTGTAAGCCATATGTTGCGCGATAAAAAATAAACAATTGTCCCAAGAAAGCCTCCTCCGATAATGGCACTCGGTAATTTACCTGCAATTCTAGAGGTGCTGCCTGTTCCCCGGATATCAGGTGAATCGGTCGGATTCAGGGGATTATCTGGCTCAGGTGAATTGGTAGGATCAGGAGGATTGGTTTTAGTCTCTTCATTCCCACTTCCTTCATTTTCTGCTTCTTTATTCGGTTCCTTTTCAAATTCCCCTTCAGGGTCATCTTCTGTCATTTTCACTCTCTTTAGACTATTAACTAAGTATACTT
>JAFGPE010000070.1 GCA_016926055.1 Candidatus Woesearchaeota archaeon | reverse complement strand
TATAAAATCCTCGTCCTCGGAATCAATCTCCTCCTTTACAGATGTTTTTGTTGAAGTCTTTTTAGTAGAAATCAGAGCCTCCCGCAGGATAGCGTTTATCAGTTCCTGCACGGAAAGATAACCCTCCTTTTTCATCCTCTCCTTAAGTCGCTCTGCGAGAGGCTCTGCGACAGTAAGCATAATCTTCTCTGTCATTTTAAAGTTTTTTAATATATCAATTAGTATTTAAATCTTTCGATTTAGAGACATAAATAGATTTGAATATTTTAAAATATGTTAGAACATCTTCACCATCTCATGATGTGCCAAGAATTCTCAGTTCGACGATGATTTCTCAAGAAATTGTTTGCAAATTCTTATCAACAACGGCTTAATCTGTTTCTTTAGGTTTTCAAACTTGGCATAATCATACCTTACAATTGCCAAATCGGCCATAGACTCATCAGATTGAAAAAATTCATTTCTTTCAAGAAGTTTCAGATTGTCTGCAACAAGTTTCCTTAATTCTTTCTTTATTAAAGAAGAGCATCTTATCTTCTCAACAATCTCATCCAAGTCCACATCCATTGAATCAGGAATCATGAATAAGTCAAAAAGGTCTCTCTCCTTTAATGCTGGCCTAGTCAACACGGCACGATATTTCTCAAGCACTATTTCCTCGATCGGATAACTCGGAACTTTGAAATTCTTTATTCGTAGACCAAGGACGAACATCAGCTCTCTTGAATCAAAAAAATCAGTCATCACTTTGATAGAAATTGTCCTCGGTTTATGAATTATTTTTTCAACAAAATTGATCTCTACTTTGATGAAGTGGTTTTCCGCATAATACAGTCTGAAAATATAGACTACTCTGCCACTAAGAATAGTACAGTATTTGGTATTGCTCCTGTTGGTATCAAAATCCAGTTCAAGGTTATTCGCGACATTCTTGAGCGCCGGTACAAAAGAATCTATGAACTCCTTGATTCCCCTTTCTCTCTGGTTCCGGGTAAGTTTTCTCAGCTCATTTGAATCAACATAGACAAAATCAAGGTCCTCTGAAAGCCGGTGGTATTCGAGATAGTTCCTTGAAAGCAGAGTGCCTCCTTTGAAAATGAGTTTTCTGAATATTCCTCCAATTTTCTCGAACTCTGCTAGCACTAATGTCAGCAATAAGTCCTTGACAATCATCTCATCGGAAAGCCCCGTATTCATGTTTCTCTTCACTTCAGCAACGTATTTTCTTATGTTGATTTTTGCATCCATTTTGGATAACGCTCCAAATACTTCATTATTTTTTCATTCCTTGTAAAACCCTTGGAAACTCCGAAATAAACCATGTCCAAGGCAGTCTTGGCTGGCTCGGAATAAAAATATCTAATATTGTTATTGGTTTTTCTCTTTTCTGCTCCAAAAAACAACGCTTCATTTAGTTTATGAAAACTGACATTAAGGCTCAGAATCCTTCTTGTTCCGCTGAATTTGCTGTTCAATATGTGCAGAGTTCTTGGAACTGACCACGAGTTCCCAGCAAGATAATTTGCAGAACTAAATCCTATGTACCATTTAACATTCAACTTGTTCAAAACAATGAAGAGCAGTTCCCTGTCTTCATAAATGCAGTAATTTCCCCTTCGCTCATCAACAGAATTGATGTAAAAATAGCCTGCAAATATTCGTTTAATATATCCGTGTCTGCTGAGATACTTTACAGCATCAATCGTGCTCAATGAAGAGCTGAATTCTTTCTTGTATTCCCTTATTATTTCAACTATCTCTGACCTATGGCATACTTTCTCTTTTCTGTTGAGAAGTGCCTCATAGATTCTGCTTATCTTACTCATGAAGACTTTAAATCAGTCAGGGTATATAAATCTTTTGTTTTTATTCAAAAAAGTGACACTTTCTGACACTTTTTATAACAAATCAGGATGTGCCAAGAATTCTTCTTTCTTTAATTCGTCGATGATATAATAAACTTGCTTGTTCTTGATTTGATTAAATCATTAAGGTTCATCGAACTATCCTCGCAAGAGATGACTCAACGGGTCGTATATTTGGGTTCAAGATAATTTCAATTCTAATTGAGCTTTCCCTACATCATTTATAAATATTACGTAGAAGTGGTTACAATGTTATTCTTCTTGCCTCAACATAAAAGCGCTTTTCGTCTGCATGGCCCATTGAGAATGTCTTTCTTGGCAACGAGCCGTCCTTTACAACTGTCCTGAATAATTCGTTCTTGTCCATGGGCGGAAGAATAAACCCTATATTGCCTTCTTTAGCAATTCTCTCCACAACCTCATCACCATGGATATAGTCTATTGTGACAGAAGGGTGTTTTTTGCAAAACTCGTCAAGAAATACCTGCAATGTTCCGACAGGAATGTTGGATCGGGGATTTAATGTAATCCTTCCCTTTCTGTCCTTGGTGATAAAATCAATGGCATGTCCTGATTCCGCACTGCATTTTTCCAGCTCAGAGAAGAACTCCTCCTCGTCCGCGTTGAAAACAACCCTGTGTATCGGCTCAAAATTCAATCCATCATCGTGCACATTAACAACCTCAACAAGAGCATATCTTGCAGGATGGCCCGTTATTCCTTTCTTTCCCATGTTCTCCCAGTGCACCTTTGCTGTTGCAAGGGAATGATTTCCGTCTCCAACAGCAAAAAGAATCTTTTCATTGCCCTTCCCGCCGTAGAATGTCTCCGGCTTTATCAGCGATTCCAGGGCTTTCATTATTTTTTCTGTATCTTTAACCTTGTATCCAGTTATATGTCCTGCATCCATCATCAAATCAAAATCATAAAGCTTCTCTCCTTTTTCTATTCTTCCAATCACCGTATCTTTAGTGTCATCAATGAGAAGCATGATGTGAGGCAGTTCAAGCATCGCACTCTCCCTGACTTCCAGTCTTGGCGGAATTCTATCCAGCACTGTGCCTTCTGTTGTCCTGATGAAGCTCTTTGAGTTGTCATGATAATCATATCTCTCCAGGTCAACAGCCAGAACAAGCCCTTTTCTGAAATGGTTGTGCCTCGTCTTTCGCTCAAGATAAATCATGCATCGGCCGATGTCGTGAAGAATCCCTTTCTCAAGATATTCATTCATACTCTGCTGAATCAAAGGCACTCTCTGCTCTGACTCGTCAAGAAAGGCCTCGGGAAGAATAAGATTTAATGTCGAAGGATCGCCGGCAACAAACTCCTCTACCTTTTTCCAGTAATCCTTCTGGGAAGTGTATTGGTCGCACGCGACAACAGCCCATTTTCTCAAGTCAATATTCTTCGGCAGAAGTATGTTTGGTGCAATTATTCCAAGCTTACTGTATAAGGACTGCATTAATCTGACCTTCCTGTCCAGGACGATTAGTTATTCTTGCCTTGCCCTTCTCTGTTTGGATTATTGCTCCCTTGGTCATTATGTTTCTCCTGACAAAATGCCTGTTTGCAGGGTTATCAGTTATGGTGATTATCTTCGAGTGAGAATGCTTCTTTGATTTTGGATCAAAAACATTGGCTATGTTGTGGGACAAAAGCCGGTATTTTATGTAGCCGCCCATCTCTCTCGTCTCGGTAATCTTCTTCTCCTCGAGCTTCGTGAGCGTTGGAAGCCTTCCTGTCTCGTGGAGCCTCTTCTTCCTATAAGGATGATACCTTGAACCGGTCTGGCTCTTCTTTGCCTTTGCCTGTGAGATTGCCATCTTAAATCCTGAGAGATTGTGGTTTATTTATAAAGCTTTTTGTTGGTTAATAATAAAAACCAACATGGATTTCATTCTCAGGGGCACCAGAAACAAAGTGGTTTTTGAGCGTTTCGTTCTGAAGAAGCGAGTTTTAGGGTGCAGTCAATTTGAGTATCTTGAGATTATCAACTTGTTCTGCCTGCCTAACTTGGCTGCCGTCGCACCTTCGGTGCTCGTCGG
>JAFGPE010000069.1 GCA_016926055.1 Candidatus Woesearchaeota archaeon | reverse complement strand
TAAAATATAAAAACAAAATAAATGCGTCATAAATGGGCCGAATAAACATAGAACTGGAAGATGAACTTCATAAGCGAGCTAAGTCGATTTCTGCTCTTAGAGGAGTCACGTTGATGGAATTTATCAATCAGGCATTGTCTGAATCTGTAAGGAGGAGATGACTTGGGCCGAATAAACATAGAGATTCCGGATGAAATCCACAGATTAATCAAATCAGAGTGTGCACTAAAAGGAATTGTGCTTTCTGACTATATTGCAAATGCCATCGAGAAGACGCTTGTAAGGGAGGAGAGGAAATAATGCCGCTCTTCAACAACCAAGATAGCTATGAAGTTGTGAGGGAAGGGGAAGATAATATCCTGAAGATAGATGCAGAGCGTGCAGAATATACTCCCTCTGTAGAAGACAGCCCTGTCTGTATGCAGAGGACGATAAAGAAGCTAATGGAAACAAGCGACATCACGAAGATTGTTTTTTCTCAAAAGCGAGATTATGAATACGACTTCAGCCAGACGCAGCTTTTAATCGAAATCGCCAAGCTATACGGCAAACTCCTGAAGCAGAAGGAATTATTCTCCTATCAGGCGTTAATCTATGACCCTGCTTGTACGAAATGCGGTAACGGCTGGTTTAATGAAACCCAGCATATTCTGAATGACATCTTTACCTCTGATCCGCTGGGCGCATTTGTAGAGACAACAAGGCTTACAAGAAGGGAGTTAATCAGGATGCAGAAGACAACAGACAATCGTTGCATTAACTGCATAAAAAAGTTCATTGCAACATTGCGCTACATCCAGAACGAGCTTGAAAAAACAAAACTCGTTGAGCTTGCAAAGCCTTATCTGGCAGGCTATGAGCTGGGCGACAGGGAGGTCTACAGACGGATATTCTCACCATCGATAAAGCCAGACTTCATGTTCACAAAACTAATGGCAATGTATCCTGTTGACGGGGAGGAGCTTGACAATTATGCTCTTCCTGATGAGACAGAGATAACCATATTTCGGCTTCCTGATTCTGTGAAGACTCTCTACCACATGATGCCTCCAGAGTTCAAGCTCGAGGAGGAGAAATATGAGCTTCTTGACCAGGCAAGAAAGATAATGGCCGAGCACAAGCCCAAGAAATCAGAGTTTGTCGATCCACAGAGGATGAGGCAAATCTTCTATAATGTCGGCCATGATTTGATTGAGGAGCTTTCGAACTACAGGAACGTAAAGCTGAGGGCAAAGGAAATAGACAGGCTTACTGAAATCTTGGTTAGATATACTGTAGGCTTTGGTCTTATTGAGGTTCTCTTGCAGGATGACAAAATACAGGATATTTCGATAAACAGCCCAATGGGCCAGATTCCAATGTTTATTGTCCATGGCGAGTTTGATGACTGCTATACAAATATAGTTCCGACAAAAGGCGAGGCGGAGTCCTGGGCATCCAAACTGAGAATGATTTCAGGAAGGCCGCTGGATGAGGCAAACCCTATACTCGACACAGAGCTCGAACTTCCAGGTGCCTCCACAAGGGTTGCGGCAATTACAGAGCCATTGAACCCGACAGGTCTTGCATATTCGTTCAGGAGGCACAGGGATCGTCCTTGGAGCCTTCCTCTGTTTATTCATAACAAGATGATAACTTCAACAGGGGCAGGCTTAATAAGCTTCCTTGTCGACGGAACAAGATCCATTCTGATAGCAGGAACAAGGAGTTCTGGAAAAACATCATTCCTCTCTTCAATCCTCGTCGAGATAATGAGGCGCTACAGAATAATCACGATAGAAGACACTCTGGAGCTTCCCACGGGCTCACTAAGGAAGCTCGGCTTTAATATTCAGTCGATGAAGGTCGCTTCTGCACTCTCCAAGGGCGGCTCAGAATTAACGGCATCTGACGGAATTAGGACAACATTAAGATTGGGCGATTCGTCGCTTATAGTGGGAGAGGTTAGAAGTGCAGAGGCAACAGCTTTGTACGAAGCAATGAGGGTGGGGGCGGCAGCCAATGTTGTTGCAGGCACTATTCACGGCGATTCTCCGTATGGAGTATTCGACAGGGTTGTAAACGATATAGGAGTTCCAAAGACGAGCTTCAAGGCGACAGACATAATTATTGTTGCGAATCCAATAAAGACTGCAGACGGTCTGCACCGCTACAGAAGGGTTACCCAGATTACAGAGGTTGGTAAGGAATGGAACAATGACCCTCACCTCGAGGGCGGCTTCATGGACCTGATGAAATATGATGCAAAGAGAGACATCCTTGATGCGACAGATGGCCTCAACAATGGCGAATCAGAGGTCCTTAAGATTATTGCAGGCAACGTGAAGGAATTTGCTGGCAACTGGGACTCAGTCTGGGACAACATCATGCTGAGGTCAAGGTTAAAGCAGACACAGGTTGATACTGCAGTCAAGCTTAATGATATGGAGTTGCTGGAGGCACCGATGACAATAACATGCAACGACATATACCATATGGTTGCGGAAGACGTGAAGAATGAGATAGGCACTCTTGAGCCTAAACGGATAGAGTATGAATGGAGCGAGTGGTGGAAAAAAGCAATAAAAGATTATCTTTCAAAAAGGACTAAGGCGCAATAATGTCAGAGAAAAAAAAAGAGGTCGCGTCTGAATCCGATGACATAGTAGAGAGATTCAGGCAGCGCGTAAGGGAACAGTTTAATGAGCCAATTGATATACGCAGAAATCCTTCTTCTTCAAGAGAGTATCAGGCTTTCAAGTCAGAATACATGCCAAAGCATTTAACAATCTATGAGAAGCTGTGCAACATCTCAGAGAAGATATTTCGAATAGCTCCTGACAAGAAGAAGGAACCTGAGATGAAGGAGGCAATTGCTGTTTGTCATCTTGACATAACTCCTACAGGTGCAATGAGCTTTTCTGTCCTTGTCCCTCTTGTGATAGCGGTGTTCGGCTCTCTGCTGGGCTACGCCATTTTCAACTCAACGTTTATGGTTGCGTTCTTCCTGATAGCAGGCCTGGCGATAATGATTCCACTTGGCAATCTTCCGCTTTACTTCGCAAACAACTGGCGTCTCAAGGCAAGCAACGAAATGGTAACAGCAGTCTTCTACATTGTAACCCATATGAGACATACCTCTAATCTAGAGAATGCAATCGATTTTGCCTGTGACCATCTCTCGGGGCCATTGTCTCTTGACCTGAAAAAGATTTTGTGGGATGTCGAGACCGAGAAGTATGATTCAGTAAAAGAATCCCTTGACATGTATCTCGAATCGTGGAGAAGATGGAACATGGAATTTATAGAGGCAATGCATCTGATTGAAAGCTCACTCTATGAAAGCTCGGAGGACAGAAGGCTTACACTGCTTGACAAATCCCTTGACGTCATCCTTACTGAAACGTACGAGAAGATGCTTCACTATGCCCAAAACCTAAAGTCGCCAATCACAATGCTCCACATGCTTGGAATAATCCTTCCAATTCTTGGCTTGGTGATACTTCCGCTTGTCGTTAGCTTTATGGAGGGTGTTATGTGGTATCATCTTGCAATGCTGTACAATGTTGCACTGCCGATAGCTGTTTATGTCATGGGAAGAAATATTCTTTCAAGAAGGCCAACCGGCTACGGCGATGTTGATGTTGCAGAATACAACCCAGAACTAAAGAAATACAGGAACGTAGTACTAAAGCTTGGCACAGCTGAGATACAGATACCTCCTATCTATCTTAGCATCATTTTATTTGTTTTGCTGTTTCTTGTTGGGGTGTTGCCGATTATTCTTCATCAGATAGGGATGCCTGACTTCAATGTTCTTGGAGAGGGCTTTGATTTTCTCGGTTATCGCCCATCAAAAGCAAACCCCGATGAGCTGATAGGGCCATATGGGTTCGGGGCTTCCATATTCAGCTTTTTCATAACCCTTGCTTTTGCCTTGTCGATAGGATTGTATTTCAAGTTAAGGAGTAGGAATGTAATGAAGATAAGGGAAAAGACAAAAAGCCTCGAGACAGAATTCTCATCAGCGTTGTTCCAGCTTGGCAATCGCCTTGGCGACGGTATTCCGCCTGAACTGGCCTTTGCAAAGGTCGGTGACGTGATGTCTGGTACAATATCCGGAGAGTTTTTCACTTTAGTTGATATGAAAATCAGGAAGCTCGGCGTCAGTGTGAAGCAGGCAATATTTGACCCTGTACAGGGCGCGCTGAAGCAGTTTCCCTCCAATCTCATAGAGAGTTCCATGAAAGTCCTTGTGGAGTCCGCGAAGAAAGGTCCGAGAATAGCTGCTCAGGCACTGATGAGCATCTCAAGATATGTCCGCGAGATACACCGCGTCAATGAAAGGTTGAAGGATTTGCTTGCAGACATCATCTCGTCGATGAAATCCCAGACGAGCTTTCTTACTCCTGTTATTGCAGGTATAGTCATTGGCATAACTTCAATGATAACAACTATACTTGGCCAGCTCGGAAACCAGATAAAGAATGTTGCAGGGCAAGGGGTTGAGGGCAATTCCCTCGGAGGCCTAGCCAGCATGTTTGGCGATGGAATTCCCACATATTATTTCCAGATAATTGTTGGAATATATGTTGTTCAGATAACCTATGTTCTTACGATACTCTCAAACGGAATAGAGAATGGTTCGGACAAGCTAAATGAGAATTACCTTCTTGGCGTGAATATGATAAGAAGTCCTATTATGTTCGTGATTGTCTCGTCAATCGTGATGGTGGTCTTCAACTTCATAGCAATCCGTATTCTGGGGGCAACTCTTCAGGGCATGGCCTAGTGATTCCAATGAAAAAAGCAGGAATTATCTTTGTCGTCTTTGCAAGCGTCTGCTGGGCCATCGAAACAGTTACTGCAAAGTTCTCATTCGCCTATGTTGATTTTCTTCAGATTGTCTTCCAGCAGGGATTCTATTGCTTTTTAACGGTACTTGTTTTTTCTCTTCTCACAAGGAATATCAAGCGAGATGAATTGAAAAATATCAGTAAAAAAGATCTTTTATCAATAATCTTCATCGGGATTATTGGCTCGTTCATAGCATATCCTCTGTTTTACTACGGTGTTACAAAGACTTCTGCTGTGAATGCGAATCTTCTTGCTCACACTCAGCCAATCTTTGTTGCAATTCTCGGGTTTATTCTTCTGAAGGAGCGTCTCAGCAATAACGACATCATTGGAGGGCTTCTTCTTTTTATTTCAGCAGTTCTTGTAAGCTCAAGAACGTTTGGAAATATTTTCCGGCTAAGGTTGTTATCATTCGGCGATTTAATAGTTCTGTGCGCAACGGTCTGCTGGGCAATTGTTGTAATTCCTGGAAAAAAGCTTTTGGAAAGACTCTCGCCAAATGCATTAGTTATTGGGAGATTTTTTATTTCATCAATTCTTCTGGCAGCACTCCTTGTGACCCTAGGAAGGTTCAGCATCTTTTCTGTCTATGGTGTGACGATAGGATTAGTAACTGGAACAGGCTACGTCCTGTATTACAATGGTCTTAAAATACTGAAGTCTGCCCAGACCGCGATGATTGAATTAGCAACTCCTTTCTTCACAACAGTCCTTGCATTCTTTGTTCTTGACGAGGTACTGTCGTTTCTGCAGGTTATTGGCTTTTTGCTGCTCATTCTTGGAGTCTACTTCATCTCGAAGAATGAAAATATTTAGAAAACTAAATAATGGAATGAAAAAATAATTCTATGCGTTGGCTATTGCCGTAAACATTATTGCACCGCTGCATGTGCCCGCTACTCCTTCAGGGACCTGTATTCTCCAGTGCGACATGCTTGTCGGAACAGTGGAAACTAATGTCGGCTTACTGATGTTCGCGTTAATTGATGCTTTTGTTCCTGTTAGCTGGGTTTGGTCACCTATTGTCTGTCCAGGTATGAGCGAATACGAGACGTTTTGCACGTTTATTGACCCTGTTCCTGAACAGTTCAGGGCAGTTCCATTGACCTGGTAATCTATGACGACGTTGCTATAGCTTTCCACAGTTACGTTTTTGTCATTTGTTGAATTCGCATTAACATTGACTGTACCAAAGTCGAGAGTGGTGGACGCTGTTTCACCAGCATTGTTTTCATATACGTCAAGGGATAGCAGAGAACCAATGTTTCTGTCTACAGAAGCCAGACCTGATGTCAGAGCACCGCTGTCTGTTACATTAGCCGTGCATCTCCACCCTGTCGCATTTGCAATCCAGTAAACATTGAACGTGCAGTTGAAAGTGGCAGCAGTGTCGTTTAGTTGAGCCTTTTCACAAGGTGTTTGGTTTAGGTACTTGGTATTGTTATTTGAAGTATATGTCTCGTCTGTTGCATTGTCCCATAAGACTGCTGTGACGTTCGATATTGTTCCATATCCGTTTAGGTCATTCACTACGCCTACGCACCACACTATCGTTGTGGTGTTTGCTACGAGAGCTATGTCGCCCCCAGCACCGGCAACATATCCTGGAAACGTATCATCGAGATTTACCAATGACACTACTGGCGTTGAAGTGCCGACTGTAACCTGATCAGTTATTGTTCTTTCTTCTCCGACAGTTGCGTATACTAGCAACCCTAAACAAAGTAGAATGACAATCGAGGTAAATATCCTTTCCATTTTCAGCATCCTCCTCTTTTACTTTTGCAGTTCTTGAAATTATAATTGTGCTTTAATCTACTCCAATATACTTTTTTGTATATTAATATAGTAACTAGTTTATATATCTTTCGTTTTCTTATCAAAAACGTTATAAATGCTTGGATGCATTTTAAAAACACTATGTCCGGAAAAAATCTTGTCC
>JAFGPE010000068.1 GCA_016926055.1 Candidatus Woesearchaeota archaeon | reverse complement strand
TATTTTCTTGATGAGTTGTTGAATGACATCTTTGAACGCCCAGGGCGAGAAGCGACTTGGGAAATGAAGCTTAAAGATGTATTTGAGAACCAATTCGATTATTGGGTTAAAAATAAATCATTCGCATCACTTAAGACCGAAGCTGAAGAAGAGATAAAAGAAACTCCTGCAGCTCCCAAACCAAAGGAAATCGAGACTGCACAGCCAGAAGTACGAGATCTAACTAATTTCCGCAAGGGTGACTTGGTTAAGAACGTTCAGACCACGATGGAATATGAAGTCGTTACGCCAGAGAAAGACGGCAAGGTATATCTAAAAGTAAGAGGCGGAAAGGAGATGATCAGCTTTAATGCAAGGCGGAAGCTCTTTATCCCGGTACAAAAAGAGATAAAAGTCAGGGGGAAGAAAAGAGGACCGATAAAATTCAAGCCGGATAGTCCATACGGGAAAGCTCTTAATAAGAGAACAGACAATTTTGAAGAAGCGGTAATGCAATTCTTTATTGCCGGGGGCAGGGTAAGGACAGATGATTTCAGGCGTTATATGGGATTTGACCCTATAAAAGAGAAATACCTGTGGGCTATTAAGAATGACGGCATCCACATGGATGTCTTGCATGAGGATCTTTCTGAAAGTTTTAAAATAGAAGAGCAGGGAACAATGGCTGAGATAAATGCCATTTGTGAAGTATTAAAGACATATCACACAAAAAATGATATGGTTGAAGAACTTCTCAGACGGATGGACCAGCCACTTAAACAGGAGATGGCGCCGGAGGACATTATTCCACAGATGGAGGATGACTCATTAGAAAATGTTGAGGAATATGTTCCCGAGGCTGTTGATAATCTTCTTGAAGAAATAATCAATAGTCCCGAAACAATGTCTATCTTTACAAGCAGGAGGCATGAGGACAGTAATGGGGATATTGATTGGGCATTTCTCAGGAATCTGGCAGAGGCGGATCCAAGTTATTTCACGGACGGATTCCTGTTTGGATTAAACGCCAGAGAATTTGAAAACTTTAAAAAATTACTCAATGACACCGACCGACAAAGAAAAATTGAGGAAAAAATTAGTAAATATCCTCGCTTTGAGAGCAGAGGCGAAGGGGACATCGTTCGGCCAAGAGCTCCTGGAGATGAGAAAAGAGCTGCACGAAGAGAAGAAGAAAAGGCAACAACAATCCCCAGAAAGCCAGAAGTAACTGATCTCGCTTCAGTTAAGGAATTTTATACTTCAGCCGGTAAACCATTTACATTTAATCAGTTCATTGATAGAGAAGTTAATGAACTTAATAATTATTCTCTAAAAGAAGTTAGGGAATGGCAGAAAAAATATGATATTTCCGATAATGTAAGGGTTATCTGGGTATCTCCAAATAAATGGATTGCAAATAAATATAACCTTCCGGCAGGCGAAGAAAATTGGGAAAAAGTTCCAGAAGCAGAGCTGAATATAACGCCGATAAGTTCAAATGAAGGATTTGTAATACCTGAATCGGATGATGGTGATGGTGGGTATCTATTTGTATTCAAATCTGCATTTGCTGGTGAATATATTAAGAAGAAACCGGAGACTCCGGAGCGAAAACCAGAAGAGGAGGAAAAATCAATAGAGGATATTGAATATGCAAAACGTCCTGATGGAACTTTAAAAACAAAAAAAGAATATACTCCTGAAGAATGGCAAAAATATACCGCTTCTGTCATAGATAAAAAACTTTCTGAAATGCCAAAACAGGAGGAAACTCCTCAGAAGCAATTACCAACAACAAAAACTGAGATACTTGTCACTCTTGGGGGTAGAACATTTAAGGACTACCCTCTTCATGTGTATCCTGACGGGAGAGTTGATATTGATCATTTTGGCAGAAAAACACTTACTCCTGATCAGTATAAGATAGCTTTCGAGGAAGAAAAGGCGGAAGAGAAGCGGCCCTGGGAAATGACTCAGAAGGAATATTTGGATTCATTACCAGAAGAATATGTAAAAAAAGAAGGGGCGATTAATGTTATTTTACAGCATAAAAAAGGGATTGTTGAAAAAGCGTTATTGGAAGGCAAGCCAGTACCACCGGAAGTATTAAAAGATTATCCTGAACTGCAGAAACCCAAAATTATTGAGCCTATTAAACCAACCTTTGTTCCGGGTAAAACAACCGGTACATATACAGGATTAGATGATTTCATGACAGATTATGTAAATCAGATTAATCCTTCTTATAATATTCACACAATGCTCGATCTCGTCAGGGGTGGAGCAGATAAGATCAAAGGCGATATTGAAAGAGGCAGATACACCTTTGATGATCTCAAAACATTTTATGATGCAGCCAGGCAGACCGATCTTAAAGAGTTCAGAGACAGAGATTATATAGATCGTATGCTTGGTTATGTTAAACCTAAAGAAGGAGGAAAGGAACATGCCGAAAAAGTTAGAACAGAAACTAAAGAGACAGGTCGCGAAGAAGAACTGGTCAGAGGAGAGGAAAGACCGGTACGTGTACGGGACCTTGAGAAAGACAGGCTGGAAGCCGTCAAGAGAGAGAAAGAGCAAAAAGAACAAGTAGCATTAATACGCAGGATTGTTGATAATGAAGAAAAACAAGCCGAGATCGAGGATGAGATAGGCAGGATCGAGGCAAAGCCTGATGATAAAAAGACAAAAGCAGACTTGCAGAAGTTAAAACAACTGCAACTCGCCAGAGAACAACTATTAAATACCTATCAGTCTCTTGATAAGCAAATTACTGATGTCGTCAATCCCGAACAAAGAAAGCAGATAACTGACCTTATCCGCAATTTCAATGCCGATTGGAAAGTTATCAACAATCGTATTGAGGTGGCAAAAGCAGATCGCAGGGCGAAAGAACGAGAGCTTCAAGCACGTCCGGAAGCTTTTGGAGACCGTAAGGAGGCCGTGGAGAAGGCAGAAGGTCTGCAGACGATGTTTGCAGGTGAGATATTCCGTCCCGAGGCAGATCTCCTTCGGGCTGCCCTGAAGCCTTTTAATGACATTATCGAAGCCTCACAAAAAGAACTCACAAGGAAAGAGGATCTCCTGAATCAGAAGATTGACCTGGTACTTAAAGGAACTCAGAAAGAAATAACCTTTAAAGAACCAGTTAAGCCGGAAGAAGATCAGACACAACTCGAAAAGGAGGAAAAGGACGCACCGGCTGAGGAACCGGAAAAGACAGAAGATGATGTCAGGCAAGAACAGGATGAGTTTCTCGAAACTGAAAGTGAGGCTAAGAAAATAGAGGATTTCGGTGAGAAGATTGGCGGAGCCAGAAAGGATATATCCACAAAGGGGCTTGTTGAAAAACTACGGAAGAAAGAGGAAACGGGTTTACCCCGGTGGATGAAGAACTGGAACCTTGGAGAACAGGAAGATGGCACATTCCGTCCATTCAAAACCGGGGATGGCAAATGGGGAAGGATGATAGTGTTTGAGGCAAAGCAGTCTTACCCGAGTGAGGAAGATGCCCTGCAGGTGATAAAATTCGCTGAAGTCGCAAAAATCTTTCGCATAAGTCAGAAAAAAGACGAGTTTGTTATTTATCGTAAAACCGGCCTTGGCATTCACATAGTCAAGACCGGATTCAAAACAAAAGACGATGCATTTAAGTGGTATGTTGATAATACCGATTATTTGCTCAATTACAAACCCGAATTTCCTGAACGTCCTCACCTGGATCATATAGACAGAACAGGCCCTGAATATCAAAAGGGTAATGTCAGTGTCGATATGTTTGCCGATATTTTTGGCTTTACAGGAGGAGAATTCGGCAATTGGGTACCGCAGGATGAAAGGCAGAAAATACTCAACATGGCCTATAATGGTCTGATGGATCTTGCGACAGTCCTTAATCTTCCACCAAAAGCATTATCACTCAATGGCAAATTATCTATTGCCTTTGGTGCCAGGGGACATGGAGGGAAGGTTTCAGCAGCGGCACATTATGAGCCTGATCGGGCAGTCTTTAATTTGACCAGGATAAAAGGTGCCGGAGCCGTTGCACATGAATGGTTCCATGCCATTGATCACTATTTCGGCCTTCAGGATAAAGGCAAGGAACTGGAAAAGACCGAAGCCGGTATAATCACTCTTAGTGATGTTAAAAAATATTTCCTCTCTCATGGTCATTCATACAAGTCTGCTTTAAGGCCGGAGCTTCTTGAAGCTTTTAACGGCATTGTTTCAACCTTGATGAAACAGCCCAGAGAGGTTACTGTCGATGTTGAGAAAAAGAAAAAGCTTCTTGAGGATAGAACAAAAAGCATGATTTATTACCTCACTATGTACCGTCAGTATCTTGAAAAAGGCAGGACATGGGGCAAGAAGAGAGAGCCGTCTACACCCGAACAGCTTAAGCGATATGACGGCCTTGTTGAAAAGATTAAAAATGGTGATTATGGTCCGGAGGTAGAATATCCTACAAAAGAAAGGGGATGGAGGGGAGCTTCTGTCACAAGAAAAACATATCAGAACATCCTCGAGATTGATAAGATATATAAAGAAGCTCTTGGATTCAGCCAGTTGAAGAAAGGTGCGAGCCTTACAACGGCAACTCAGTATGTAAGTGTATTGGATGCTTTAAAATCTGATATTAAGAAACTGACCAAGGATAATAAAGTCATTCAGGAAGTCAATACCGATTATTACAATTCTGCCAGGGAGATTGATCAGATGCGTTCATCAACTTATTGGTCAACACCTCATGAGATGATGGCAAGGGCTTTCGAGTCTTATGTTGAAGGTAAACTCGAAGAAAAAAATCAGTTAAGCCAATATCTCGTTCATTCAACAAACAATAAGGCTTACGCGAATCTCAGGCCATATCCCGAAGGAGTGGAAAAGGTAAGGATTGATGAAGCTTTCGATAAGCTCTTTGAGACAATACAGACCAGGGAGGAAGAAGGTGGGGTGGCTATGTTTCGTATTGCTGGCGAATATGGTGCACGGAGTATTGAAGATCTGATAGATAATCTTTCCATTGCCAAACGGATGGAATCAAGTCGGGAAAGTGCAAGGACTATATTTCTTGCTACTGGTTGGGAAAGAGGGAAAGATGGTTTATGGAGACATGAGACAAGAGATATAGAATTAAAGAAGGATATTGATTTTATATCGAAGCTTAAACCTCAGGATGACATTTTCACTGAGGAAGTACCAATAACAGATATTGTTAAGGATGAAGAATTATTTAATTCATATCCTCAACTTAAAGATGTCAAACTAACATTTTATAATTATGGAAGCGAACCAATTACTGAAACAGGAGGCTTTGCGGATTTTAAAAAGAAAGTTATCGGAATCGGAACGAAAGACCTGGCAAAAACGAAAAAAGGAAACATCATCCTACAGCATGGATACCGCAGAATATCACCCGCCGTGGGACGCCGTTCAATATATGTTCATGATAGAGAGTCTCTCAGAACCGAACTATCGCATGAGATACAACACTATATCCAAAGAATTGAAGGTTTTGCAGAAGGAGGTACAGAGAGATATACTGGAATGGGCGGCGAAGGAGATATGGTTTACCCACGTCTCGCAGGGGAGGTGGAAGCCAGAAATGTTCAGAGAAGGCTCGGTCTCACTCCAGAAGAGCGGAGACAACGAATGCTCGTCGAAACAGAAGATATCGCAAGAGATCAGCAAATAGTTATTCGGGATGAGATAAATAGGCAGATGAATATATCATCTGGATTAGACGCAGTCAATCAGAGATTTAACGAGGAGCTTGACCAGTTCCTCAGAGGCAAGATTAAAGCTGGTCATACATTTGAATTAGGCAATCCATCTCATAAATTACTTGCAGCAGGATTTCCCGACCTGCCAATACAACTAACAAGTGCAAAACTTAAAGAAAAATCAACTCATGAGCAACATCCTTTTGACCCTGGATTGTTAAAGAATTTGCCTGATTCAGTTCAAAATCCTATAGCGGTCTTTAGAAGTTTAGTACATCTTGGAAGCAATGTAATTTTGACAGAAATTCAGGATGAAAAAGGAAATAATTTTGTTGTTGTAATTGAATTAGAGAAGGAAGTTTACAGAGGCCGTAAATCAATTATCATAAATGATATCAGAAGTGTATATCCTAAAGATAACATAACAGATATAAAAAAATGGATTGTTGATTATAAGCTTCTTGACTGGGTTGATAAAGAAAAAGCCCTTAATTGGCTGGGGAGACAGCGTACCCTTTACGCTGAGGCTGCCATACCAATAAAGGACATTACAAATATAATAAATTCTTTCGAGAATCCAAAGGTTTCAGAGGGAAAAGATTATCCTTTGTTCCGCATTTCCGATGCTTTGTATTTCTCACCTACTGAGAAAGCCCTTGATGTTATTAAACAGGAAAAAGCCACTCCGCAGCAATGGAAGGCCATGCTCCTGAAAAGTGGCGCTAAAGAGGCAGAATTCACTTGGATGGGATGGGATGAACTCGTTGAAGGCAAGAATTCACTGACAAAAGCAGATATCCAGTCCTGGATCGATCAGAATAAGATTGAGATCGAGGAGGTTGAAAAAGGGAAGGGTGGTGAATATCATGTTACCATTGGTGGAGAAGAAGGGCAGGTGATCCATAAAGATACTATGGTAAAATATGCCCAATATGCCCTGCCGGGCGCAGAGGATTATAAGGAGCTGTTATTGACGATGCCTGCACAAGCCCAGAATCTTTATAAGGTCAAACTTTCAAAGGATTCAGATGCAAGGCCCGATCAAATCATCAATGGATATCTTGCCGCATTTGGAGAAGTAATGGAATATACAAGGGGCGAGGCTATAAAAAAGGCGAGGATGTTTAATGGCAGTATTGAATTAAGCACCAAGAAAGAAAATTACTACACTTCCCACCATTGGGACGAGCCAAACGTCCTTGCCCATGTGAGATTTAACACGAGAACCACTCAGGATGGTAAGAATATTCTCTTTATTGAAGAAATACAGTCAGATTGG
>JAFGPE010000067.1 GCA_016926055.1 Candidatus Woesearchaeota archaeon | reverse complement strand
GAGGTCGAGAACATTGACAAGGCATGGAAGGAGGTCGCCGAAAAAATCAAGATTGAAGTAAGGGAGCTAAAACAAAAGATACTGCCCCTCTCTGCGCTATATTCAATAGGTGAGCACACAAGAGCATTATTGTTCGCATTAAATGATACTGCGCTGCCGAGCAACGTCGGAGGCGGCTATAATCTAAGAGTTATTCTCAGAAGAGCTCTTTCCTTCATCGAGAAATACGGCTGGGACATCGACATGGCAAAGCTTGCTGAGTTCCACGCACAATACCTTAAGCCGATATTCCCTGAAGTCTCTGAGAATCTCGAGGATGTTTCAGAGATCATGGAAGAGGAAAGAAGAAAGTTTATTGCAACAAGAGAGAAATCGCGCGAAATGGTAAAGAAGATTGTCAAAGAGGACATCAGTGAGGAGAAACTCCTCCAGATATATGATTCCCACGGAGTTGCCCCTGAACTAATCAGCGAGGAGGCAAGAGCCCTTGGGAAGGAGATAAATGTTCCTGACGACTTCTATGCAAGGGTTGCAAAGCTTCACGAACAGGTTGAACAGATACACGCCACGGAAAGAGCTGAAAAGCTTCCCCTCGGGGGAATTCCTGCAACAGAAGCACTTTATTTTGATGACTATGGAAAAGTGGAGTTTAGTGGAAAAATAATCAAGATAGTCAATAATAATGTTGTACTGGATAAAACAGCATTCTACCCGACGAGCGGAGGGCAAATGCATGATATCGGGATGATTAACAACTCGAAGGTTGTTGATGTCTTCAAGCAGGGCAATGTGATTATCCATGTTGTTGACAAGACTGATTTCAAGGAAGGCGATGTTGTAAAAGGAATCGTTGAATCATCGCACCGAAAACAGCTAGCCCAGCACCATACCTCGACCCACATAGTGAATGCTGCCGCAAGAAAGGTTCTTGGCCATCATGTGAACCAGGCAGGAGCGAAGAAGACCAGGGAGAAAGCGCATTTGGATATTACACACTACAGGAGCATTTCTGATGAGGAATTGAAAAGAATAGAGGAAGAAGCCAACAGCATTGTTGCAAAAAACATCTGTATTGAGAAATCATTTGTTCCAAGAAGCGATGCAGAGAAGAGATATGGAATGGCATTGTATCAGGGAGGGGCAGTTCCTGGAAAGATGATTAGAGTCGTTAATATTCCCGGCATAGATGTTGAAGCCTGTGCCGGCACCCATCTTAATTCAACAGGAGAGGCAGGAAGGATAAAACTGTTAAAAGCGACAAAGATTCAAGATGGTGTTGTAAGGCTGACATTCACTGCAGGAGGCGCCGCAGAGTCCATTTCTGAAGTGCGCTCTGACCTGTTGGAAGAAGCTGCAAGGCTCCTTGGAGTGGAAAAGGATGAAGTGCCTGCTAGGGCAGAGGAGTTGTTCGAGAAGTGGAAGACCATTGTAAAGAAGAAGAAGGATGTTCCATTCGAGCTTACGCGAAAGGAAAAGTGCGAAGGGGATGCGCTCTGCAAAACAGCAGAGGTCTTAAGGACGCAGCCTGAGCACATTGTCAAAACGATAACAAGATTTCTGAAGGATATCGAGGAGATGAAGGGAAAGTAATTTTCACAAGCTATTTAAACAAAATATTGTTTTCTCTTTCCCATGAACCAGAAATATATAGGAATTTTCCTGATTGTTCTTGGGGCATTGCTGTCTGTTTTTGTTTACACGTCCAAGATAAGAGAGGATGCTTACATCAAGGAGATAATGCGGCAGAACAACGGAAGCTGCTTTCTTGAGGATGGAACCTGTCTACATGCAGACAGGACATTCACAATATATGTCCTCGGTGGAGCCCTTGCCGTTAGCCTAATTCTCTTCGGGGTGTATCTAATTGCATTTGACAGGGCAGGAAAAGAAGAGATAAAAAAGACAGAGAAGAAAGATTACACTAAAATACTTTCTGAGCTTGACGAGGAAGAGAAGAGTATCCTCATTAAAGTCATTGAGGCAGAAGGAACAATGTTCCAGTCAGACATAGTTGAAAAAACAGGATACACAAAAGTCAAGGTCACAAGGATTCTGGATAAGCTCGAAGGCAGAGGAATAATAGAGAGAAGACGAAGAGGAATGACCAATGTGGTCATAATGAAAGGCTAGAGTATGATATCGATAAGTTCCCCTAGGTTCTGGATGCAATAGTCGGCCCCGGAATCTTCATGCCCAATAGTTACAGTGACAGCTCCCAGCAATTTTCCGCATTTCACATCAGAAGCTGTATCTCCCACCACAAATGCCTTGAAATCCACGAGATTAAATTTCTTCTTTGCCTTTTCCAAAGAAACCCTTGCTATATCTGTTCTTTCAATTGCATCATCTCCAAAACCGCCTGTAAGAAAATACCTTTCAATATTAAATCGTTTTAATTTTTCCATAGCAGTTTCCCTGAAGTTTCCTGTCAGTAAAGCCTGAAAAACGTTCCTTTCCCTGCTCAATCTCTCGAGAGTCTCATTGGCAAAAGGCAGAAGAGCTGCGGAAGTATTCTCACTGGCATCCTTCTTGAAAAAATAAATAAATGATTTCTTGATTCTTTCATAAATCTCAGGGCATATCTTTTTTTCGTCATAGCCGTTTGCAGCAAGCATCTCGCGAATTATCACATAATCTGATTTTCCTGCCTCAAAGACTGTTTTTACTTTCCGCATGCCAAGAAAGTCTCCAATTGCCCTTGTGAATGCGGTACGCCCTACCCCCCCGAAGTTGAGTATCG
>JAFGPE010000066.1 GCA_016926055.1 Candidatus Woesearchaeota archaeon | reverse complement strand
TGACATTGACGTTGCCATTGTTTCTAACTGTTATGTTCTTCGAGCCTGTGACATTGACAGCACCATCGCAGATTGAGGCATTGGCCAAGGACGTTATTTCAGTAAAAACTCCTCCCTGCGGCGTGCATGAACCGAAGTCTATCCTGTTATTGTCTGTAGTTGTTATTGAGATGCCTGATGCAATTGAAAGGTTAATATAACCCGCATCTGTCGATGCCATGCCAGTTATAATCTCCATGCTTCCAAGCTTGCTCATGCTGATTATTGTCCCGGCAAGAGAAATCATTATCGAGGTAACGATTAATATGGCTATTGCCCGGTTTGATATTTCTTCCATTGAAATCTCCTTTAGCTGTTCTCCTATTTAAATTTTTCTATGGCAGAGTCCTGTATTTTGTATTTACCAATCCCCACTCTGTGAAAATGAGCGCAAGAGCAAGCAACAGCAGCGGGAATTGCAGCCTCAATGAAAGCTTCTCCATTGTAAGCGTTGCTATTTCATCGTATGCTTTCTGAAGCTCTTCCTCAGATGTTGCCTTGTAATAGTTTCCTCCTGTTTTTTCTGCTATTTCCCTCAGTGTTTCTTCGTCAAGCTTTGATAGTATGTCTATTTTCAGAAACCTGCCGCCCTGCTCTGTTCCTATGCCTATGGTATGGACTATGACGCGATTCTCTACTGCATATGCTATGCCCTTCTCAACTGCGGTGCCGACGTTGCTTCTTCCGTCGGTAAGAAGGACTATGGTTCTTGATTTTTCTTCAGGGAGCAGCACATTCACGGATGTAATAAGGGCTTCTCCCAAATCAGTTCCCCCTATTCTCTGGATGTCCAGCTTTGAAATCCTTTGTTTGGCATCGCCTATGTTCTGCGTGAGACTCAGCTCTGCAAAGCTTGTTCCGGCAAATGAAACCACCCCGACTTTAGTGGCTACGGCAATATTATTAAGGAAGTCCACTGCCGCTGCTTTTGCAGCAACAAACCTATTCGGCTGAAAATCATCAGCAAGCATGCTGCTCGAGCTGTCTATCGCCAGAACAAAGTTGTTGCTCGTTGATTTGCCATAATACCAAAGGATAGGGTCTGCAACTGAAAATATCAGAACAGTCAGAATAACCAGCTTTATTACGAGGAGAAATATGTTTCTCGAAAGCACAAAAGTATTTTTTATATTGGGCGTTGCTCCTGTAACCCTGCGTATTGCCTCAAAGTTTGCAAACTTCCAAGCCTTTGTCTTTAGGTTCTTCAGTATGAAGAAATGTGTCGCTATAAGGAGAGGTATGCTTAGCAAAAGCCAAAGATAATTCGGGTTTGTAAAAACCAGTTCAGCCATTTCAGTGCCCCGTGAAAAATCTTCTCACAGGATTGACAAAAGATTCAGTTGTGTCAAGCAAAAGAAAGTCCGAATTCATCGCCCTGAAAGTGTTTCTTATTTCCTTTACTGTCTCGGCGCTTGTTTTCCTGTAATAGTCCCTTATTCTCGCTGCATCTATAAGGACCTCCTCTTCGGTATAGGGGTCAGATATAACAACTTGGCTAATCCCCTCGGGAAGCTCCTTGTCAATCGGGTCAAGTATCATAATCCCGAGTATTTCATATTTCACAGAAGCAATCTCAAGGATTCTTTTCCATTCTCCCTTCAGCCCCATGAAATCAGAGATTATTATTAAAATTGCTCTTTTGTTCAGGATTCCGAGAACAAGCTTCAGCACTCTCGCAAAGTCATACCTTCCCTCGTAGTTTTTCGGGTTCTTTAATGCTTCCAATATCCTAAAGTACTGGCCAATACCTGTGGCAGGAAGTACAACCTTCTGCACAGTATCTGTAAACATGACGAGGCCCATGTTGTCGCCAGTTTCTATGATGTTAAAAGCCAACGATGCTATCAACTCCGCTGCAAACTCACATTTCAGTTTCGGTGTTGATGAGCAGGACATACTTGAGCTTGCATCAAGAAGAAAGATTATATCCTTATTCTGCTCCTCTGTGTAAGTCTTGACGAGAAGCTTATGTGCTTTTAAGCTGGCTTTCCAGTCAATCATCTGGGCATCATCATCGGGGCTAAACTCACGAAACTTCTCAAACTCAAGTCCTTTTCCCCTGAACAGAAGAGCCTTTCTCTCTCCAGGATTCCTGGTAAAGGCGCCAGTACCTGTGGAGAATCCTGAAACTCCCTTGACAGAAGCAATTTCAATACCACGCAGCTTTGGTTTTAAATCCAGTTTAAGTTCGTGCATTTTCGTTATCTAAGGAACCGGTATTTTTGAGAGAATCTCCTTTATGATATCATCTGTGTTTATTCTCTCTGCTTGGCCCTCATAGTTGAGAATTATCCTGTGCCTTAAGATATTATGAGCCACAGACTTGACATTATAAGGAGTGACAAAGTCCTTGCCATTCAAAAAAGCGTCTGCCTTTGATGCGATATACATGCTTGTGGACGCTCTTGGCGAAGCACCCCAATCTACAAACCTGCCAAGGCTTATCTTGTATTTAGCCGGCTGCCTGGTGGCATCGACAATCCTGACAATATAACGCTCAATCTTCGGGTCAAGATATACCTGCTTCACGTCCTCCTGCATCTCTATTATGGCTTCATCGTTAAGCAAGGACTTTAAGTCAAAGCTCTCGAACTTCTGGAGACTTATGTTTTTCTTAAGGACCTGCTGCTCCTCATCCAGCTTTGGATAAGTAACGATAATCTTGAACAGGAACCTGTCAACCTGCGCCTCGGGTAAGGGGAATGTCCCTAGCTGTTCCAGGGGGTTCTGTGTCGCAAGGACAAAGAACGGAAAAGGCAATGAAAACGTTTCTTTTCCTATTGTAACCTGCTTTTCCTGCATGCCTTCGAGAAGAGCGGACTGCACCTTTGGTGGCGCCCTGTTAATCTCATCTGCAAGAATGAAGTTTGCAAATATCGGTCCCTTCAGAACATAGAAGCCCCTGCTTTCCTCATAGGTGCTTATTCCAACTATGTCTGTAGGCAAAAGGTCAGGAGTAAACTGTATCCTTTTAAATTCGCAGCCCATTATTTTCGACAAAGAGCGAACTATGAGTGTCTTTGCTATACCCGGGACTCCTTCAAGAAGTATGTGACCGTTAGAAAGAACCCCTTTCAGGATGGTGTCTATGACCTCGTCCTGGCCAACGACAATCTTTGCCATCTCTGCTTTTATTGCCGATATTGTTTCGCTGTGCTTCTTTATCTTCAAAGCGAGCTCGTTCTTAGCCATTACCCACCTCTTTTTTGTAATTAATGTCTTTAACCTAGTATTTATATCTTTTTGATTTTAATCGCTGCAATTCTTCCATCTTTATCTTCCCTGTATAATATGCCATGCCAACTACAGAGTTAACGCCGATTGATTCCAGCATTTCAATTTCTTTTGAAGATGATATTCCTCCGGCCGCGGTCACTTCCACTGCCACAAGCTCCCTGATTTTCCTCACTGTTTCAAAATCCGTTCCTTCCATCGTGCCTTCCTTATCAACATATGTATAGAAGATTTCGCTGCAGTAGTTTTCCGCATCTTTAATAACGTCCAGGGTTTTGATTCCGGTGCTGCGGGTCCATCCCCTGTCAACTATCTTTCCCTTCACAGAATCTACAGAAATAATTATTCTTTCTTTTCCAAACTCATTTTTCAATCTGGACAAAAATTCCTCATTCAGCTTTCCTTGTTTGAAAGAATTTGTTCCGATGATTATCTTCTCAGCTCCTGCCTCTATCAATTCTCTGGCTTTTTCCATTGAACGGATGCCTCCGCCGACCCTGCACCTGAGTTTTTTGCACAAAAGCTTAATCTGTTCCAGGTTATCTCCGCTGCCAAGTGCAGCATCAAGGTCAATAATGTCAATCGGATTTTCAAGCTTTGCAAGTTCTTCTGCTAGGCCAATGACATTATCCACTTCAAGCGCCTTCTTTTTGCCCTGAACAAGCTGAACCGCTTTTCCTCCCATCAGATCGATGCACAAAAAGACAGTCATTCTCTGACACACACTCCTCTTTCAGCAAGGTATTTCTTGATATCCCTCACAGCATATTTCTGGTAATGGAAGATGCCTGCTGCCAATGCAGCATCTGCTTTCCCTTTCTTGCCAGCATCCAGGAAATGCTCCAGGGTTCCTGCCCCGCCTGAAGCAATAACAGGAATTCCTATCTTTTCGCTTATTGTTTTCGTCAGCTCAATGTCGAAGCCGTCTTTTGTTCCGTCTGTATCCATTGAGGTCAGAAGAATCTCGCCCGCGCCAAGCCTTTCCGCTTCAATTGCCCATTCCACTGCATCCTTCTCTGTTTTTGTTCTTCCGCCATTGATATAAACATCCCAGCTGTTTTTGTTTCGCTTTGCATCTATTGCAATAACAATGCACTGGCTTCCAAACTTCATGGCTCCTTCAGTTATAAGCTCTGGCTTTTTTACTGCTGCTGTATTGATGCTTACCTTGTCTGCGCCTGCTTTTAGTATTGCTCTCATGTCCTCTGTTGCCCTTATGCCCCCTCCAACTGTAAAGGGTATGAATATCTGCTTTGCGACCTTCCTTACGACCTCAATCAGTATGTTCCTTTTTTCATGGGAAGCAGTTATGTCGAGAAAAACAAGTTCATCCGCGCCCTGCACATAATACTCTCTCGCAAGCTCCACGGGGTCTCCGGCATCTTTTATGTTCACAAACCTGGTTCCCTTTACAACTCTTCCTGCATCAACATCCATGCAAGGGATTATTCTGAAAGCTAGCATCTGGCAAACCTCTTAAGGATTTCCAATCCGTCATCACCGCTTTTTTCAGGATGAAACTGAAAAGCGTAAATGTTTTCTTTGGATATTCCGCTCACAAATATTCCTCCGTAGTCAGTTGTTGTCAGGATGATTGATTTGTCCTGTGGAACAACATAATAACTATGAACAAAATAAAAGAATTTGTTGTTCAACCCTTGAACAGTTCCATCCTGCTTTTCCAGCACTATGCTGTTCCATCCTATCTGCGGAACCTTTAGTTTTTTTTTGAATCTTTTGACTTTTCCCTTAAATATGCCTAGGCCCTCAATCCCCGGGGATTCCTCGCTTTCCTCGAACAATACCTGTAATCCAAGGCATATTCCGAGGAAAGGCTTGTTAGTTTCTATTGTTTTTTTTATTGCAGGGATTAACCTTTTTTCCCTGAGTGATTTCATCGTATCGCCGAAGCTCCCGACCCCGGGAAAAAGCACTTTGTCGGCCAGGAGAATCTTTTTTGGATCATCTGTTATTATGCTCTTTACCTTTAGAAAGTCAAGTGCATTCTTCACCGAAGCCACATTTCCGGCACCGTAATCTATTATTGCTATCATCTTAATCAAGCAAACCTTTTGTGCTTGGAAGCTCCTTGGCAAGCCGCTTGTCCTTTGATGCTGCTGTCTTCATTGCCTTTGCAAATGCCTTGAATATTGCTTCAATCTTGTGGTGGTCATTCCTGCCATAAAGCAGCCTTATGTGGATGTTGGCTTTCAGGGTGTTGGCTACCGCCCTAAAGAATTCCTCCACGAGGCAGGTCTCAAAATCGCTTGTTTTTCCCGCGAGGTCCGCATCAAACTTTAGAAATGGCCTTCCAGATATGTCAATCGCAACAACAGCAAGGCTTTCGTCCATGGGCATTATAAAATATCCTGCCCTGTTGATTCCTTTCCTGTTGCCAAGGGCTTTCAGCACTGCCGTTCCAATGACTATCCCTGCATCTTCAACAGTGTGGTGCTGGTCAACATGAATGTCCCCTTTAACATCTAGTTTCATGTCCATAAGAGAATGTTTTGAGAATAGCTCAAGCATGTGGCTGAAAAAACCTATCGGCGTCTTTATTCTGTATCTTCCTTTTCCATCAATATTTATTTCGCAAATTATTCTTGTTTCCCTTGTTTTTCTTTCAATCTTGACTTTTCTCATTTTACTTCCTCGTATTTCTTTTTTCTATTCTCAAAATAAGCTATCCTGCTAAAGCCAACATCCTTTAATAGTTTTTCAGCCTCGACACGGTGATTTCCAAGACTTTTGGTATTATGCGCATCGCTGCCAATCGTAAGGTCTATACCTGCCGTGAAACATCTTTCAATTATCCATTTGCTTGGATACTGCACTCCTACAGGTTTGTCAAAGCCGCTTGTGTTAAGCTCAACACAAACACTTTTCTTCTTTATTGTATCCAGACAGCCTTCAACAGCATTAACATATTCTTCTTCCTTCTCATCGAAATATTTGTTTTCCTTGTTAAATATCTTGATTAGGTCGAGGTGCGCAACAGAATCAAATATACCTGACCTTATTGCACTGGACAACTGCTCATAATACCCTATATAAAACCCCTTCATGCTTCCATGAGATAACATGTTCTTTTTAAATTCTTCTTCAGTATAATCAACTGCAAGACCTTTAAGCGTATGGACGCAACCTAGCGCAAAATCAATATTCGCTTTCTTCACTATTTCAGTTATTTCTTCTTCAGCCTTAGAGATGTATTCAACTTCAAGGCCCTTTAAAACCTTTACCCCCCTGATTACTTTTGCAGCTTCAATAACCCTGAGGTATTTTTTAAGGTTATTAATCGTCAAAGCCTTTTCAAATCCGACAATCCTGTCAACAATAGGACACTGAAAATGGTCAGTCAAAGCCATAATATTAAGACCCTTTCTCCTTGCAGCCTCAACCATCTCATTGATTGAATTGTTGCCGTCAGAAAATGTGCTGTGAGAATGGGAGTCTATGCAAATCATAGTGCCTCTCTTAATGCCGAGATAAGTTTTTTTGTTTCGGCTCTGGTGCCAAACGTTATTCTTATGAATCCCTTCAGCATCGGCTTTTCTGACTGATTTCTTACAAGAATGCCTTTCTTTTTCAGGCTTTTTTCAACAGAATCAGCTTTTTTGCCGAAATCAACCAGAATAAAGTTTGTTTTTGAATCAATAAATCTTATTTTTAATTCCCTTAGGGCTTTTTTCAGAAGAACACCTGACTTCTTTACTTCCTCAACATATAATCTTGCATAATCGCTGTTCTTGACTGCCTCCTCTGCCGCAATCATCGCCACGGTGTTGACACTGTAGGGAGAAGAAGCCTTTTTCAGCACAGCTATATTGTTCCTGTTTGAGATTATGTAGCCAAGCCTTAATGCGGCCATGCCGAAAGCTTTTGAGAATGTCTGTATTATTACAAGATTCGTGTATTTGTTGATTAATTTCTTAAGGCTTTTGCCTGAAAACTGGCAATACGCCTCATCCAAGAGAATAATTGAATGGTTTGCCTTTCTTGCTATCTCAACAATATCCTTTTCCTCAACCATTGTTCCTGTAGGGCTGTTCGGATTTACAATGACCATTATCTTTGTTTTTTTGCCTATGCTTTCCAGTATTTTTTCTTTTGGAAAAGACAAATCTTTGTTGTAAAGTATTTCTTTTATCCTAACACCTGCAACCTGGGAGTAAAACTTAAACAACGGGAATGTCGGAACAGGTATTATTATCTCCTCGTCTTTTTCCATGTATGTGTCTATGACCAGTTTTATTGCCTCATCTGATGCATTTGTTATCAAAAGCTCGGAAGGCAGTATCTTCAAAAATGCTGCAAGCCTTTTCCTGAAATCAGAATATTCGGGATATGTGCACAAATCAAGAGCCTTTGTCTTTCCCACTGCCTTAACAACATTTCTTCCTGGCCCGGAAGTGTTCTCATTAAAATCAAGCCGGATATATCCTTTTCTTCCCTCCAATGGCGGGTTATATGGCTGCATCATCTGTACAGATTTCTTCGGCTTAATCATTTTCCCTTACCTCAACAGATGTTTTATGGGCCTCAAGCCCTTCTGTTTCCGCAATGGTTTTTATAAACGAGCTGATGCTCATCAAGCCCTCTTTTGTCAATCGCTGGACACTGGGCATCTTGAGAAAGTCGAAAACGCTAAGACCTGCCCTTGATTTTGCGACCTGATTTGTTGGAAGAACATGATTTGGGCCCGAGGCATAATCCCCTGCCGCCTCTGGCGAATAATTGCCAAGAAATATTGCCCCTGCATTTCTAACTTTCTTAATGACGTTTTTGTCATCCAGCATGATTTCAAGATGCTCAGGAGCAAAATCGTTAACTATCTCGAATGCCTGCTCCATGCTGTCCACAATGATTATTGCACTTTGATTCTCAAGTGATTCTTTTGCGGTTATTCCTGTTGAAAGATTTTTTAGCTGCCTTCCCAGCTCTTCGTTTACTTTTTCAGCCAGCTCCCTGGATGTTGTGACAAGGATTGCTGACGCAAGTCTGTCATGCTCTGCCTGGGAAAGCATGTCTGCTGCAATAAATTCGGAGTTTCCTTTCTCATCTGCAACAATCATTATCTCGCTGGGTCCTGCAATAAAATCAATATTGCAATCCCCGTAAACTGATTTCTTTGCAGCAGTCACATAGATGTTTCCTGGCCCGACTATCTTGTTTACCTTTGGAACAGATTCTGTGCCATAAGCCATTGCAGCAACTGCCTGCGCTCCTCCGGCACTGCAGATGATTGTTGCGCCGCACATGTCAGCGGCAACGATTATTGCCGGATTGATTAGGGGAGGGGAGCAAACAACTATCTCTTTCACTCCAGCAACACTTGCAGGAACAACCGTCATGATGACTGTTGAAACAAGCGGATAATTTCCTCCAGGAACATAGCATCCAACAGAATCCAATGGCCTGATGAGCTGTCCCACTTCAATTCCCTTGGAGATTTTCTTCATCCATTCCCTTGGCTTCTGCATCACATGGTATTTTCTTACATTTGCTGCTGAAGCCCTTATTGCTCCAATCAGTTTTTTATCAACCAAGCCATATGCCCTCCTGATGTCTTCCTTTGTCAGCACCATCCTCTTCAGATTTGCTTTGTCAAGACTCTGAGCATAATCTATTAGTGCAACGTCTCCTCGTTTTCTTACATCAGAGATTATTGACTCAACATTCTTTCTTACGTTGCCAAGTGCAAAACTCGCGTGCTCCTTTATCTTCTTCAATTCTGCTTTGTCCCTAAGGGTTAGAATTTTCGCCATTATTCGACAACCTTGTTAAGAGGATACTCTATTATGGCTGCAGCACCCCTTTCTTTCAGTTTCGGGATAAGGATTCTTACCTTGTCCTCATCAATCATGCTCTCGACAGCCACCCAATCGCTTTCTTTTCCTGCAAGCGAACTTATTGTAGGGTTCTTCATTGCAGGCAGTATCTCAAGCACTTTCTTGAGATTCTTCTTCTCGACATTCATCTTTATGCCGACCTTGTTCTCCGCATCTAATGCTGCCTTCAGAAGAAGGGCAATCTGGTCAATCTTGTTTTTCTTCCAACCTGCGTATGACTTTTTGTTGGCAATAATCCTTGTTGTTGATTCGAGCACTGTGCCTATAATCTTCAGGTTGTTTGCTGCCAGTGTTGAGCCTGATTCTGTAAGCTCCACTATGGCGTCTGCGAGCCTTGGCGGCTTTGCCTCTGTGTTTCCCCATGAGAATTCCACCTTTGCCCGTATGTTGTTTTTCTTCAGATAATCGGCTGTGAGATTAACCGCCTCCGTTGCTATCTTCTTCCCTGCAAGGTCTTTTATGCTCCTGATTTTTGAATTGGCAGGCACTGCAACGACCCATCTTACCGGCTTCATCCCTGACTTCGCATAGATAAGCTCCTTTACTTCCAGGATATTTGCTCTGCTTTCAAGAACCCAATCGTGCCCTGTGATGCCGCAGTCAATCACGCCTTCCTCAACATACCTTGCCATCTCCTGTGCCCTTATCAGCATGCAATCTATCTCATCATCATCGATATCAGGATAATAGGAGCGTTCCTTTATCCTGATTGTAAACCCCGCCTTCTTGAACATATTTAATGTTGATTCCTGCAATGAGCCTTTAGGTATCCCAAGCTTCAGCTTATTTTCTTTTTTCATTTTAACCTCCTGTAAAAGCAAGATACATGACCAGTATGGCATGCTGTTTTGCCTGTTTGTTTGACCTTTATCAGCAAAGAATCCTTGTCACAGTCAGCAAATATGCCCTTGACAATCTGGAAATGCCCGCTGGTTTCTCCCTTCTGCCAGAGCTTTTTCCTGCTCCTGCTATAATACCACGCTTTTCCTGTTTTTTGTGTTTTTCGCAATGCCTCCCTGTTCATGAAAGCAAGCATAAGCACCCTGCCGGTCTTATAGTCCTGTGCAACCACAGGAATAAGGCCTTTGAGTTTTTTAAAATCAAGCTTCATCATTTTTAATCGTTATTGGCCTCTTGAATAAAAATGTTACGATTTCGTTATATTTCAAAAAGTTTATAAACCAGTTGCTGAATAAAGAAGGCCATGGTCTTGGAAGATATTATCAATCCCTTCAAGGCGGAGAAGAATCCGAGGGTGATGCTCCTATATGGCTTTCTTTATAACACCGTTGCAATCTTCCTAAGCACGTGGATTTTCAACCAGTACTCGAGTCTTGTCATGGTCTTTCTCACGACGCTTGTTTGCGTGCCCCTCATCTATAACACAACGAAGATTGAGGAGGAGAAGGATGAATCAATTGGCGAAGAGGGCGCCCTTCTTAAAGAGCACTGGAAAGCTCTGTCTTTTTTTATCTTCATGTTCATAGGGATAGTGTGCTCCTGCGCGCTTTGGTATTCTGTGCTCCCTGCTTCCAGTGCCCAAAACCTTTTTAGCATCCAGACGAAAACTATTGTCGAGATAAACAGCGGCGTCACTGGTTTTGCAACGCAGCTTAACTCGTTTTTTAAGATTCTGTTCAACAACATGAAGGTGCTCTTTTTCTGCATATTGTTTGCGTTTGTTTTCGGCGTGGGAGCAATATTTATCCTTGTCTGGAACGCCTCAGTCATAGGTGCTGCGATAGGCAATTTCATAAGAACAAACCTAAGCCATTATTCCACCGCAATGGGCCTTGCAAAAGCTGGTGGCTATTTCAAGGTTGTTTCACTTGGATTATTCAGATACTCTCTTCACGGTGTTCCTGAAATACTGGCTTATTTCACTGCAGGATTAGCCGCATCAATAATATCCATCGCAATGCTTAAAAGCAGCCTCGATCTGGATAAGTTCAAGCATGTCCTGTTTGATTCAGCTGACCTTCTCATCATATCTCTGGCGTTGGTCGTCATCGCTGCTTTCATAGAGGTTTTTGTGACGCCTGTGTTTTTCTGAAGAAGTTCAAAGCACTCTCAACCTTCCCGTCACTTCATAAATATCTCCTGACTTCAGCATTGTGTCGATTATTGCATCAGTGTTTTTTATTTTTGACTTTTCCATCACTTCCTCGAACAAAGCACCTTCGCCATTGTCGAGTTGCTTTATCAGGGAATAAACCTTATCAGAATCTGTTTCCTCAATCCCTTCCTCTTTTATCTCTTCAACTATGGCCTCATCTTTCTTCTCTTCATCCTGCATCGGAGGTCTTTTTGCATTGATTAGCGCAAGTTGCAACTTTCTTAGTTCGAACCAACTGCTGTCCTTTATCGTCTTTATTATCTCAGGAAAAATGTACTTCTGATTCCCATAGGACCTTGGCCTCCCAATCAGAACAAGGGTTTCTCCGACAGATATATTGTCGAACAATATGCCCTTGTCAAAGCTCCTTACATCAATCAAACCGGTGCCGTCGTCGAGCTGCATCTGGGCAAAATTTGCTTCGTTGTCAAGCTCCTTGTTAACAACAGTCCCGAAGATATTAACCCGTGAAACCTTTTCACCTGTAGCCAGCTTTATATAATTAGGCTCCCAGCCAGATTCCACAACATAGCTTCCCTCGACCAGGTCTTTTATGCTAACTATTCTCGCAACCTGCCTTTTTTGGGGAACTGTTTTTTCATCATCCATCTTCAAATCCTCGAGATAAATCCTGATTTCGGCTCGAACAAATCGCCGGTTCTCTTCAACTTTTCTATTGCCTCCTCGACATCCTCGTCCTTTATGCCGCGGTCAGACGCCTCCCTCATGATATCATCAATAGGGATGGTTTTTCCAAGAGTGCCTTCGAGCCCTGCAATTATCTCCCTTATCTGCCCTATCTTGCTCCTCTCTGAAGCAGGAATGCCTGTTGATATTCTGTCTATATCAATCTTTCCTGTTTCCTTGTCCATCCCCACCTCACCAAGACAATACTGCAATAGCTCTATTGCCTTTTTAGCATCCTTTTTTGTTACCTTTGCCGCTAATCTTAATTTTGCACTTGCCTCTGCCAGCCTTATCAGTGCCTCGAGCTGTCTTGCAGATATAGGTATTGTTTTTATCTCTCCTTCTGTGCTTCCCGAACTTCTCATCTGGACATAATAATCCTTTAGCTCTGAAAGGGCTGAATCAGACAGCTTCGGTAATATTCTTTGCCTTCCATATGAAATGTATTTCTTGAGAAGCCTTGTTTCAATTTCCGGCTTCTTTCCTGTCGGATTCTGGTGTATGTTGAGTATGAATTCTGCCATCTGCGTGTCTTTTGTAGAATCAGGAAGATCCCTTATTGGAAATATGAGGTCAAACCTGTTAATCAAAGTAGGTGGCAAGTCAATCTGTCTGGAAATTGTTTCATATGGGTCGAAGCGCCCGAACTTTGGATTAGCAGCTGCAAGAACTGTTGTCTCTGCCCTCAATGTTGCCTGAATGTTTGCTTTTGATATGGAGACGCTTTGCTGCTCTAAAGCTTCGTGCATCGCCGCCCTGTCATCAGGATTCATCTTGTCCATCTCATCTATGCAGCAGATTCCCTTATTGGCAAGAACCAAAGCGCCTGCCTCCAAGGCCCATCCCTTGAGGAACTCATCGCGCACTACAGCAGCAGTCAGGCCTGCACCGGATACGCCTTTTCCACCGACGTATCTTGCCTTGGGAGCAACCACAGTTATTCGCTTCAAGAGCTGTGATTTTCCTGCACCCGGATCGCCTATTAGCAATACATGGATGTCCCCTCTTGTTATAATGCCGTCATCGTGAACCTTCTGAAGGCCGCCGACAAGCTGGAGCAGCAATGCTTCCTTGACCTTTTCGTGGCCGAATATAGATGGCGCCACAGAATTAACAAGCTTCTTCATAAGATCAGGGTCAGCTGCAAGCTCCTTGATTTGCTTCTCCTCCTCTTCACTGATGGATATCTCCGAAAAGTCTTCTTCAACCGTTTCTATATAGTTTGCATCTATGATAAGGTCGAACCTTATCGACTGGCCTCCGTCTCGCAGCTGAATCGGCACTTCCTTTATTGTTCCGTAAAGCTTGATCTTTGTTCCTGGATTGGTTTTCTTCTCTGACATCGGAGTCACTAAATCGTTCTTCAGGAACACATTCATCCTCTTTGGCTGCTCTCCACCAATCAGTTCTTCTGAAGTCTCCTCTATCACAAGACCCTGTGCGTCGACCAACTCCTTGCTCAGCAGCCTGAATTTTCCTTTCCTGCCGCAGCTGCATCTCGAAGGTTCCTTGAATTTTGTATCAAGCTGTAATACTGAGATTGTTTGCCCGCAGCTCGGACATTCGAACCTTGCACTTGTTACCTGCGGCCTTACATCTGATTTTTGCCTTACAACCCCGTGAGTAAATATGAGCTTGTTTATGTGCTTACTTCTGATATCGCGAACCATCAGCTTTTGCGTTTCAGGCAGATTTCTAAGCCTTACTGAGAAGTTCTTCAGGCCTTCGGGAATGTCAAAATGCTCCACCGCAATCTCTGCTGCCTTAATTACCTCCTCAGGATTGTCTAGCAGCGATTCTGCAATCTCTATGTTGAACTTTGACAGGAGAGAAAAGTCAACAACAATGAAGGACCGGCCTTTCTGAAAGGCATCCAGGATTTTATCTAGATAATTTTTTTCAAAAAAATCCTGAAATTCCTTTATTTGGGTCGATACATCCATTTTAGCCAGCTCTCGCTAATGTGTGTTGAATAATCTTCGGAAAACTATTTTGTAACCTTCTTGAGCTTCTCGATGAGCTTGTCAAGCGCGGCATGCACCGCCTCTTCGCTCTTTGTCCCTGTGCACACAACCTTGCCGTTGCTGAACAAGAGGAATGTTGCCTTGGCCTGCGGCAGCTTGTATACTAATCCCGGGAACTGCTCTGGCTCGTATTCTGTGTTCTCAAGCTTCATCGCCAGCGTGTTTAAGTTAAGGTCCATGCCCACTGAACCAGACGCAACAATGTTCTGGATATTTATCTCCGGCTTTACTGTAATCTTGACATTTATCTTCTCGAGGCTCTTGATTATCTTCTTTATGCTCTCCTCTACCTTATCCATGCTCCTTGCGCCTGTGCACACAATCTTTCCTGATGAAAAGATCAAGGCGGAAGTTTTTGGCTCCTTTATCCTGATGACAAGGCCGGGGAACTGCTCCGGATTGTACTCTGTGTTGCTTAGCGTTGCAGCCATCTTCTCGAGCGGAATATCGTGCTCCAGTGACGCGCTCACCACTATGTTGACAACCTGAATATCCCTCTTGGCTTCCTTCTTCGGCTCTTTCTTCACGGGCTGCTTTGATGCCTTCTTTTTAGGTTTTTTAGCCATCTAAAAAACACCTCCATAATCCTGATTAATGACTCCCCCTATTTATAAACGGAAAACTCAGGTATTTATAAATACTTTGATTTTTAAATGAAAGCTTTGGGAAATATATCTTATAAAGAGGGTACCCCCCACTGTTTCCTATGGAGATCTAGCATTTTAAGGGCCTAAAGTGATGATTCAATACTTTTCCAGTGGAAAAGGAAAAGATATAACGAAAACCGCACTCATCATCTGGCTAAAGCGCGAGGTTTTAACTGTGCGGTTTTCGGGATCGAAAATTTCGCCCTAGAGGCGGGGTTTTCAACCCCACGGAAATTTCTGGCGAAATTTCCGATAATAATTTAAAAGTAATATCTTCTTTATATGAAAGCGACTGTTGTTTTGGCCTTACTGCTGATTACGGGCTGCGCTAAGGAAATTGTTGATGAAAATTATATTGAACTCAAAAAAGAAGAATTAAAAGCGAATATATCGGGAGGTGAGAATATGAAAAATGTTCTTTTTATTATTGCGCAGAAGAATTTCAGGGATGAGGAATTGGAAACTCCGAAAACCATGCTTGAAGAAGCGGGCCATAGATGCGATGTCGCTTCCATCACGGCAGAACCAGCAAAAGGAGCACTTGGCGCTGTTGTTAACCCAGACATCGCAATCAAAGATGTGGATATTAACGAGTATGAACTTGTGGTGGTTGTGGGCGGAGCAGGTTCACCGACCCTGATGAATTACCCTGAAGTGCTTAGTGTCGTGAGGGGTGCAAAGAAGCTTGCAGCAATCTGCCTTGGGCCGATGACCCTTGCAAAGGCAGGAGTCCTTAACGGAAAGAAGGCAACTGTCTTTGAAACAGCAGAGTCGAGAAAGGTTTTTCAGGAAAACGGGGTAATTTTCGTTAGGAAAGATGTTGTTGTAGACGGCGACATTGTAACGGCAAATGGTCCAGGAGCTGCAGAGGAGTTTGGAGAGGAAGTGGCGAAGCTGCTTGAAAAGTAAAAAAGATCCTAATAAAATACACATTTCCGTTCTCCCACTGCATCAATAATCTGTTGTATGGTTATGTATTTAATAGTGCCAGATAGTGATGTGCCTGAATCAAAGAATCCTGCAAAAGAATTTACAAGAGAGGTATCCCGTTTATCATTCTGCCGATAAAGGTATGAATTCCATAAAATATATAAATAACCAATGAATTCTTTATCATATGAAGTGCAGATCATATAAAGTTTTTTTCGAGGTAATAGCGAACAAGACAAGGATTGAAATATTAGAACTCCTGGTGAAAAAGCAGATGTGCGTGACTGATATTTGCAACAATTTAGAGGAGGAACAGAGCAAAATCTCACATAACCTCAGAAAATTAACTCAATGCCACTTCGTTGATGTAAAAAGGGACGGAAAGAAAAGGATCTATTCATTAAACAAGGAAACAATACTTCCGCTGATGGAGCTGGTAGAAAAGCACGTTTCAAAATATTGCGGAAAAGAATGCAGGGCTGTAAAATGAAGATATATCTTGACAATGGCGCAACCACGATGACAGCGAAGGAAGTTGTGGATGAGATGAATGTTTATTTTACTGAGAAGTATGGGAACGCCTCTTCACTCCATAGTTTTGGAGAAGAGGCAAAGAAGGCCCTGAATAATTCGAGAGAGATTATCGCGAAGAAGATAAATGCTGAGCCGAAAGAAATCATCTTCACTTCAGGAGGCTCTGAATCGGACAATCTTGCCTTGAAGGGGGTTGCTTTTGCATTAAGGAAAAAAGGCAACCACATCATTACAACCTCAATAGAGCATCCTGCTATCCTCGGAACATGTAATTTCCTGTCAAAGCACGGCTTTGAAATAACCTATCTCAAGGTTGACAATGAAGGCTTTATTGACCTGGATGAATTGGAAAAATCCCTGACTGACAAAACTGTCCTAGTGACAATAATGCATGCCAATAACGAGATTGGAACAATCCAGGATCTGGCAAGGATTGGAGCCATTTGCAAAAAGCACAATGTTCTCTTTCATACAGATGCTGTACAGAGCTTCACAAAGACAGATATTGATGTAAAGAGAATGAATATTGACCTTGCTTCCTTTTCTGGCCATAAGATTCACGGCCCAAAAGGCATTGGAGCATTGTATGTGAGAAAAGGGATTAAGCTGGATAAGATGATTCATGGCGGCCACCATGAGTTTGACAAACGTGCTGGAACAGAGAACATTTCAGGAATAGCTGGGTTTGCAAAGGCGGTTGAGATATCGAATCAGGCTGATGTTAAAAAGATGACAGAACTCAGAGAGTATTTCATCACAGAGATAATTAAAAACATAAAAGACGTAAAGCTGAATGGTCCAGAAGGAGAAAAAAGGCTCTGCAACAATGTAAATGTTTCGTTCAGATATATTGAAGGCGAATCAATATTGTTCCATCTTGACATGAAGGGAATAGCTGTTTCAACCGGCTCTGCGTGTTCTTCGCAAAACCTTGAGCCGAGCCATGTTCTTCTTGCGATAGGCCTGCCGCATGAAATTGCCCATGGTACGATAAGGTTCACGTT
>JAFGPE010000065.1 GCA_016926055.1 Candidatus Woesearchaeota archaeon | reverse complement strand
ATATCATTGACGCTTTGATAAAAACTAAATTTAAAAAAGATCAGGAAGTAAAGGCAGAGTTTTCGCGTGTTTTCTACGACATCATGGAGGTTCTCAATCGTCCTACAGAATCGAAAATGCTACTAGCTGAATTAGCAGATAGATTGTCGTCCAACATTGAAAAACTTTATTCGGGGTTGAAGGTAACAAACAAAGTGCCTGAATCTGTAAAAATAACCCATCCCTCTGTTTATTCGCAAGTTCTTCAACCTTTGATTCAGAACGCCGCAAGTGAAGCATATGAATACGGAAGCAATGCTGTGACAGTTAGATATAATTCAGGTTATCTAGTGATTGAAAATAAATCGAAAAATGCAAAAGCTCTTAGCAAATGGCTTGAGCCAGATGGAACTCCAAATTTAAACAAGGTTCAAACAACAAAGAGCACAGGTACAAAAATCGGCATAAGGAGAAGCGTTTCTTCTCTTCAAAGCATTGACCAAACACTACAGTATGAGGTTGAAGGAAACACAGTATATACGAAGATTGGCGTAGACGCTGGAACCGCTGGTAAACCAAAGTACGAATCAAAAAAAGGACAAAAACCAAAGGTTCTATTTTTGGATTACACAGATGGTGACCGATTTGCAGGAATGAAAAATTTAATGCCTCATCTTGATTCAAGATTCGAATATGTCTGGGATTCTGGATTGAATACATCACCTAAAAAACTCAGTGAGTTTGATTTCAGGTATTGCTTTCTTATCATAACGCATGTCGATGCAGAGCCAATGGAAGTCTTGGTAAGTCCAGAAGTTGTTCGACAGAATCCAAACACTCGTTATGGAATAATTAAGGCCGACTCTATCGAACTTTTTATTAAAGCGGCGCAGTATTTTGCGAGCGAATGTGGAGTAAAAAAAATATTAAAGGATTATATTGATTTTCATGAAACAAGTCTGCCATCCTCTGAAGAACTTAACAAACTAATACAAGCATCATACAACAAATATCAAGCAAGCATTGCTAAGTAGACAATGTGCAATCTGCACGTAGAATCTTTATTTATTTCCTCCTCGCCAAATACTGCACAAAAAGACTCTTCTTTTTCTGGACTTCTTTGAAGTCATGGAATATCTTTTCAACCGCAAACTCCTTGCTAAGAATCTCTATCATGTCGTGCTGGTATATTGGGAAATAATCGAGCTTGCTCCATACTTTATTTTCCTTGTCATAGTAATGGAACACGACCACGGTGTCAGAAATGTAAGCAGGGAATACTATGATTTTGTTCTGGAAACCATGATAATAAACACTGTAACTGAATGTGAAGTTTTCAAATACCTTTTCCTTCGGAAGGTACATCAGGGATTTTATGTAGTCAAAATTTCTTGTATCAATGAACAAATAACCATTCCTCTTAATCAGCTTAGCAAACTTGCCAACGATGCTCTGGAGGGCTTTCTTTGTATAATCTCTTGAGCCTCCCCCGATATATGTCAAAGAGTTACCAGTCAGAAAGCCAAAATCAAACAGGTGCTTATACTGTGGAGTTGCGTTAGGCAAGTCCAGCCAGTTTGCCCTATGAATCTGGATTTTTTGGTTTTTCGTATAGAAAAGAGACGTAGCTTGTAATATAAAATCTTCATTCAATTCGTTCGCCTCAACTCTTTCCAGAGGATATTTCTCTTTCACCAGCGCTTCTTTGATTGCGCTAATCTCAAAGCCCCCGCCCAACCCGAAATCAAGTATGTTCTTTAGTTTGTGTTTTTTTATTATTCCGGTGAAAAAACAAATCTCATCTTTCTTAATCCCTCCCTTGAACTTAGGATATATGTCATGTTCCCAGCTCACAAATTCGAAATCCCCAAACTCCTCTATGGGATTGCTGATGTAAGGCAGGGTATTTACAAAGGTCTTTTTCATTTCAAGATGTGTAATTCGCAGTTATTTAAAAAGCACACGGCGGAGTTGTTTAATAAGTTTTAAATACTCCTCCTTAAATCCATTCGTTTTATGAAGATACTTGCTTTTGTTGACATGCATGGTAGCATAAAGGCTTTTAATGAGATAAAGAAGAAGGCGAAGGGAGCCAATATTCTTGTTTGCGCAGGCGATATTTCCATGTTCGAGAATAACATAAAAAGCATTATCCGAAAATTCGGCCAGCTAAAGAAGCCTGTTCTGATGATTCACGGCAACCATGAAAGCCCGGGAACAATGAAAAGTGTCTGCTCGGCTCATAACAACATTCTCTTCATTCACAAAGCGCTCTACACTCTTGGCGATGTCCAGTTCATAGGCTATGGTGGTGGTGGATTTACTGTGACAGATGATGGCTTCGAAAAATTCATGAAAAAAGCAATGAAGGATATTGACAAAAAGAAGAAGGTAATCCTTATTACCCATGCTCCTCCGTATGGCACAAATCTAGACATAATCAACAGCAACCATTATGGAAACAAAAGCGTGAGAAACTTTATAAAGCTAAATAAGATTGACATTGCAATATCGGGCCATCTTCATGAATGCGCCTGCCATACTGACAAAATAAACAAAGTAATGCTGATAAACCCTGGGCCAAAAGGGAAGCTCATAGAGGTTGACTGATGAAGCCAAAACATGTTGCAATAATACTGGACGGAAACAGAAGGTATGCGAAAAAGCATTTCATTAATCCTGCAAAGGGTCATCAGAAAGGCGGAAAAAACGTTGAGAGACTTCTTGAGTGGGCATCTGAACTGGGAATAAGGGAATTAACACTGTACATATTCTCAATTGAGAACTTTAACAGGACAAAGAAGGAATTCAATTACCTGATGGGGCTATTCAGGGAGCAGTTTAAGAGGCTTTATAACGACCCGCGAATTGACAGAGAAAGGGTTAAGGTGAACTTTATTGGCAAAACAGAGCTTTTTCCAAAGGATGTGCAGCAGATGGCAACAAAATTGCAGAAGAGAACAAAACGCCATGAAAACTACCGAATAAACTTTGCTTTTGGCTATGGAGGCAGAACCGAGATTGCTGATGCTGCAAGAAGGATTGCTGAGAAAGTTAAGAAAGGAAAGATAAAGATAAAAGATATAGATGAAGAGACAATGAGAGAAAATCTTTATCTTTCTTCATATCCTGACATAATAATAAGAACAGGGGGAGAAAAAAGAATTTCTAATTTTCTAATCTACCAGGGCGCATATTCTGAATGGTTCTTCCTTGACAAACTATGGCCTGAATTCACAAAGAATGACTTGAGGAAATGCATAGTGGAATTCGAAAAAAGGGAAAGACGATTTGGAAAGTAATTATGCATTCATCCCCAGCAGGAACCTTATCGCTTTCTCAAACTCAATGATGTTTGCTATCGTATCCCTGCACGGCCCATTCGGTCTTTTGTTTGGAATGCCAAGAACAACAACCTTCGATGCTGTGTCCCTTATTCCAGAAAGCAAATCCCGCTCACAGGCAACGGCGACAGCTGCCTTCGGCTTTAGTTTTCTGACAATCTCCCTTGCTGCCTCCCCGCCTGCAAGGACAAAATACTGAAGATTGTATCTTGAGCAAAGAGAAATAATCCGTTTCATTACATCCTTGTTTAAGCATCTCGGCAGCAGCACAATGACTTCCTTTGACTTGTAGAACCTCTTTCTTATCCTTATTATTGAGTTATGCAGCTTGATAAATGAATTTGCAACCCTGTCCTTCGAAATCTTGAATCTTTTTGCAATTCCGGAGACATAAGGTATCAACATCAATATTCCATAGAGCTTCCTGTCAAGGCCAAAAAGAAAATCAATCCCTGTAGTGGCTGACAGGGCAATCAGGAATATCCATGTAAACATCATGACAATGGCAACCGCTATCAGTATCCTTAACCCTAGCACAGCATACGTATGAAGCGCCATAATCCTCGGTGCTACGAGGAATTCTGCAAAAAGCAGGAAAACGGAGAATACTGCAAAAACGCCGAATGAAAGAAGCAGGAAAACTATCTGGGATGTGTCAGTATCTTCAACCTCCCCTTTCCAGTCTTTCCATTCGTCTGAAACCAGAACATTCATTTTGTCCTCCTGATAAAATAATCAACAAGTTCTATAAAGAACGTCTCGTTTCGCAGATTTGCCTTTCTTATGAAGGTTTTGCTTTTCTCAACCAAGTCCAGAGCGAGCTTTTCATTCTCAGTGTTCTCACCGTCAAGTGAGTCATCCCTTATCTGGAACGCAACAGCGGCCAAGCTCATCCCTTCACGAAGATAATGGGTGTATTTTTCAGGGGCGCCTGCAAGTATCGCCCCTATTGAAGCAGAAGCAGAAAAGAGCCACCCTGTCTTCAACTCATACATGTAGAGCAGGTCCTTTGTTTTTTCCCCGATATCAAGAATCTGTCCTTCGTTAACGAGCTTTATCGCCTTTTCATATTCACTTAATGCCAGAGCTATGTTCTTTTTCTTTATGCTAAGCAGCGCCTTCATACCAAGGGCGTAAAGAATGTTCCCCATGCAGATTGCAGAGCTCACTCCATATTTTGTTGAAGCATCTGAGAATATCTTTCCGCAATTTGCCCTGTTCCTGGTTCCTTTCTTCATTAATTCATGCATGCTTGGCAATCCTCTCCTCAGGCTGTCCTCATCCATTATGTCATCGTGGATTAATGTCGAGCAGTGCAAAAGCTCCATCGCAACAGCAGCAGGAAGTATATCAAGCGGGTTTTTTCCAAACGCACCATAGCTTGCCAGAACCACAACCGGCCTTAGCCTTTTTCCGGGCCTTGTGCAGAATTCCTTTAGTTTTGAGTAATGAGACTTGAGTTTTGTGCTTCTCATCTCAACATCGAAGAATCTTTTCATCTCTTTTTCCACTGCAGCAGCATAAATTCTCATCTTGCTCTGAAAATAATCATCCTTTTTCTCAACTTTCCTGACAACCTTGTCAATGACATATTTAGGCGTCGAAGCGCCAGCAGTTATTCCTATCAGATTGTATTGTCCCAGATCAGAGAGCTCATCTGCATTCTCAACAAGGATTGTTTTTGTGATTGCACTGCAAAGCTCGAAAAGCCGTTTGGTGTTGGCGCTTTTCCTGTCGCCTATCACTATCATCAGGTCGGAGCTTCTCGCAAGCCGGACTGCTGCCTCCTGCCTCTTTGCTGTGGCATCACAAATTGTGTCGAATGACTCCATTATCTTTGCTTTCTTTTTCAGAATCCTTTCTACTTTCCCGAACAAGGCTCTGCTCTGGGTTGTCTGGGCAAGAAGCGCCATCTTCTCTGCGTCTTGGAGATTCCTTGCTTCAGCTTCGGTTTCAATCACAATTATTTTTTTATCATTATTGACAATCGATTTAACCTCGGGATGCTCATTGTCCCCAATAACCACAACAGAAAATCCCTGCCGGCTTAGCTTTTTCGCCAGAAACTGGACCCTCTTTACATAAGGGCATGTTGCATCGATTATTTTAAAGCCGCGCCTTTCTGCCTCCTTTCTCGTGCTCTCAGTAATACCGTGCGCCCTTATAATTAACGTCTTCTTTCCTTTTGCAGAATCAAGGCTCTTTATGCTTTTTATTCCCTTCTTCTCAAGGTCATCTATCACATTCGAATTATGAATCAATGGGCCAAGAGTATAGCAATCATCCCTTGTCTTCAATGCTATATTTACAGCTCTCCTCACGCCAAAACAGAATCCAAGCTCCTTCGCAAGCCTCGTTCTTCTCACGTAATTTCACCTTGCCAGCAAAAGGCAAATCTGCCATTCAATCTCCTGTATGCAATATCTGCATCCTTCCTGTTTCTGAACATCCCAAAAACGCTTGGCCCGGAACCCGACATCTGAGCCACAATTGCATTGTGTTCAATGAGTTCTTTTTTCATCTCGGAAACTACAGGATATTCTTTTAACACCGACCCATCCAAGTCATTGCCAACCAGTTTTATATCTTTCCCTTTCAGATAAAAGGCTGTGCTGTTTCGTGATTTTAATTTTGATTTGTCAAAGAGCATGTATGCCTCTTTTGCGCTGATTTCAAAGCCGGGGTTAACAAGGACAATGTTGAACTTCGGTATTTTTATTTTTTTTAATGTTTCTCCCCTTCCCTCCGCAATATAATTTCCTTTCTTCATACAGAAAGGCACATCTGAGCCAAGTTGCTTTCCAAGCTCCAATAATTGTTTTTCATTTAATCCGAGTTTCCATAGCTTGTTCAGCGCGATAAGAACAACCGCAGCATCCGCGGAGCCGCCTGCTAATCCGGCTCCGACGGGAATCTTTTTGTCAATAATTATTTCAACTTCTTTTTTAATATTGAACTCCTTCTTCACAAAATCAACTGCCTTCCAGCAGATATTATTTTCATCAACAGGCACTGCAGGATTGTTGCATACAATTCTTCTCTTCACTGAATTAAGAACTTTTATTTCATCATAAAGAGTTATCTTGGCCATGACTGACTTTATCTCGTGGAAGCCGTCTTTTCTCATTCCAAGGACATCGAGTGTTAGATTTATTTTTGCTGGTGCATTGATTTCCACTAAGCCGATGAGGGATTCAATTTCTCTAACAATCTTTTTCATCCTTGTAAGAGACCCGATATACGCTTTCCTTATTTTCTCGTTAACAAAATATCTCTCACGAACATTCTTGAGTCTCATTTCTACAGACATGATGTCTGTATATGCTCTCATATCCGCATAAGTAATTATCTTGTCATTCAATGTCCTCTGTATGAAATTTCCTTTAATTCCATATTCCTTGGCAATCTCGTGAGCCCACCAGTGCCTTTCTGCAATCTCCGCGAGTTCTTTCTCTCCCATTTTCTTTAAAACAATTCCCGAATTATAAGCATGTGTATCATAGGAATCATTCACGCATTTCCCTATGTCGTGAAGAAGCCCTGCAATTCTTGCAACTTCCGGATTTAGTTTCAACATAGGATTATTCCCTTTAATCGTCTTTGCGACAGAACATGACAGTTCTGAGACTGTAATTGCATGTTGAATTGCAATCTCGTCTTTTATCTTTTCCTTCAACAGCTTAAGCGCTTCTTCGTAGCTAATCATTCTTCCTCAAACTCACATAGCTTATTGCTTCAATGCCTTCTCCCCTGCCGAATGCAGTCAATCCTTCTCCTGTCGTTAAAGTGATTCCAATCTGTTCCTTATTTATATTCAATAATTCTGCAATCTCTTTCTTCATCTCATCAACATAACCCTCAAGCCTTGGCTCTTTTGCCTCTATGGAGATGCTAACATTGTTGACAGAATAATTTCTTTCATTTAGCAGCTTCTCGATTACTTCAAAAAACTCCTTACTGCTCCTGTCCTTATTTTTTGGGTCTTTTGTCGGGAAATAATGACCGATGCTTCTCTGCCCGAGGGCACCAGATATTGCATTGAACAGTGAATGCAAAACAACATCGCCGTCAGAGACTGCCTCAAGTCCTTTGCTGTAATCTATTTCCGCTCCACCCAATACCAATTGCTTATTAGCACAAAAAAGATGAGAATCCTTGCCAATTCCGACAGTTCCTGTAAACCCCTGCGCAATCTCGTAATCATCAGGCGTTGTTATCTTGAAATTTTTATAAGAACACTCCACAATTTTGACCTTTTTTCCAATCCTCTCAACAAGGGCAACATCGTCTGTCGCATAATGGCCGTCGGCATAGGCCTTGTCAAAAGCGACCTTTGCAACTCCGAGCTTCATCGCCTGCGGAGTTTGCATCTGCCATACATTATTCCTGGGAATTGTTTCAAAGACAAACCCGTTCTTAACTCTTTTTATCGTATCCTTCAATGGAAAAGCGCAGACAGCAGCATCATATTTGACTGCTTCCTTTATTGACTGCTCAACTTCATCCAGTGAAACGAAAGGGTTGCAGCCATTGTGAATGAGTACAATGTCAGTCTCGCTGCCAAGCTCAAGCGCTTTTGTTATCCCGCTAAAGACAGAGTCCTGCCTTTCCCTGCCCCCTGGAACAACTGCAGCTATCTTCTTGAAATCTGCAAGAGTCTCTCTCATCTTCTGGATGTCATTTTCTGCCGTAACAACAATTATCAGGTCAACCAGCTTGCAGCTCTCGAATCTTGAAACCGTGCTGCTGATTATGTTGCTTTTCCCCAACTTGAGAAATACCTTGTTAAATCCATGATTCATCCTTTCTCCTTTTCCAGCAGCAACAATTATTGCAATGTTCATTTGTCAAGGAACGTTCTGCTTTCCTCTTTCACCATTAAATCAGTTTCCATTATCTCCTCAATATCCGGCGTGCTTATATTCTTGAAGGAATCCATCATATGTCGTATTGTCTTCTGAATCATCACAAAAGGGATTTTCGCCTTGAGGAAATAATCAACCGCAACCTCATTTGCAGCATTCATTATTGCAGGCATCACTCCTCCTGCCCTTCCTGACTCATACGCATAAGACAGGCAAGGAAACTTGGAGGTATCAGGTGCGCTGAACAAAAGATTGATGTTTTTTCCAAAATTCATCCTTGGAAAATCTGCCTTGAATCTTTTTGGATAGCTCAAAGCATAAAGTATTGGCAGCTTCATATCAGGAATGCCAAGCTGCGCCTTTATGCTCCTGTCCCTGAACTCCACCATCGAATGGACTATTGACTGCGGGTGTATCGCAACATCGATATTGTCATAACCAATATCATAAAGCCATCTTGCTTCTATTACTTCAAAACCCTTGTTCATCAATGTTGCTGAGTCGACAGTTATCTTTCCGCCCATCTTCCAGGTCGGATGACTTAATGCCTCTTTTACTGTCGCATTTGATATTCTCTCTGTCGAATATTCCTTGAATGGCCCGCCTGAACAGGTTAGAATTATCCTCTCGACTTCCCCTCTCTCCTCGCCGACAATGCACTGGAATATCGCAGAATGCTCTGAGTCAACAGGCATGATTCTTGTCTGCTTTCTCTTTGCGAGATCCATTACAATCTCTCCTGCAGTAACCAAGGTTTCCTTGTTTGCAAGGGCAATGTCCTTTCCTGCATTTATCGCATTTATTGTCGGAATTACTCCAACAGAACCAACAACAGCAGTAACAACTGTTTCTGCCTCATTCAGCGTCGCAACCTTTGTCAATCCGTTAATTCCTGTTACAACCTCGACATCAGCCATTGATTTCAGTTCATCGGCCTTTTCCTTGTCCATCACTGAAACAACATCCGGCTTGAATTTCTCAATCTGCTCCTTCAGCAAAAGAATGTTCTTGTTTGTAGTAAGGCCCACTATCTTGAACTCCTTCGGATATTTTTTTACAATGTCGAGAGTCTGCGTTCCAATGCTCCCTGTTGAACCGAGAACAGATATGCTTTTCATAAAAGCTCCTCTGCTTTCTTCACTATGTTCTGGAAGGTCAGGCCATGCTGCTCGCGCAGAATCCTTGGAGAGCCATGCTCGACAAAAACATCATCTATTCCAACAAGCCTGATGTCTGCCTTGATGTTCTTCCTGTTCAATTCTTCAAGGACTGCACTTCCAAAGCCGCCAACAATTGTGTTTTCCTCGACAATAATCGCCTTTCCTGTCTCCTGTATCTTGTTTATGATTTCATTATCAAGCGGCTTTATGAAACGTGAATTAATGACTGAAGCGCCAATTCCCTTCTTTTCAAGTTCTGCTGCTGCCTTAATTGCTTCAAACACAGCTGGACCTGTTCCGACAAGCACAATGTCCTTTCCCCGCCTCATTAGTTCAGACTTTCCAAAGAGTATTTTTTCTGTTTTTTCTGATTCAACACACTCTCCCCGGGGGTATCTTACCGCGACAGGTCCATTATGATTTACTGCGAACTCCATCATAGCCTTTAGCTCTGCTTCATCCTTTGGCACCAGCACAGTCATATTTGGAATTAGTCTAAGGTAGCTTAAATCGAATAAACCGTGATGAGTTGCTCCGTCTTCACCTACAATCCCTGCCCTGTCAACGGCAAAAACCACATGAAGGTTCTGCAGAGCAACATCATGTATCAACTGGTCGAATGAGCGCTGGAGGAACGTTGAATATATTGCAACCAAAGGTATTATTCCCTGCGTCGCAAGCCCTGCTGCAAAGGTTACAGCATGCTGCTCAGCTATCCCGACATCGAAAAACCTGTCAGGAAACCTCTCTTGGAATTTATTCAAACCTGTGCCTTCCGGCATTGCAGCAGTTATTGCAACAATATCTGGGTTGTTCTCTGCAAGCAGTATTGCCGATTCTGAGAATGCCTTGGTGAACGTCTTTCCTGATTTTGAGATATTGTTTCCTGATTTGATATCGAACTTTGAAACTCCATGGAACCTTGGCTTGTTGTTCTCTGCATGACAGTACCCTTTTCCCTTGTCAGTCAGCACATGGACAAGAACAGGGCCTTCCTTCTCTTTAGCTCTCTTCAGAGCAGCGACAAGCTCCTGAATATTGTGCCCATCTACCGGTCCAATATAGTTTATTCCCAGCTTCTCAAAAACTAGGCCGGGTTTTCCAACCTCCTTGAAATGCTGCTTGAGATTTTCAGCATCTATCTTCAACTCGGGGTTCTCATTTGCGTGTTGAATAAGCTTATGAAAATCGTCTTTGACACGTTTGTAAATATCCGTCCTTTCGATTCTGTGTGCATACTCTGATAACGCGCCAACATTCATTGAGATTGACATCTTGTTGTCATTCAGCAAAACAATCATCTTTGTGTTCAGATAGCCAAACTGATTCAATCCCTCGAATGCAAGGCCGCCCGTCATTGCTCCATCACCTATGACTGCGACTACATCATAGCTTTCTTTTTTTGCATCCCTTGCCTTGGCAATTCCCAAGGCGGCAGATATTGAAGTTGAAGAGTGTCCCGTACCAAATGCATCGTGCTCGCTTTCATCCAGTTTCGGAAAGCCGCTCATCCCTCCGTGCTGCCTCAATGTGCTGAACTTATCTTTTCTTCCAGTAAGGATTTTATGGGGATAGCTCTGATGGCCAACATCCCATACTATCTTGTCCTTCGGGGTGTTGAAGACATAATGCAGCGCAATTGTGATTTCCACCGCTCCGAGGTTGCTTGCAAGATGGCCTCCTGTTTTCGATACTGCATCTATCATGAACTCCCTCATCTCGCACGAAAGCTGGTTCAACTCATCTATTGAAAGCTTCTTTACATCTTCAGGGAAGTCTATTTTGTCAAGTATCATTGTATCTCCTTCAATAATTCCTCTGCAATTCTATCCTTCGAGATGTTCCTGATGACTTTTCCCTTCTTGAAAAGAATCCCTTCCTTCCTATTTGCCGTAACACCGATGTCTGCATGTGCTGCCTCCTGCATGCCATTGACAGGACATCCCATGACTGCAACAGTCATCTTCCTCTTCATACACCTCACGGCGTCATTGACTTCTTCTGCTGCGCCGATTACATCAAACTCTGTCCTTGCACAGGTTGGGCAGCTTATAACCCTGATGCCTTCCCTTAATCCAAGCTGTTTTAGCATCTCAATTCCGACCTTGACTTCCTCAACAGGGTTTGCTGTCAGCGAGATTCGTATAGTGTCTCCTATTCCGTCCAGCAAAAGCGTTCCCAGTGCAACAGACGATGCAATTGTCCCTCCAAGAAAAGTCCCTGCCTCTGTGATGCCGAGATGAATCGGATAGCTGCAGAGCTTTGCTATTTTCCTGTTCGCATTAATTGTTGTGATAATGTCTGTTGACTTCAGGGATAATACAATATTCCTGAAATCATTCTCCTCAATGAAATTAATCCATTCCATAGCCGATTTAACTAGTCCGTCCTCAATCTGAAGATTCTGAAATTTCTTCTCGATGGAACCAGAATTGACTCCCACCCTGATCGGAATCGAATTGTCCTTCGCTGCCTCAATGACTTTTCTTACACTGTCTTCATTCCCGATATTTCCTGGATTAATCCGTATCTTGTCAGCTATCTTTGCTGATTCTATCGCAAGCTTGTAATCAAAATGAATGTCAGCAACAACAGGCAGTTCAGTTTGTTTTTTTACTGCTTTCAGAATCCCTAGCGCATTTTCATCCGGAACAGCCAGTCTTACTATTTCGCAGCCTGCTCCTTCCAGCGCATTAACCTGCTTTAGCGTTTCATCTAGGCTAACTGTATTTGTCATGCTCTGGACAGCAACAGGATTATTGCCTCCTATTGTGATACTGCCTATTCTAACATCTATCGACTTTCTGCGCATCTTAAATCCTTTAGCGAAGCTAAAAGTTTGAGACCTAGAAAATCTGAGCATTCAGATTTTCTCGATAAATCCCCCTACGGGGAGACTAAACCTGTCTTTTTTATAAAGGTTATGAATTTTTCAGCTAGAAATCAAATCTTCTTTAGTATCTTCTCCACAAGCTCATACATTCCTCTCATTAAATCCGTCTCGGTAACAATGCCGAGCAGCTTGCCGTTCTCCACAACAGGCAACCTTCTCACGCCCTTCCTTATCATAAAGCTGTTTGCAGAAAACAGCTTGTGCCCTGAGGAAATGCTCAACAACGAAGGAGTCATGACATCCTCCACCTTAAAGCGCTGAAGAATGTCTGCATTGACAACAATCTCGTTCATCACATCTCTCTCTGTAACAATGCCAACAGGAATCTTATTATCAACCACAATGAGGCAGCCAAGTCTTTTGTCTCCCATCATTTTCATTGCTTTGATGAAACCTGTATCCTTTGTAACTGTCACTGTGTCTTTTGTCATCACATCGGCAACCGTCTTTATATCTATCCTGTCAAGAAGATTCTTTGAGAGGAGACTATCCATATGCCTTACGATGTCTGTCTGAGTTATTATTCCAACAAGTTTGTTATTTTCCATGACAGGAAGCTTCCTGATTCGCTTATCCCTCATAAGCAGTGTCGCCTCCATGACAGTCTGGCTTTTGTTTATGGAAAAAACCCTCTTGGTCATGGTGTTTTCAACCCTTAGTTCGGATAACTCTTTTTCAGAGAATCTCCTGAGAAGAAAATCGTCTTCAGTCAGTATGCCGACAACCTTGTCTCCTTTCGTGACAATAAGCGAAGATATTTTATCCTTTACCATGATGTAAGCAGCCCTAATAAGGGGCAAATCGGATGCTACAGTCTTGACATTCCTGGTCATTATATCTTCTACATTCTTGTTAAGAATGCTGGAAAGAACTCTCCTGAAAACTCCTCTGAAGATTGAGCTGGATAACTTTTTTATGTTCTGCTCCTCTTCCTGAGTTATGCTAAGTGTTGCCTCTTTTTTCTTTTCAGGCATTTTATTTCGTTAAGCCCTGTATGTCCTTGAATCTTCTCTTTGCGTCTTCCTCGGCGAGAGCAAACAGCTTCTCTGCAACATCAGGATTTTGTCCTGCAAGAGCCCTGTACCTGTTCTCACCCATCAGGAATTCCTTGAACGAAAGCTTCGCTTCCTTTGAATCCCAGACCAAAGGATTCTTTCCTTCTTTCACAAGCTCCGGGTTATACCTATAAACCGGCCAATAGCCTGCCTCAGCAGCTCTTTTCTCCTCGAGTTGGCTTTTTGCCATACTTATGCCGTGATTGATGCACGGAGCATAGGCTATAAGTATTGAAGGGCCATTATATCTCTCTGCCTCAAGCATCGCCTTTATGAGCTGCATCTTATTGGCCCCCATGTTGACAGAAGCGACGTAGACGTTTCCATACGTCATCATCATCAACCCTAGATTTTTCTTGGCAGTTCTTTTTCCTGATGCTGCAAACTTTGCTATTGCTCCAATCGGAGTCGATTTTGATGATTGGCCGCCAGTGTTGGAGTAAACCTCTGTATCCAAAACAAGAACATTTACATTCAAGCCTTGAGCAAGAACATGGTCTAAGCCGCCGTACCCTATGTCATAAGCCCAGCCGTCTCCGCCGAATATCCAGACACTCTTCTCCACAAAATAATCCTTCAGCTCGTCAATCTTCTCAAGGATTGCCTTTGCTTCGTGATGCGTGGCGTCAATAGCACCAGGCAACAGCCCAACTGCTGTCCTTGCGGCTGCTTTTGCTTCATCATCAGTCCGGTCCCACAACTCAATGCATTTCTTTAAAGCTTCTGTCAGACCAGGAGTTGTTCCCTTCTCAAGCAAATGATTGATATTTGCAAGAAGCTGGCTCCTGTTTGCATCTATTGCCAGCCTCATCCCAAAACCGTATTCCGCATTGTCCTCGAACAACGAGTTCGCCCATGCTGGCCCCTTGCCTTCCTTGTTCTTGCAATAAGGAATTGTCGGAAATGTTCCACCATAGATTGAAGAGCATCCTGTTGCATTTGCAATAATCATCCTGTCCCCAAAAAGCTGGGTTGCCAGCTTTATATATGGCGTTTCACCGCAGCCGGCGCACGCGCCTGAAAACTCAAACAAGGGTGTTTTTAATTGCGTGCCTTTGATTGTTGTTTCCGGAGCACCATCAACAACATTATCGGGAAGCTGCTCAAAAAACTCCTCGTTTGCTCTTTCTCCTGATTTTCTTGATTCCTCAAGAGGAATCATTTCCAGCGCCTTTACAGGACACTCTTGGACGCAAAGTGTGCATCCCTGGCAGTCCTCTGGGTACACCTGAATCCTGAACTTCAGATCCCTGTCGTTCTTTGTGTTTGATTTCAATGTTGCAAAAGTTGCTGGAGCATCCTTCAGCGATTCATTTGAAATCTGCTTCATCCTTATGGATGCATGCGGACACACAAAGGTGCATTGCCCGCACTGGATGCATTTCTCAGGGAGCCATCTTGGAACTTCATCTGCAACTCCCCTCTTTTCCAATCTCGTTGTTCCTGACGGGACTGCTCCAGTCAGGGTCATCCTCGAAACAGGAATCTCATTTCCTTTAAGCTTCATTATCGGCTCAATAACATCTTTTGCAAACTGGGATGCATCCTTTGGCAGCAATAATTGTTCTGCAACACACCTTATGTCCTGTTTTGAAGGAATCTTTGCCTGCGCAAGTGCAACTCCTGCCTTGTCAACACACACCATATTCATCTGCACAACCTGCTCTCCCTTTCTTGCAAACTCCTTCTCGATGCCTTTCTTAATCAGCTCAATTGCCTTTTCTTCAGGAATTATTCCTGAAATCTTGAAGAAAGCGACCTGCATCACAGTGTTTATCCTGTTTCCCAACCCCGCTTCCTTTGCAATCTTCAAGGCATCAATAACATAGAACTTCACTTTTTTGTCAAGAATTGTCTTTTGCATGCTCTCAGTTAGGTGGCAGAAAGCATCTTCAGCACTCCAGGGGCAATTCAAAAGAAATGTTCCATTCTTGCTTATCCCTTCAAGAATGTCATATCTCCCGATGTAGGAGGTCTTGTGAAGTGCAATGAAATCTGCTTTTGTCAGAAGATACTGTGACTGAATTTTTTTATCCCCGAATCTTAAATGCGAAACTGTTGTACCTCCAGACTTCTTTGAGTCATAATCAAAATATCCCTGAACATATTTCCCGGTATTGTCGCCAATTATCTTAATTGCTGTCTTGTTGGCACCAACCGTCCCATCTGAGCCGTATCCCCAGAACTTGCACCTTGCAATCCCTTTCTGCTCCACATCCGGCTCATCCTTTACTTCCAAAGAAGTGTTGGTCACATCATCTGTTATTCCAACTGTAAAACCGTGGGTGCATTTTCCGTCAAGATGATTGTATGTTGCAATGACCATTCCGGGAGTAAACTCCTTTGATGAAAGACCGTATCTTCCTCCGATTATTGTAAAATTTCCTCCCTTTAATGCAGCCAGCACATCAAGGTATAATGGCTCTCCTTCTGAGCCAGGTTCCTTCGTCCTATCGAGAACAGCAATCTTCTTTACAGTTTTTGGTATTGCATCGAGAAGATGCTTTGCAGATAACGGCCTGAACAGCCTTACCTTTATGGCTCCAACCTTCTCTCCCTTGGAAGTAAGGTAATTTACCGTCTCTTCAATTGTTTCTGTAGAAGAACACATTGAAATGATTATCTTCTCTGCATCCTTGCTTCCAACATAGTCAAACAAACTGTATTCCCTTCCAGTTTTTTCAGCAAGCAGCTTGAAGTATTTTTCCACAATGCCCGGCACTGCAGTATAGAATTTATTTGAGACTTCTCTGCCCTGGAAATAAACATCAGGGTTCTCTGCTCCAACCTTTACTGTCGGTCTTTCGGGATTTAATGCGTTGTACCTGAAATCCCTTATGAATTTCGGATTAAGCATGTGCTTCATAGTGTCGTGTTCAATTAATTCAATCTTCTGGACTTCATGGGATGTTCTAAATCCGTCAAAAAAATGTACAAACGGTATTCTTGATTCAAGTGTTGAAAGATGCGCAACAAGAGCCATGTCCTGTGCTTCCTGCACGCTTGCAGAGGCCAGCATGGCAAAGCCTGTACCTCTTGCAGCCATCACGTCAGAATGGTCGCCAAATATTGATAGAGACTGACACGCCAGCGACCTCGCAGAAACATGAAACACTGTCGGAAGAAGCTCTCCTGCAATCTTAAACATGTTCGGAATCATAAGAAGAAGACCCTGTGAAGCTGTAAATGTTGTTGTCAATGCGCCTCCCGTCAAAGAACCGTGTATTGCTCCTGAAGCTCCGCCCTCTGATTGCATCTCCGCAACCTTGACAACCTGTCCAAAGAGATTTTTCTTTCCCTTTGCAGCCATCGCATCAGCAAGCTCTCCCATGGGCGATGAGGGCGTTATAGGATAAATAGCAGCAACCTCGCTAAAAGCATATGCAACACTGGCGGCAGCTGTGTTTCCGTCGCAAGTAATAAATTCTTTCTTCATATCAAATCAGCCTCCTCGACAAAACAAGGTAAGAAGTTTATTATATAGTTTTCTGTTCTGTCGGCTCTTATGAAACCCTCTGAGAATTTTCGATAGTTATTTATAGTAGTT
>JAFGPE010000064.1 GCA_016926055.1 Candidatus Woesearchaeota archaeon | reverse complement strand
CGCATAGCGTTTTTGGGGCACCAAAAATTCCCGAAAGGAATTTTTTAGTGCAACAGAATTCCACGCTAACCGCTCATCCGAGATGAGTGGAATTCCGTTGTTTAAATAAAGTTACAGTTTCCTCAAAACCATGAAGTACGAAAGCTATGTTCAATTGTTCAAAGAGACAATACCGGAACAACTCTTAAAGCCGAAACCTGCACAGACTGACGGATATGTTTCTTTTTTTCGGAGAAAAAGGAAATATCAAGGGATTTCCGGCAGGACATGACAATTCGCCGATTCTTTACATTAATGAACATATGCTCAAGAACCACTTCAAGAATCATTTCGCTGTTGAAAAAAGAGTCATCTATTTGTATCATGAATAATTTGCGTCTAGAACTCATCCATCTCCTGCAGCTTATCCAAAAAGCCCTTCTTCTTCAGGAAATCAACCTGTGTCGGCTTGTACTTAAATATGACGTCTCCTTTGTCATCGCCGGAAAGCTCCCATGGCTCTATTAGCAAAATATCGCCCTCTCTCACCCATAGCTTTCTCTTCAGCCTGCCAGGAATCCTGCATACCCTTGTCTTGCCGTCAAGGCATCTCACCCTTGTCCTGCTGCCTCCGAGGCGCTGCTCAAGAATTCCGAGAGTCTGATTGCCTCTCGGCAATTTTGTTCGTCTTATGTCGAGCTCTGCCTGCTCCGCCGGACTAAGCTGTTCCTTCTTCTTCGAGTGACGATCGCGCTGCATTAATCCCGCTAAAGCCTCTTTGTTTAAATAGTTTTCTGAAGCAACAATCTTTCTTTTGTCACCATTTAGTATCTTGTTGACATTAGCAAATGCTAAAAAAACATAGCATTTTCAGCACAGATCTCACTTTTATCGTCGATAAAAATATTGTCACAAAGCCGTGGTGATGACTTTTATTTAAAAGCTTTTATTTCCTTAACTATAACAATGCTTATAAATCTGTTAAGGTTTCTTTTTCATTAGTCTACAGTAGCAATATGATGATGTTACTATTAAGAAACAATTAGGGAGGGGGAAAATGAAAGGAGCAAAGGCATTGGTTTTTTTGGCAGTACTAGTGACTTTATCAGCACCGGCCCTAGCAATACGGGGCTCAATAGGCAACGGCATAATCTACATTGACGAGGTTCTTGCAAGAGGAGAAACCAAGGTTGTAGAGAAATCCATCACAGTAAACAACCAGAACAACATTACCGTAGACATAAAAGTGGATGCTATCAGTGATCTGAAAAACATAACAGATGTTCTTGACAATGAATTCTCGCTTGAGCCGGGCGAATCAAGGGATGCAAGATTCAAGATTGAGCTCAAAGGAGATATGCAGCTCGAAGGAAGAATCGCTGTAGCTTTTTCGCCATCAGACAAAACAAGCGGGGATGCAGGGGTTGGCTTACAGTCAAAAGTCCGGATTTCGACCAAAGTCGACAATTCAACATCTGCCGAACCAAACAACAATGACAAGAATCCGCTGCCGGGCAAGACAACAGAGTCTGGCCCAGCATCAAGAAACAATCCTGTTGTCGGAATGATAATCATCGCGATAATACTCGCAATAGGCATATTGCTCTATCTTCTTGTAACTAAGAAGGTAAGGTAAATGGAGGAGTAAAATGAAAATTAAAAAATCTCTTTTCATCCTGCTATTTGTTCTTGTGCTGGGAACAGGCATAGCAGTTGCTGCAACTCCCAAGGTGGGCTACATCTATTACAAAAGCACGAAGATTGATTTAGATATAATAGTGCAACTCCAATCAATGGGCTTTGAAGTGGAGCAGGTAAAAAGCACAGATATTCCGACAACTGATCTTTCGAAGTATCTGTTCCTTTTCATAAATAACGAAGATTTTCCCAATGAAGGGAATATACCTGTGCACAGCTACCCTAGCTTAATCATGGACCAGACATCAGGGGACCTATATACTTGGGGATTCGCAGGATACTCAAGCTACTCCATAAGCACATATCCCCTCAAGGCATATATTAACGATACTTCAGGTCCAATAACCAACGGAATGCCTAATCAGGTTCAAGTATATACCCAAGCAAAGGATGGCAATGGACAATCGCTTAAGATGTATTATTTGTACAGAGGGACAAAGGCAACAGGCGTTTTGACAAATGTTTCCAGGGATGCTTATTATATCAAGGACACTGTGCTTGGCACAGTGCTTCCCGGAACTGCCCTCAAATACGGTAAAACTGCCAACGCAAGGATGGCTTACTTCGGGATAATCGCAACACCATACTGGACTGACTATTCAAAAGCTCTCTTCAGGAACACTGCAAAATGGCTGATGCATGACAACACTGCCCCGGTCATCTCTGAACTCAAGAACACATCAATCAGCGAAACAACTGCTGTTGTGTCTTGGAAGACAGATGACTTTACAAACGCAACACTGAGCTATGGAACAAATTCGAATGCGACAGGAACTGTTTTAACAGAAGCACTTCCATTCAACACAGACCATTCATTTGACATTTCAGGGCTGGAACAAGGCACGCCCTATTATTACAAGGTTAAGTCCTGCGGTCTCAACGGATTATGTGCAGAATCGGCAATCGCTTCGTTCATGACTCTTGACTTCACAGAACCATCAGTATCAAATCTGACAAAAGAGCATGCTCCTGGAAACAGCACAGCATCATTCAAATGGAAAACAGACGATTATTCAACATCTGTCCTGAAGATATGGGAGACAGGTGGAATTGTGTTCACGAGAACAGACTCTGTTCTTGTAAAAGAGCACAAACTAGACATAGTTCTTGACCCACTGACGCTCTATTATTATAATGTGACCTCCTGCAACTACTTTGGACTTTGCACCACGACACAAACAGAGAATTTTATGATGACAATGGGCTTTGATTTTGTTGCTCCCACCATTAATTCTGTCGAGCATACCGGCTTCCTTTTCGACAAGCACCACAGGATTGAGGACATAGGCTTCAACATTACTGCAAGTTATTCTGATGATGTTGCTTTGGCAATAAGCGATTGGGATTTGCTGGATTCCGGCAATGATTCAGTCCTCATTGGCCGCCCTTTCAGACCATATCTCAATTATGAAACGTCGGATACATGGAAATTTGGCTTTGATGATGCTTTGCCGGATGGAGAATACTACGTGAAGTTAAGGGTTGAGGACCAGAATCACAACAATGTTTCAACAACGATAGGCCCAATAACAGTTTATAATGGTGTTGACATAACCTATCCTCAGCTCACTGGATTAAATGTAAACGGGATAACAAACCAAAGCGCGGTTGTCTCGTGGGGGACAGATGACCCTGCAAACGCAACAGTGTATTACAGAGTAAAAGGGGACTCATACCAAAATGCATATGACGCTGCCTACGTAACAGCGCACTCTGTAACTCTGAACAGCTTGTTAGACAGGATAGACTATGAGCTATACGTAAAGTCATGCAACAACGACGGGTTGTGCAGCACTTCCTCGATCATTGAATTCACGACTCTGCCAAGCCCTGATTCAACCGGTCCAGCAATTACACTTGTCTCTCCGGAGAATGGAAGAATCTCAACAACAGATGATGTTGAATTCAGGTATAGCGCAGATGACTATAATGATATCGTGGACTGCAGTCTTGTAATGAACAACGCAATCGTCCAAACCGCGAGCGCAATATCAAAGAATGCAGAATACTCTTTCACACAAGGCCTTCCTGAAGTGAAAAACACCTGGCAAATAAACTGCACAGACAGTCTAGGAAACAAAGCGACAAGTGATGTAAGGAATATTGAGAGAGCTGTCGCTCCGGCAATAACAGACATTGTTTTCTCCAAAACACCAATCTATGAAGGGGATGAATTCAATGTCAGCTTCACGGCAAGCGACGAGAACAATGACATTACAGAATATAGAATCTATGCTGATGATGTTCTTGTCTCTACAAACAACAAGGCAACACTACAATACAGCTTTGAGGAAGCAGGAGACCATTCGTTCAGAGTCTATGTGAAAGACTCATTCGAAATGATTGACGAGGAGACCGGCACAATCAGCGTCCTAAACAAGGAGAATATCGTGGTGAATGAGTTTGGAACAAGAATAGTGAACAGCCCCCCTTATACTTTCGCGGGTTATCCCGCGCTTTTAAAGGAGGATGGAGTTTTCGACGGATATTTTGTAATCGGGGATTCATCTCCTCCAGAAGATGTGATTACACTCACCAATATTATCGCTCAATTTCAGTCTGAACAACCAGAAATTCCGATCCCGGTTAGCGCCATGAAATTAGCCAGCGAAATACCTAGCAGCTATACCCAGGACATGATTGTTTTAGGCTATCCGTGCGACAACCAAGTCATAGGAGAACTTTTAGGTCTTGCTAACTGCAATGATTTTGATGTTGATGGTGGGCTGCTTAAGCTGTTCAACGTAAACGGTCACGCCGTTGTTGTTGTTTCTGGTTCAAACGCTACAAATAGAGCACTTGCAGGAAATGTGTTGGTCAATTATGAAGATTATTCGCAATCTCTTTATGGAACTCAAATAATCATTAAAGACAACGGATCTGGTCAGCCTGAAATAGTTTCAGTTTCAGGAGAAAATATGCCATCCAAGATCGAGCTTTACAATCCAACCGGTTCAACAGTGGCTCTTAATGGATGGCATCTTGTTGCAGAAAGCACGACAAAAATGTTCAATACAACACACAGCATTCCCTCAAAAGGATATCTTGTCGTCGAGTTAACAGAACTGATGGACGAAAGCAATGGAATTATTGAGTTGTATGACAATAACGATCTCTTAGTTGATTCTGTAGAGTACGGGGACTATTCTGCTCCTACTCCTCCTTTCAACAAGAGCGTTGGCAGAATCCTTGACGCATTAGACTCGGATGATGATGCCAACGACTTTATTGTCCTGCCAAGGCCAACATTCGGCTTCGAGAACAACCACACTACAGACGAAGATAGCGACGGATATGACTTCACTGTTGACTGCGATGATGCAAATGCCCTCGCAAACCCAGGGATGCCCGAGACATACTACAATGGCATAGATGATGATTGTAATGCTTCCACGATTGACAACGACCAGGATTCTGATGGAAGTGTCTATGGTGCT
>JAFGPE010000063.1 GCA_016926055.1 Candidatus Woesearchaeota archaeon | reverse complement strand
GTAGTTGGGAAATCCGAAAAGGGTTGAATTATATTTTGTTTCATGGAAATGATAAGATTGAACAATTAAGAGAAGATAAGATGAAATTACTGCAGGCCTGCATTCATGGCTTAATCTCCACCTATGAAAACTTCATCAAAGGTTGGAAAGCCGATCTTGCACAACTCAGCAAGGATCCTCCAGGAGGAATAGATTATAACAATCTTAAAGAGAAGATCGCTACAATGAAAAAATCGCAGAAGAGTTGCCTCCTGAAATCACAAATCCTGTTCACACCTATAAATAATATCTGCTTTGAATTGGCAACTCCCAAGCTTTCGCTTGTGCTAATTCGATCTGACTCTGTAGAGGAGCAGATTACAATGGGCAAGCCAGTTTTTTCTGATTTCTAAAAAACTCGGAAAAAACCCTTATTAAGCTTGGAAACATCTTTTGGAGGAAAAACAAAGGATGGAAATAACCTATCTGAGGTAGATGGAGGTGTGAAGATAAATAATTATAATTAACAAATTTCGAAATTAGAGGAGAAAAGTCATGAAAACACTGTTTTTGTTGCTTGCGCTTGTTTCATCATCTGCTCAATGGGAAATGGAAATCCGGGAAGTAGACTCGAGTAGAGAACCCCATTCCGTGCCCCGATCCATAACCGATCTTATTGTATTCCAAGGTCACATGTTTGTGGCGATGGAAGGAGGGGTTTTTTGTTTTGATGGTAAATGGAAAGATACGGGATTAGGAAAGGGAAAAGAGATTATTGTCACTTCATTAGAAGTGTTTCAGGGAAAGCTCTTCGCTGCCACTTTTGGCGATGGGCTGTTCCAATTCCAATCCGATGGAAAGGAATGGCGCGAAATATATATAAAGGAAAAGTGGATTTGGGCAGTCTGTGCAACGTCCGACTCTTCCTTGTACTTGGCAACCAATAACGGGGTTGTTAAATCTGATAATGGCAATTCATGGAACACATTTAATAAGGGGTTAGTAAATTCCTTCCTCGTAATATCTGTGTTAAATTTTGCTTTTGATCACGAACAACTCTACGCGGGAACCCATCATGGCCTTTTCCGCTTAGAAAATAAAACCTGGGTTCCCACAGGAAAAATAAATTTTCTGGGAGATCCTAAACAATATCTCCGACCAAAGCAAAATGCATCAGTAAGATGCATCGCAGTTTATGGAGACACGGTTTTTGTCGGGACTTTTGAAAGTGGAATTTTTCGTTCTATAGACTCTGGAAAGACATGGGATAACCTCGCACTCACAGATATATCTGGTTGCGTTAACGATATTGCCTATTATAAGGGAAATATCATTGCAGCAACAGAAGAGGGTCTGTTTTGTACTAGTGGCAGTGGTGGTCTGAGGCAACTCGGACCAAAAACACCCATTAATTGTATTTGTATTCCTGGTTCGCATAAAGAGAATTTGCTTTATGCGGGATCGAGGCGTGGTGTTCTTTTTATTTATTCGTTCTAATTCACCTTTGCAGGAGTCGCATTCATGCTGCTCCTGCATGGCTTTTCTTCTCTATCTTTTCCCTTTTTTCCTTATTTATTTTCAATAATGAAATTAATAACTCTCCAAAAACTATTTAAACCGTCTGAATTCCCCCGGCATGGGTGATATTATGACTATAGTCGGATTTAATTTTACTAAGATAGATGTTGAGAAAAAGGGTCCTGTGAAGGGAAAGATTGCAATCTCAAACAATGTTACGATAAAGGATGTCGAGAAGATTGATTTGTCCCTTGGCACAGCAAAGCAGGACGGCTTAAGGTTTATTTTCTTATTCAAAAGCAAATACGACCCAGATATAGGTTACATTGAACTTACAGGCGAGGTTCTTTATCTTGCCGAAGCAAAGAAGGCAAAGGAGATTCTCGATTCATGGAAGGAAAAGAAAAAGATTCCTAATGACCTTATGACGGCAATCCTCAACACTGTTCTTGCAAGGTGTAATATCGAGGCATTGATTGTCAGCAAAGACGTTAATCTTCCTCCACCAATACCATTGCCGAAGGTAAATGTCGAAGGAGAGGCACCAGAGGAAAAGCCCTCTAAGAAGAAGTAGATTAATATGTCAGAGAAGGAAGTTGTTCTAAAGGTTGCGGAAGCAATACAGGATGATGTAAATAAGGGCATAATCAGGATAGACTCTGGTTTCATGAGGCAGATTGATATCCATCCAGGCGATATAGTCGAGATAGAGGGTGAGAGAAAAACTGTCGCGATTACTGACCGAGCCTATCCAGGGGATATCGGTCTGAACCTTGTCCGGATGGATGGAATAATAAGAAGGAATGCAAAGACAGGCATCGGGGAGAACGTGAAGCTGAGGAAGATTGCAGTCAAGGAGGCTAAAAAGGTGGTCATTGCACCGGCGCAGAAAGGAGTAATCCTTAACGCGTCTCCGAATATCTTTAAGCAGGGCCTTCTCGGAAGAGCTCTTTCAAAGGGCGACATTGTTTCCCTGGGCGGTGCAAGGAGAAGAAAAACTACAATGACCCAAAGTCCTTTTTTCTCAGACATCTTCAGCATGCTCGATGAGGAATTAATGGGCTTCGGTTTTGGTGACATAAAGTTTATTGTTGCTGATACAAACCCAAAGGGTGCTGTTTTTGTTTCTGAGCTTACATCTATAGAGATCAACCCTGAGGCAGTTGAGCTAAAGGAAGAAAAGGTTCTTGAGGTAACCTATGAGGACATCGGCGGTTTGGAGGACGAAATAACAAAGGTAAGGGAAATGGTCGAGCTGCCATTAAAGCATCCTGAAATATTCGAGCGTCTCGGGATAGAGGCGCCAAAAGGGGTTCTTCTCCATGGTCCGCCAGGAACAGGAAAAACATTGCTGGCAAAGGCAGTTGCCAACGAGACAAATTCAAACTTTATTCTGATTAATGGACCTGAGGTGATGAGTAAATATTACGGCCAGTCAGAAGAAAACCTCAGGAAAAAATTCGAGGACGCTGAAAAGAATGCTCCTTCGATAATCTTTATTGATGAAATAGATGCGATTGCAGCAAAGAGAGAGGAAGTTCACGGTGAGGTTGAGAAAAGGGTTGTTGCCCAACTCCTTGCTTTGATGGACGGCCTTAAAACCCGCGGCAAGGTTGTTGTAATTGCAGCTTCTAATATTCCCAATTCCCTTGACCCTGCATTGAGAAGACCCGGTAGATTTGACCGCGAGATCGAAATAGGAGTTCCTGACAAGACAGGAAGATTAAATATCCTGAAAATTCACACGAGAAACATGCCTCTTGCAAAGAATGTCAACCTGAAGGACCTTGCTGATCTGACTCATGGTTTTGTTGGAGCTGATTTGGCAGCTCTTGCAAAAGAAGCAGCAATGATTGTTCTGAGAAGAGTTCTTCCAGACTTAAAGCTCAAGGAGGAGCAGGCAATTCCAAAAGAGATTCTTGAGAGATTAATGATTACCCAGAAAGATTTCAAGAATGCATTAAAGGTTGTAAGGCCAAGTGCCATGAGGGAAGTTCTGATAGAGCTGCCAAATGTCGAGTGGGAAGAGGTTGGCGGCTTAGATGAGGTGAAGCAAGAGCTGAAAGAAGCTGTAGAGTGGCCGATAAAGCATCCAGATGCATTTAAGCGCTTAGGAGTAAGACCTCCTCGAGGAATATTGCTTTATGGTGCGCCAGGAACAGGAAAGACCATGTTGGCGAAGGCTGTTGCCTCGGAGTCAGAAGCCAACTTTATTCTTGTGAAAGGCCCTGAACTTATCTCCAAATGGGTTGGCGAATCAGAGAAGGGAATAAGAAAGATATTTGACAAGGCGAGACAAACATCTCCGACAATAATATTCTTTGATGAGATCGATTCAATTGCACCAAGAAGAGGTGCTTCCTCCGACAACAAGGTGAGCGAAAGGGTTGTTAACCAGATGCTTACTGAAATGGATGGTTTGGAAGAACTAAACGATGTTGTTGTAATAGGGGCAACCAATCGTCCAGATATACTGGACACTGCGTTGCTAAGGCCAGGCAGGTTTGACAGGATAATTCTTACCCCTGTTCCCGATGAGAAGGCAAGATTCGATATATTCATGATCCATGCAAAGGGTATGCCTTTGAAGGGAGTCGATATTGCAAACCTTGCGAAAAGGTCACAGGGCTATGTCGGGGCAGACATCGAGGCGGTATGCAGGGAAGCGGCAATGATTTCATTGAGGGAAGACCTCAAGGCAGACACTGTAAAAATGAAGCACTTCGAAAAAGCATTCGGAAAAGTCCGGCCAAGTGTAACAAAGGACATTGAAGAGGCATATTCAAAGCTCCAGGATTTCTTCACTCAGGCAAAAGGCAAGGAGATGAAGGAAGAGAAGCCAGATTATATGGGATAAACTTATTCAAGTAAAGACTTTGACTGCAGAATTTTATTACTTCTCTTCAAGAATTATCTCAATCATCTTTGCGTAGGCTGGCCTTGTCACAAACACTCCAAAGGATATTCCAAAGATTGTCGTTACAGCAAAGCCTTTCAATAAGCCGGCGCCTGCAAACCACAGCGGCAGCATAGCAACAACCATTGTGAAATATGCGCCCATTATGATGAAGAAAGCGTTCTTTAGTTTCTCTTTCCATGTTACGACCATTCCTGCTGTCTTCTCCTTTCTCAGCACTTCGTCGGTTATGACGACCTGGTCATCAACTCCTGTACCTACAGCAGCGATTATTCCTGCTATTGCAGCCATGTCTATGTTCCAGCCGATAAGTGCAGCCAACCCAAGAAGCAGAATTACTTCTGAAAACAAAATTGTCATCATCGGGACTATTATTCCAGATTTCTTGTATCTTATTGAGATCACAACAGCAACAGATATAAATGCAACCAATGCAACAACCAGAGCGTTTCTCAAAAACTGCTCACCGAGAATGGGAGATATGTTGTTTGACTGGGCAATCTCAATCTTCACAGGCAGGCTTCCTGTTATAAGGATTGTCTGAAGCCTCTTCATGTTCTGCAGGGCATCATAGATTGCTGCCTGTCTTGTTTGCCCAACACCTGAGCCAGATATCGCTATATCTGTCACAGCGCTTCCTTTAAGCTCTGCCCCGATCCTTAACTCATCAACAAGCGCATCATCGAGATAAAGAGTTAATTTCTCAGATAGGTACTGTTCCCCGGCATCCTCAATAACAAGCGCAAGATTCTTTGTCAAATCGGCCTGCCTTTGCGCTGCTTCAGGGGTCAATGTTATCGCAAATCTGAACCTGCATGACCACCTTTCGTCGCTTAGCTGACCGCAACCCCTTTGAGGGTCAATTCCTGCCTTGTCAGCACTCCTTGCAACATAAGTTATATCCTTTCCACCGATGAATACTGTTTCATTGCCAATCTTTGCCTCGAACTTGCCTTGCTTTGCAAGAAGATCCTTAACCTCTCCCTCGTTCGCACCTGCAATTTCCACAAGAACATACTGGTTGCCTGCAAGGTCTTTCGATTCCCTCACGACAACATCGCTAAGGCCATACACGTTAAGCCTTTGCTTCATGTTTTCAATCAGGGTGTCCATGTCAGCTTGGTCAAGTTCTTTCTCCGGCTGAAGAAGAACCCTTGTTCCTCCTGTCAGATCAAGGCCTTTCTTGATGTTGTTTGTAGGAGCATCATAAACACTTAAGCCAATGTCCTCTGCACCAATGACCTCTCTCAGAACCTTGGGCACAGTGATTGTTCTAATTTCTGTTACGTTTGTTGTTTCATTGAGGAACTCAACATCCTTTGTTTCTGTTTCGTTAAGAATAGTTTCCTTTATTAGAGGTTGTATCTCGAGTTTGTAAATTCCCTTGTTCGTCTTGAGTGTGAATTTTGAGCCAACTGGCAGAGTTTGCATCTTTGCATAGTATTCTTCAATATTCTTGATTGGTTCATTGTTTATTGCAGTAATCCTTTCCCGCGACATAGGGCTGTCAGTCGGCTTCGGCGACTGGATATTCGCCAAGGCTGCAGAACTGTTCTGCACAACATTCCTTATCGCCACGCCCTTGACTGTAAAGTTGGGCTGTATTGCAATAACTGCAAGCAGGACGAATACCAGGAATACAATGACTCTTGAATTTGTAAATATCCTCTTAATTTTTGACATGCTTCTTTCCTCTCTCCTCGACATACCATCTCAGCAATCCAACGTTCTGTATCCACGTATTGAATATGTCAAATATCAACCCTATGAGCAGGATTGTCATGATTTGCTTTATCACAGGTGAAACAGAGAATATTATTCCAACAGTGACTGCAGCAACAGTGGTCAATGTCATTGTCAGCCCTGTCTTGACTGCACTGTACGTGTTCTGCATTACTGTCCCTTCATTCTTTCTCTTGATAACTCTTGTAGAAAGCAGCATATCTGTGTCAACAGAATATCCGACAAGCATGAGAAGAGCAGCTATCCCTCCTGTTGAAACCTTTATTCCGAGGATGTTTATTGCCGCAACAGTTTCGATTATATCAGCAAAAGCACAAAGTATGACTATCATGGAAGGCCCCGCACTCTTAAAATATATGAAAACAACTATGCTCATGCATATGAATGCAATTACAAGTGCGATTATTGTTTGTTTGAAGAATCTTGAGCCAAGGGAACCACCCATTTCCTCTACTGAAAAGTCTTCCTTGCTTATCCCTATCTTCTTTTCTATTGTTTCCTGGAATGCATTCCACTGCTCCTGATTGATATCCGAGTCAATCAATACTCCCGTTGTCTTTCCACTGTATTCCTTTATGCTTCTTACATCTATGGAAACGCCCTTGAATTGTGAAGATAGGTAATCCTGGAGTTCAACCGGATCAATCTCCTTGTCAACAGGAATGCCTATGGTGATTCCGCCTTTTAGTGAAACATCTTTGTGGATAAAGTCGCCTGTCATCATGGTCTGTACAGCAATCTGACCAATGGCAAGCAAAAGCACTATGAAGGTACCTATTAAAAGAAACTTATACTTGTCCTCATATGTTCTTCTTAAGAAGCCTCTTGAGTCTTTTTTCTCCTCTTGTTTGACTTCTCCCCCGGGTTTTGTCTTCCTATGCTGTTCTAGAAGATGTTTTAGCCTTTTTTCCTTCTTCCTGTCGTATCTGGACATAGTGGCTGGGAATCGGGGTTTATTTAAAAAGGTTACTAATTTATAAATCAATACCTTTAAATATTTCATCCTTCAAGGTTAAGCTATGATTGGTTTCAATAAAGGAGCCAGAGACATTGCTAGATTGAACCAGATAGTTGATGTTCTTTTCAAGCATGAGATGGGTTTCTTTCTTGAAAAGATGAACCTTAAGAGACATCTTCCTGTCCATAAGAGGATTCATCCTAAGGGCTTTAAGAGAACTGAAACCCAGCCTGCAGTCATAAGAAAGGCACTGGACGAGCTCGGAGGCGGTTTTATAAAAGTTGGTCAGCTTCTGAGCTTAAGACCCGATTTAATTCCGAACGAATATTGCGAGGAGTTCAGAAAGCTCCAGGATAATG
>JAFGPE010000062.1 GCA_016926055.1 Candidatus Woesearchaeota archaeon | reverse complement strand
GTTCTTATTTATAAACATAACCTTTATAAACATTACGGATATACATCTTGAGTGAGGTGATATTATGGTGAATTACGAGGCAGCAATTAAAAGACCTTTTTCTGATTTTGGAAAACTAGCGATAGGAACCCTGATTGGATTAGTGCCAATAGTTAATCTTCTCCTCTCAGGATATCTTCTTGAGTGCGCAAGGTCGTCGGCAAAAAAAGATTTGAAGCTTCCGCAATGGACAAACTGGGGAGAGCTTTTTGTGCACGGCTTGGTTGTTGCAGCAATCTCATTAATCTACATGATTCCTGTGATTGTCCTGTTGCTGATTTTCGGCGTTAGGGCTTTAATGACGCTTGTTTCGTTTGCCAGGGGCGGAAATTTCCTTTCGAATCTTGGAGGGTTGGGAGGCACCCTGATTCTGATGACGGTCTTGGCAATTGTTATTGGTTATGTGCTGATGTCTGCCATATTGAGCTACTCTGAGAACTTTGTTTTCAGCGATGCCTTTGATTTCAGTAAAGTGTTGTCCAAGGCATTCAAGGGCGACTATGCATTAATCTGGCTGATAACAGTTGTTGGAGGAGGAATACTTGCAAGCATACTCTCCTTCATACCTGCGCTGGGAGCTGCATTTGCAGGCTTTGTGACAGGAGTGTTCAGCTACACTGCTTTTGGAGAGATTTACAGTAAACTATAGTTGTGAATTAAACGGAGGTGATATCAATGGCTGTATTAACCAAGTTAGGGGTTCTTTCTGTGGCCAAGGTACAGGCAATCTTCATGGCCATAATAGGCCTTCTTGCGGGTTTGATGATGGCAAGCCTTGGGCCAATGGCCGCAATGATGGGCGGAGGAGCAGGATTGGCAGCAGGAATGGGACTTGTTGCAATAATTGTGCTGCCCATACTCTATGCGATTTTTGGCTTTATCGGAGGAGCAATCGGAGCATTGCTGTATAACCTTATTGCGGGTTGGGTCGGCGGAATAGAAGTCGAGTTAAAGTAAATTTATTTTAGCCAGTAGGGTCTTTTAACCGAGGAGAAGGCATACATTGCCGCCTGAATTCCCCGGGCACATGCAACCGAGATTAGCTTCGGCTCCCCGTTCAGGTCCCCCGCTGCGAAAATCCCCTTGACTGACGTCTCGAAGTTCTTGTCAACCTTTATTGTACCGTCGGGATTTGCCTCTATGTTGCTCTCCTTCAGAAAGTTGTTTATGGTCGAGAAGCCAATCGCCGAGAAAACAGTGTCAATAGATATTTCAGTTTCCTTTTCTGTCTTCAGGCTTTTCAGCGTAAACTTGTTACCCTCTATGAATGTTATCTCAGACTCATAATAAATCCTGATTCCAGAATCAACAACTTGCTTTACAGTATTCTCTTTTGCCTTCGGTTTCTCCTTGTTCATTATGATGCAGACTTCTTCAGCAACATCTTTTATATGCAGGGAAGAGTCAAAAGCATTGTCGCCCGCACCTATTACGGCAACCCTCTTATTCTTGAACTGCTCAACGTTTCCGAGTTTATAATGCACGTCTCTGAACTTCTCAAGTATTGGAAGCTTCTTAGGGATATTAAGAAGCCCTGTGCAGAAGATTATTCTTTTGGATTGGTAGCATGCGTTTGATGTCGTTATGTGAAAAAAGTCCTCTTTTTTCTCAATCTTCAGCGCTTCTTCATTGCATCTTATTTCCACTCCGGAATTCTTGGCTTGCATTTCAATGAGCCTTGCAAACTCCTTTGCAAGTATTCCGACCGGAAACCCCGGATGGTCCTTTATCACCTTGTCAGGATACAATACGAGAGGCAGTCCTCCCGGCCTGTCGTTCTGCTCGATAACAAGGGTGCTTAGCCCTCTCAGCGAGGTGTTAATCGCTGCGCTAAGTCCGGCAGGCCCTCCTCCGATTATAATTGTATCGTGCATGAATGAAAGGTGAAATGGCTTTTTTTATTAATCTTTTGATTCCAAAACTATTTAAGCAATAATTCTTTTCGCTTTTGCATGATATTGAAGTCGTTAAGGCTCCATAACATCAGGAGCTACGTTGACGAAACTATGGATTTTCCAGAAGGCTCTGTTCTTTTGTCAGGCGATATTGGTTCTGGCAAGTCAACAATACTTCTTGCGATAGAATTCGCTTTATTCGGGACCAAGGGAAAGCAGCTAAGCGGTTCCACCCTCTTGAGGCATGGGGAGAATTCCGGTTCTGTCGAGCTTGGTTTTTCTTTAGGAGAGAAAAGAATCACAGTGAAGCGAACGCTTAAGCGGACGAGGGATGGAATAAAGCAAGAGGCAGGTTTTCTGATTGTCGATGACATCAAGAAGGAAGGTACTGTAACAGAGCTGAAGACATGGATTCTTGAGCTTCTTGGCTATCCAAACGAGCTCGTTTCAAAGAGTTCAGACCTCGTTTTCCGCTACACGGTTTACACGCCCCAGGAGGGCATGAAGCAGATTCTCTTTGATGACTCAGAGACAAGGCTCGACACATTGAGAAGGATTTTTCAGATTGACAAGTACAAGGTAATACAGGAAAATGCAGAGTTCTTTGTCAGGCTCCTTAAGGAAAGGATGAGGGAACAGGAGGGAAAGGTTTCGGATTTGGAGGATAAGAAGAAAGAGCTTTCAGAGAAAAAAGAAGAAGCAATGGAACAGGAGCATAACCTGAAGTCAGTTTCCCAGTTGCTTCAAACCGTTCTCAGGGAAAAAGAAGATAAGGAAGCAGAGATAACAGCCATTGAGGAAAAACAGAAACATCTGCTCCAGATAAAGGAGAAGATAAGGCTCAACAGCAGCATAAAGACTGAGAAGTTCACAATGCTTAAGCAGGTTGACCAGAGAATTTCAATTGCAGACTCAAGGATAGATGACCTAAGAAAAAAGCTTGACGTTCTTAAGATTGAGAAACCATCTGAGAAAACAAGGGAACAGCTCGAGACATGCATTGAGAAAGATCTGAAGCTTATTTCTGAGATAAGACAAAACAAATTTGAGCTTAACAAGAACCTTGCTGTCGTAAGCCAGAAGATTGCTGAGCTTGATTTGGCAGCAGACAGGAAGAAGGAAATTGAGGACAAAAAGGCAAAGCTCGAGAAAGAGATATCCTTATGTCTGGTCGAGATAGGGAAAAAAGATTCTGTGAAAAAAGGAATTGTTGAGGCAAGAAGCAGCCTCGACTCTGCCAATGTGAATCTTCAGGAACTTCTGACCATCAATCGGGCGGCAGAGGAAGTTCTTGAAAAGATAAAAACAAAAGACAAATGTCCTGTTTGCGAACAGAGTATCTCGCCTTATCACAGGCACAGCCTGAATGAAAGACAGCTTTCCAAGATAAGGCAGAACTCTGAGAGGATTGAAGTTCTGAGGAAGCAAAAGTCAATGCTTGACAAATCGATTCTTGAATCAGAGAGAATTCTTGAATCCTTGTTCGAACTGGAGAAAAGACTTGAGAAGAGCAAGGCAGAGCTTGCTGCAGCAGGAAATGAACTCGGGCAGCTTTCAGCAAACGAAGCCCAGCTCGTAAATCTGAGGAAGGAGAAGTTCTTGATTGAAAAGAATCTCTCAGAGATAAACAAGAACGACATCAATGCAATTCAGCAGAGGATGGAGGATAACAAAGCTGTTCTCAAGGAGATAATTGACTACACAACGAAGCTTAGCGAAAGGGAATCATACTTCCGGATGTTAAAAGACAAGGGGGAGGAGAGAAGGCTTCTTCTCGAGCAGAAGAAAATCCTCGCGGATGAGATGGCGAGGCTCGATTCAGAAACAGCAGCCATCGCCCTGAAGCAGAGGGATTTTGAGGGCATCGAGGAGAAATATGCTGCCCTGAAGAACGAACTTAAGAAAATCCTTGACCGGGAAAAGCAGAATGAATTAAGGATTGCAGAGATGAAGACGATTATGAAAAATACAGAAGAAGCTATTAAACGGCTCGCTGCAGAGATAGACTCAAAGGAAATAATTAAGAAGAATATTGTGAGGCTGAGCCAGCTTCAGAACTGGGTTGATAAGCTTTTCATAAACCTTGTCGCCTCAATGGAAAAACAGGTCATGCTCAAACTGTACAGCGAATTCAATGAATTCTTTCTGAAATGGTTTGACACATTGATAGAGGACGAGAGTCTTGCTGTTCGTTTGGACGATGAATTCAGCCCGGTAATTGAACAGAACGGCTATGAAACAACTGTCTCGAACCTTTCTGGCGGCGAAAGGACAAGCTGTGCCCTTGCGTATCGTCTTGCATTGAATAAGGTAATAAATGACTTCATCTCAGAGATAAAGACAAAAAGTCTAATAATACTTGACGAGCCGACAGACGGCTTCTCAACAGAGCAGCTGGACAAGATGAGGGATGTTTTGGAGCAGCTGGACAGCAGGCAGATAATTGTTGTAAGCCATGAGTCAAAGATAGAAAGTTATGTTGAGAATGTTGTACGAATAAGCAAGATTGATGGAATCAGTTCTGTTTTGTAACAACAGGAAGTACTGCTGAATTTCGAAAGCTTTAAATACTACTTTCCTATTCAAAAAAACAAACTATGGAGGTGAAATACAGTGGATAAGAAAGGAAAGATAGCACTGATTAGTGCGTTAGTTCTTGTCGCCGTTCTGGTTCTTGCTGTTGCATTTGCAGCGCCAAGGGCCAATAAGGCTTGTAATGATGGGATTGACAACGATGGCGACACATACATTGACTACCCGGATGACCCTGGCTGTAGCTCGAGTAAAGACAATAGTGAGCTGAATACAGCCATAGAGTGCGACGATGGTGTGGACAATGCAGATGCGGATTCGCTGGCAGATTATCCTGGCGATGCAGGCTGCTCAAGCCCTTCAGACAATGATGAAAGCGATGGTGCTTGCGATGACACATCAGACAACGACCTTGACACATACACAGACTACCCTAGTGACCCGGGCTGCACGAGCTACTCTGATTCGAGTGAACTTGGAACAGTGGAATGCGATGATGGAACAGACAACGACCTTGACACATACACAGACTATCCTGATGATGCCGGCTGTACGGGCCCGTCAGATAATGATGAGAGCAACTGCGGAGATAGTGTTTGTGAGGGAGGAGAAGTATGTGATTCCTGTGTGGCTGATTGCGGGCATTGTGACTCCTGTTCTGATACAGACGGCGGCAACGAGATAGATATAAAAGGAACAGCATATGGCTACAACAACAACAACAACCTGTTCAACGACACTGACTATTGCGTTGATTCAAATAACATAATGGAGTATTACTGCTCTGGTACTTCTGAACAAAGCCAGCAGCAGAGCTGCGGTACAGACTCCTATGGTCCAACCTACTGCGCAAATAGCTCTGCAGTTCTCCACAACCATACATACAATTCCTGTTGGAGTGGAGTATGCCACCATGCGACATATCCCGAAGCGGCTCAATACTGCGAACCAGGACAATACTGCAGCGATGGCGAATGCTACTGGAGTGACTCCTGTTCTGATACAGACGGCGGATTTAATCTATTGGTTTCCGGCACAGTTTCAGGATATCACGACGGGGAGCAATACAGCATTGATGAATTTTGCGTTGATTCAGTAACAGTAATGGAGTACTGGTGTCTATACGACGACTATCTTAATTACTCCTATAGCTGTACCGGAAATTCAACAGGCTGTGTAGCAGGAGCTTGTGTCTAAAGAATTTTATTTTTTTTCTTTTATTCTTGTTTTGAAATGGTCATAGCCTGAGCCAAGAGAATATTTCTTTCCTTTGTCAATAAGAAAGATTCCTTTCTTCTTCGGCAGAATCTCGCCAACTATTGAGAATTTTATCCTTTTCCTTAACTCATTTATTTTATTTTCATTAATTGTAAAAACCAGCTGGAAATCCTCTCCACCATGGAGAGCAAAATCATAGGCATCCTTTCCAAGCTTTTTTGCATCAGAGAAAACCTCTTTTTTTATTGGTATCTGCTCCTTGTAGACAACAGCTCCAACATTGCTCTCTTCGCAGATGTGTTTTACTTCAGAAGCAAGTCCATCACTCACGTCAATCATGCACCTGGAGTATTGGGAAATAATTCTTCCACCGGGGTTTGCCTTTGGCAGAAGATGATGACTTTTGCTTTTTCCTTCTTTTCTGTTTAGGAACAACTGCAGTCCTGCCCTTCCTCCGCCAAGATAGCCTGTGACGCAGATTAATTCTCCTGCCTTTGCACAACTCCTCAGGCAAAGTCTTTTCTTCTCAACTGTTCCAATAAGTCCGATTCCGATGTTCAGCTGCTTCCCATGCGTTATATTTCCGCCGACAAGGTTTATCTTGTGCTTTTTGCAGCTTTTGTTGATTCCCCTGTATAAATCCCTTACAAATTCAACACTTGTTTCATCCGGCAGTGTCAGTGCGACAATAATGTGCTTTGGAATGCCGCCCATCGAATAGATATCAGATGAATTAATCTCCACAGCCTTCATGCCAATCTGCTCTGGCTTCCACCATTCAAGAGAAAAATGATCGCCATCAACAATAGTGTCTGTTGTGAACAGAAGATAATTCTTTTTGTCGAACTTAAGGACAGCACAATCATCACCGATTCCAAGAACAACATCCTTGTCCAGCTTGATTCCTCTCTTGATGAGGTTAATTAATGCAAACTCTCCGCCAAAGTCTTTTATGTTCATTTTCTCATCGAGCAGAACTTACCGCACATTGTGCAGTACTCCTCGTTGTTAAGGCAGGATTCCTTTCTCATTCTCTCTGCTTTTTCAGGGTCCATTGCGAGCTCAAACTGATTCTTCCAGTCAAAATTCTTCCTGTTCTTCGAGAGCTCATTGTCCCATTCTGCAGCTTTCTTTATCCCCTTTGCAATGTCGCCTGCATGGGCAGCAATCCTTGCTGCAATTATTCCCTCTCTCACCTCATCCGCATTCGGCAGCCTTAGGTGCTCTGCGGCAGTCACATAGCAGAGGAAATCTGCTCCGTGCCAGGAAGCAATGGCGCCGCCTATCGCTGATGTTATGTGGTCATAACCTGGCGCGACATCTGTTACAAGAGGTCCGAGGACATAGAATGGAGCTTTATGGCAGTATTTCTGTTGGAGCTTCATGTTCTTTTCTATCTCGTGCAGGGGAATATGGCCCGGCCCTTCAATCATTGCCTGGACTTTATTCTTCCATGCATTCTTTGCCAGCTTCCCAAGAACCTTGAGCTCGTGAAGCTGTGCCTTGTCTGTTGAATCCTTGATTGCCCCAGGCCTTAATCCATCACCAAGGCTCAATGTCACATCATATTCTCCTGCAAGCTCAAGAATCCTTTTGAAGTTGTCGTATAGTGGGTTTTCCTTGTCATTGTGCTTCATCCATCTGACAAGAAATGAGCCGCCCCTTGACACAGCTCCCATCAGCCTTTTTTCAACAAGCGGAATTGCATTCTTTGTCAATCCCGAGTGGACGGTTATGAAATCAACACCGTCCCTTATGTGCTTCTCAATGGCGTTCAGGATATCGTCCTCTGTAACGTCCTCTATAGACTCCTTCTCGACCATTGCTTGATATATGGGGACAGTTCCTACAGGAATAGAGCTGTTTTTAAGTATTGCCCTTCTTATTTTGTCAATATCCCCGCCTGTGCTAAGGTCCATCACGGTGTCTGCCTTGTATTTTGTGCAAATCTCAAGCTTCTTTAACTCGTCATCTATTTTGTGCGAGTTAGGCGAACTGCCTATGTTAGCATTGACCTTTGTCCTCAGAAATTTTCCAATCCCGATCGGGCTGAATGCATGATTAACGTTTCTTGGCAGGACAACACGGCCTTTCGCAATAAGTTTTCTCAATTGCTTTGGATTTATGAACTCCTGCCTTGCAACCTCTTTAATCTCATCAGTAATCCTCCCCTTTCTCGCCTCTTTTAATTGTGTCATCTGAACTTCTCCTGAAAGCTTCTTGCCTCTTTTTTCACATCTCTGCCAACTGTTGCTGATATTGCGCAGACCATGTCAGCTCCTGCACCAATAACTGAATCAACGTTCTCAAGCGTGACTCCGCCAATTGCAGCTATCGGGATTTTAACAGCTTCCCTTATCTTTTTAAGTGTTTCTATTCCTATTGCGTTTCCAGCGTCAGCCTTTGTTGAAGTTTGGAATACGGGGCTTACTCCGATATAATCTGCTCGGTTATTTTCCGCATCCATTGCTTCCCTGACATCATGGACTGTGATGCCAATTATCTTTCCTGGAAGCATCCTTCTTGCTGTCTTTAAGTCCATGTCATCCTGTCCAAGATGAACTCCGTCAGCATCCACTGCAAGCGCAATGTCAATCCTGTCGTTGATGATTAATGTTACTTCAAGCTCCTTTATCCTTTTTGCAGTCTCAACCATCTCCCTTGTTGAGGCATTCTTCTCCCTGTATTGAATAATGCTCACTCCTCCTTCCACTGCAAGCTCACAGTCCTTGATAATTCCGTTTTTTGTAAGATTTTTATCTGTTATAAAATAGAATCCTTTCATCTTATTTTGTTGAGATTCCTCTGGATTTCAATCCTTGCACCCTTTTTTACCTTTTTCTCATCTAGACAGCATATCTCGTCAAAGAACAGCTCCTTGAATGTTCCGGGACCCTTTGCTTTCTTTGCGGCAAGCTCCCCTGCAATACCTAAGCAAGAGAGGGCACAAGCAGCTGCCTTTGCCTTGTCCTTCTCTGCTGCAGCAAAACATCCAATTACTGAGGCAGCCATGCATCCTGTTCCCACGATGCTGCCCATCATCTCGTGACCATTGTTTACAAGGTACGTTGAATCAGATGAAGCGATTATGTCCTGCTTTCCAGTTATCACAACAACAGAATTTGTTTCCTCCGCGAGCTTTTTTGCAATGTCTATCGGCTTTCCTTCTACATTTACAGCTTCGACCCCCTTGATCTCTGCTTTAACTCCTGCGATTGTTGCAATCTCTGCAGCATTTCCTTTTATTATTTCAACTCTTAATTCATCGAGCAGCCTTTTTGTTTCCTTTGTTCTGAGCGGCGTTGCACCTGCGCCAACAATGTCCAGCACAACAGGAATATTCAGCTTGTTTGCTTTTTTTCCTGCAACAACCATCGCGTCGACTAAATCAGGAGTCAAGGTTCCGATATTGAGGACAAGGCAGGAAGAAATCTTGACCATGTCTGAGACTTCCTCTTTTGCATGGGCCATGACTGGTAAGGCGCCAAACTGCCTCGTGACATTCGCGCAATCATAAATTGTAACCCAGTTCGTGATGTGATGGATTAATGGTTTTTTTTCCTTTATTTTCTGCAGCAATTCATATACTTCATTCATGAAATTTCCTCGGTGAGGAAGAATTAATTGCTGTTTATATTGGTTTCGATGAGCTTATGCGGCTTCTTCAGCCTTTATAGGCTCTATGACCCGCGTTTGCAGATAATCTGACTCTTTTCTCATTCTTTCCTTAAGTAAAGAAATATCCGTTCTCAGCCTTTCATTCTCTTTCAGCAGGATGTCTTTTTCCCTTTCAAGCGTCTTTATTCGCCTTTCTGCCTTCTGCATTAATTCATTCATCCTTTGTTCTGTTTTCAAAAGCTCCTCTTTTTGGACAGAGAAGTCATTCAATACATTTAATAGTCTCTGCTCTTCACTTGAAATCCTTTTCTGTTCTGCCTGCAGTCTTTCTTTTTCATCCTGGTTGCTGATTCTGTTCGCCTCAATCTGCCTCTCCTGCAACAGGATATCCTTTTGCTTTTTTGCATTCCTGTTCTCGAGCAGTTTTTGTTCATTAAGCTTTGATTGGATTTTCAGCTTCTCTTCCGTGAGCATCATTTTGTTCTTTTCAAGCGCCTTTTCCTGCTTTTCCAGCAGCATCGCCTTCTGGTTTAATTCCTGCTCCTTCCTCTTGATGTGTTCCTCATCTGTCATCATTACATCTGCGCCAAGACACCGTATCTGTCTCTTTAATGATTTAAGGAATCCTGATTTATCTGCATGATGATCAATGCTGAGTATGTATGCTTCTCTGAGCGTTGGCACTGTCACTAGAAGCCCCTTTTCCTCAAGAATCGCGCACCATTCTTCAATCCTTTTCCTGCTGACTTTTAACTCTGTGGCTGCCCGTGTGAAGGAAATCTCTCCCTTTTCATTCACAAGGTTAAGCAGCTTGTCGACCCCAGTTATTATTTTGTCCATTGTATCACTTTAAACTACTAAGACGTAGTAACTTATATAAATAGGTTTCGGTTTCCTGCCTTGAAATGGAAGCAAAACATGCACCTGGCGCAGGAATGGGAACAGGTCTCTTAATGGGAATCCTTTTTGGAATGCTGGTGGGATTTAGTTTAGGAACCGCTCGTTTTGGCCCAGCGATGGGCATTCCGCTTGGGGCAGCAATAGGCATATTGATGGAGCATAGAAAGGAATATGCTGACAGGAAGGATAGGAGAATACACATAGCAGTTTTGATGATTGGTTTATTCCTGCTAGTGACAGGAATAGTTTTTTTCGCTGCAAGGATTCTTAGTCTTTCTTAATTTTTCGATGTATTTAAATAATAGTTTATGAACATTCCGGTTATGAACATCCAAAAGGACTTCACGAAAAGTGTGAACGGGGTTATTAAAACAAAAAAGCTAATCTTTCCTTTTATGATTTCGCTGCTGATTCCTGCAATACTCCTTGTGGCATTTCTCTCCTTTTCAGGGGCATATGATGCATGGAAGGACTATAGCCAGCTTTCATCAAACTATCGGGCGGAGAAGCGGGAGGCAATATCTCATGATGTTGATTTGAAGGACAAGGAGTATCTTACTAATCTGATGCAATATCTTCAGGGTCCTGATACAGACAATAAGGATTTCATGAGGTATTTGAATGAAAAGGGATTTTCCTTTGGAAAATTTACGGGCCTGTTTAACCGGAGCAACCTTTTGACGGGAATTGCATTAATAGTCATCTCGATAGTCTTCTCCCTCTACATTGGCAGCGTGGCAAATCTGGCTGTTGCTGCCAAACTGAAGAATCAGGAGATTAATTTCAGCATCATCACACAACAGGCTTTCGGCTTTATGCCAAGACTTTTGCTGTTAATTATCTTCTCAGGTTTTTTGGTTTTGTTGCCAATATTTGCAGGTGTAGCTTTAGTCATAATATCTTTTGTAATTTCAAATCTGCTCGGTGCCTTGTTGCTCATAGTCTTTATTCTTGCAACCTTCGCTTATGTCATCTTGATTTCAGTCAAGCTCACCTTCTCAGTCCCTATTATGTTTTTGAGTGGCGCATCTGCCATTGACTCAGTGTCCGGCTCGCTCAAGCTGACAAAGAAGAGCTTCAAGAATGCATTCTTTGTTGCAGGAATTAGCTTTGTCATCGGCGTGGTGGGAAGCTTTGTCTCAAATCCGCTGCAAAACAGTTTCGCTAACTTGATTATGCTGAATGGAATAATCGGAACATTCCTTTATTTTATTCTTTCAGCAGTTCTTCTTGTGGCATATTCATTTATACTTGCAATATCCTCGCTTTTCATCTTCCATTCTTTTGTTGATTACAGGGCAACATTCCATGGCAAAAATGTCTAGGTATGCAGGCTCTGCAGAATTACATTTACTGGAAATAGCTCAAGAAAGATAATTTTGCATCCGTTGTTATGTTCATCTTGAGTCTCATAAGGCCAGCTTCATCTCCTGCAGTCGGGAGATGGGTTATGTGCATCTCAGAACCAGAAAGCTTTTCAAGCTGTTCAAGCGCTTTTTTTGCAGTAGGATTTGTTGTTGAGCTTATCGCAAGAGCGATTAATGTCTCATCAACATTAAGGGATGTTGCTTTTTTTCCAAGAAGCCCTTCTTTCATTCTTGTTATTGTTTTTATTACATCCTCGCTCAGAAGATGGATTTCATCAGGAATCCTGGCGAGTTCTTTTATTGCATTCAGTATTGCCGCAGATTCAGCGTGCAACAATGAAGAATTCTTTCCTGTAACAATCCTTCCATTGACTTCAATTGCAGCGCCGCACTGCACATTCTTAAAACCCTTCGCGCTCTTTTCAGCCTTCCTCGCGGCAACAACCACCTTTCTGTCCCCGGGCTTCACCTTTGCTTTGTCCATTATTCCTTTCATCCACTCGACAGTTTCCTCTGTTTCTATGCCCTCCACTTTTTCTCTGTAGTATCTGAAATACCTCCTTATTATCTCCTGCTTTGCCGCTTCCCTGCACACCTTGTCGTCAACTATGCCATCCTTCATGGCGTTAACGCCCATGTCAGTCGGGCTTTTGAACTCAAACTCCTCCCCTGTGATTCGTTCCATGATGTCATTGAGGATAGAATAGTTTTCAACATCCCTGTTATAGTTAATTGCTGTGATGCCGTATGCTTTCTTATGATGAGGATCAATCATATTGACATCTCTCAAATCAGCTGTCGCAGCCTCATAAGCGATGTTAATCGGATGATTAAGCTCAATGTTCCATATCGGAAAGCTCTCAAACTTCGAGAATCCTGTCTTGATACCTTTTTTTCTTTCATGATGTATCTGGCTCATGCAGAACGCCATCTTTCCTGAGCCTCCTCCAACCCCTGTTATGATTGCAAGCTTGTTTTTGACAGGAACATATGGCTGCCCCTCGTATCCAATTAAGACCTTGTCAAGCTCATTCGGGTAGCCGGGAATCTCGGTGTGGACATATACCTTGATTCCAAAGTTCTCAAGCTTTTTCCTGAACTTCTTTGCAGCCTGCTCTCCCTCGAACCTTGTTATGATTACCGCTTCAACATCTAATCCAAAATCCTTTATGTCTCCAATGTCTTTTAATGTCTGGTTATCATATGTAAGATTAAAGTCCCTCCTGACTCTTCCCTTCTGGATATCCTTTGCGCTTATACAGTACACAATCGATATCTTCCCAAGCTGCTTCAGCAGTTTTATTTTTGTCGAGATATCGTAGCCGGGAAGAACCCTCGCTGCATGGTTGTCATAGCAAAGCTTTCCTCCGAACTCAAGGTATAGCTTCTCATATCTGTTAACCCTCTCTAGAATTCTTTTTGTCTGCTGCTTCAGGTATAGCCCTGTATCAAAGCCTTTCTGCATTTATTTTGAGATTATCCGGAGTTATATAAGTCTTTGCCGCAGAAAAATCAGGAATTTGGCTCAAAGATTCATTTAATACGTTGTATTTGACTATTTTATGACAATCGCCCTCTGACTTACTTCTGAAACAGAACAAGCATAATCAACCCCAACAGGACAAAAAGACCCACCATTACCGTGATTGCTGTTGCGAGTTTTCTCTCACTCTTGCCTGTTTTTTCAAGCTCACTTCTGTTCTTTTTCCAGTCTTTCTTGTGCATGATGCCGATGAGCGCATAGGCGAGCCCAAGAATAAAGAAGAAGTCAAGTTCATCGTTTCCAAAAATTCTCACTATTGCTCCGGTTGCCATCCAGATTATCCCCATGATAAAAAACGTGTAGTAGTCAGATGGAGTTTTCTTCTTTTTCTTCAGGGCGATAATCAGAGCAACAGTGCCAAGTATCAGGAGCAAAACAATCACTGCAAGTATCCATGGAAAGCTATTCATGATTATTGAGTTGCATGAATCTTATTTAAATCTTTTCCTCAAAGATAACTTTAAATAAACAATGCATCTTCTATCCTGTTGACGGGGCCGTAGTGTAGCTTGGCTATCACTGGCGCTTGGGGTGCGTCCAACC
>JAFGPE010000061.1 GCA_016926055.1 Candidatus Woesearchaeota archaeon | reverse complement strand
GGCATTCTTGAGGAAAATGAGAGCGGAGGTTTAATAAAGATGAAACGATTTACATCATCGAAGGGAAATTCTAACGGGATAAGACACCCTTCTTTAAAAAGCATACATTTAAAAATATAACTCTATCTCTTATTCCAGGTACCTTCGGGTACAATTCAAATAAGAGGGAAGTGGGTGAAATCAGAAATGGATGGACAAGGCAGATTTGCCCCAGTAAAGGTAGGGGAAGAGTTGGATGTCAAAATAGAGGCTGTCGGCGAGAAAGGCGACGGCATCGCAAAGAAGAACGGATTTGTGTTGTTTGTACCGAACACAAACGAAGGCGATGAAGTGAAGATCAGAGTGACAAAGGTACTAAGGAAGGTAGGCTTTGCTGAAGTAATTGGTGGCGGAGCACCTGCAGAGCCGCAGAGCGAGGAGCCTGCAGAGCAGCCAGCTGAGGAAGAGCCACAGGAAACTGAGGAAGAGCCTGCAGAGGATTCAGAGAACTTTGGCGAAGAGTAAATTGATTCTTTTGTTTTTTAATTAGTTTTTTATATCAGGAGATAAATACTTGGAGCCATGAGAACATTCATTGCTATTGAATTGCCAGAAGAAGCAAAGAAATATTTAGAGATTCTGCAGCAAGAATTTCGCCAGAAAGGAATGACTCTTGCGAAGGGCTTCCATCTTACGTTGAAGTTCCTGGGAGATGTTGACGGGAGCAGATTAGAGAAGGTCAAGGAAAAGTTAATGGAGATAAAAGTTAATTCTTTCAAGCTCTCATTAAGCAATCTCGGCGTTTTTCCAAATCGGCACAATCCAAGGGTATTGTGGGTCGGAATCAATCCAGATGAATGTGTGAGGAAGTTGCAGGAACAAGTGGAGGAAAAACTAAAATCATTTAATTTTGAGAAAGACCACAGATTTCATCCGCACATAACACTGGCAAGAATAAAATTTTTAGAAGATAAAGAAAAACTATTATTAAAATTAAAAATTCCGGTTGAGAAAAAAGAAATAGACGTAAATTCGTTCATTCTCTTTAAAAGCACATTGACTCCAAGCGGGCCGGTGTACGAAGCGATTGAGGAGTTTAGATGAACAACGTCCACAGGAGCTATATCGCGACATTTTTAAGAAACTTGAGCTTCTTCGGAGCTGTGGCAGTTCCTTATTTTCTTGACTGGCTCACGGTAGATTACACTAAAATCTTTATTTTGGAAGCATGGTTTGTTCTATGGATTGTATTGCTGGAGATTCCTACAGGGATTGTTGCCGATAAATACGGGAGAAAAGTATCCCTTGCCCTGGGCAGCTTAACTCTTGGAATCGATTATCTCATGTTCGGAATTTTCAGGAATTATTATCTTATGTTTCTTGCCGAGTTTATCGGTGCTATTGGTATTAGTTTAATCTCAGGAGCAGACAAGGCGCTTCTCTATGATTCGCTGATAGAGCTAGGGAAAAAGAAAAAAGCAAAATACTATTTATCAAGATACGAGGCTTCAGGGATTCTTGGAATTTCTCTTTCCCTTCCGCTCGGCTCAATAATTGCAGGCTCAAGCCTCATTTCCTATCCTGGCTCGCTTGCAATGACTTTCATACTCTCCGGCTTTTTCTCAATACTTGCCATTTTCTTTCATTTGGCAATGAAAGAGCCAAAACGAAAAATGCCGACAGAGAATTTTGTCAAAATGGCCATTAGAGGATTAAAAAAGATTTATGAGCACAAGAGATTAAGGGCATTTACACTAAACTCGACAGTGCTGTCCGGGATTACATTCTTTATGTTCTGGTTCTACCAGTCTTTGCTCAGAAGCGCAAACGTCAGCGTAACATATTTCGGCATTATGGGTGCAGGCACCAACCTGTTTGCTGTATTCCTGCTGGCAAATGTAAACGGATTAGAGAAACTGTTTGGAATAAAGAACATTCTTTTTTATTCAGCCTTGGTTCCTGCACTGCTTTTCATCGCTCTTGCAGCAACAAACAACATATTTCTTGTCCTGATTGCCGCTTTTCTCATAATTGGGTTGAAGCTGCTTCGTGCCCCAATACTCTCAGATTTTATAAACAGGAATATCGAGAGCAAAAACCGCGCGACTCTCCTCTCTTCAGTTTCCCTGCTGGAAAAGGCTGTAATCGCGGTTCTTTATCCTGTTGTCGGTTTGCTGGCTGACATCTCGTTATCCCGTGCATTGATATTTCTTGGCCTGCTCGGGCTGATATTTACATTTATCACAAGAATCGAAGAGTCAAACCTGAAATGATGTGAGAAATCAATCTTAAATAACAACCCCTTCCTTCACGCCCTCTGCAATACTATGTTGCTGCATTTATTTGATGTTCTTTTAGCCCTTGAACCGAAGAGAATAATTTTAGGATAAATTTATCTTCAATTGTTTTACAACCGGATCTTGCCTCATTTTAAACCCTCTGGAAGATTTAACTGACAGCTAAGTTCATCAACATGGCGTGTTTTTGGCGGTGCTTTTCTATAATGAAGAGAGCCCTCAAAGCTTTTTCAACAGCAACCGGCATAATCATTTTCGTTTTGGCTATGAAATCAGAAAAATCTTTTTTTTAGTGTATTTAATATTCCAGAAATCAAGAAATTCCATGATTTTTCCATCGTTTTTGACAGGCAAAATAAAAACTCCCGGTGCAATAAATTCACCGTCGAGCTTCTGTACCAGATTATTCTTTCCTCTCAATAATCTGACAAACCGTGTTTTTTTTGACTGGCTCATAGACGAAATATCATATTTGTAAAGGAGAGCTGCCTTAAGATTGTACTTGTCAGCCAATATCCTGTCGTCTATGATGCTCACTCCCTCAAACAAGACTGTCTGTGCAAGACTATGGAACTTCTGAAAGAAGTTATCTGCAGTAAGCATGCTGACGTGAAGATTTATGCCTGCTGTCTCTTTTATTTTATTAACAAGCTCAAGGTCAACCTTATTTCTGAAGACGATACATGAATCAACGTCTTCTGGCTCTTCCTTTCCTTTAACAAAAGAGCCAAAAAGAAATATATCAACGATTTCCTCATTCAGATAATCCCTTAGTTTATTCCTTATCTTCAAATAATCTTTTGATTTGATTAACATTTTCTCTCATATTTTCGGCATCTTTTTTTGTTAGCTTAATATTGTATGAGTCAGTATAGCCCCTGAATATTTTACTCAATAAGGAATAGACTTTTGCAAAATTTGTCTTAAGCAAAGTGAAGCGCTCAGTATGATTTGAGGGAAGAGATGCCCTCTGTTCATAAAGCTTTAAATCACAAAGAACTGCAATCGCTTTGAAGTATTGTGTTACAGCAGAATTAAACCGTTCCTCCTTGAAGTCTGCATCCCCCCCTTTCACAAACTCCTCGAAGATGTCTTTAAGATCTGTAATAATATCAGCCATGTTTATGCATAAATAAAGAAGAACTATTTAAACCTTTCTATTTATACGTAAACTAAAAGGATTTTTCGACACCACTGTGATGTGACAAAAAACCGAAAAATATATAAATAATGGATGCATTGAGGCTGGTAAAATGGTGGAAGCACTAGAGAAAAGGCTAAATCGTCGAGATAAATACCTATTGACGGGGCTTATTGTGGGCTCATCAATAGGGGCGGTCCTCGGGCTTATGCCAGAAAAAGCAAAAGCACAGACTTCTTTGACAAAATACGATGTCAGAATATCGGGGCGATTAATAAGCCGTCCTGATTCCTCAGGAATACCTGGAACTATTGATATAAAAAACAATTCTGGTTTGATAAGGAGTGTCGAGGCTGACGGCTCAGGTTATTATTCGCTAGATTTACAGACTCTTGTTGAAAAAGGAAATGATGCAATTCCAAATGACTTTCATCTTTCACAGAACTATCCAAATCCATTCACACAAAATACAAATATCGATATAGCGACAAATGAAGAAGCTACTGTTCAGGTTTACAATGTAATAGGACAGAAGATGGTGAATGTGAACGAGTACACTGTTCATCCCGGAGAGAGCACGGTCAATCTTAAGCTTGGCCCAGAATACGCCTCAGGACCAATATTCTTTGTTGTAAAGGACAAAACAGGTCATGTAATAGGAATGAAGAAAGGTCTCAAGATCGGCAACACACTAAGTTTGTATTCACCAACATCTATTGCAGCAGAAGCAAAAGCGCATAAAAAAGCACCGACCGAACTAGGGCCTTATGAGTTGGACTTAATGGCTCAGTCAGCAGGCCATTTCCCAAATAACCTAATACTCAAAGATGTTAAGGGAGACACCACTTTGGACATTGGTCTAATACAGTATCCAACAGGGACTTCCAATGTTGACGACGTGACTTATCATGAGAACGAACAAATACCCTTATATGTGGATGCGTACGGGGATAGCACTGCAACAATAGAAGCCAGCTTGGTTGATAAGAAAGATCCTTCAAACATCATAACGATTCTTCAGGACGGTGCTGCTAAACTTCCTTATGGAAAGCAGGTTGTTGTTGAAGCAAATGATATTCCTTCAGGAGATTATTTGCTGAACATTGCAATCAGTCAGTTAGGTCAGTCTTTTAACTTCTTGCAGGAGCAGGGGACAATTACCGTTGACAGACTAAAGGACGTAACCTTCCACATGACTTATCCAGATTCAACTCCGGCAGACAGTTTGGACATTACAATCTATAAGGACGGAAAACAGATTCAAACCTCAAAAACAGGCCCAGAAGGAAATGCAACGCTAAGATTGGACTCTGGAGCGAATTACACATTAAGGGCTAGCTCACAAAATACACAATTATTAGAGACTCCATTTAGTGTTACAGGAAGCGGCACGATTGATCAAGTGGTGCAAGAAAAAATTGAGTTTAATGGACAAGAATCTGTTTCGATGGGAGAAGGAAGCAATGTAGTGTTTCCTCCTTCAGACTTTTCCAGCCCGACGGGAAAAATGATACAATACATTCAATTGCCCAACGGACTGTTTGTTCAGGTCAATGACAGCACATACCATGCATCAGACAGCTCAGCAGGAGCATGGAATGCAGTACGAACAGGAGTGGCACCACACGGTTCGCAGCTCGTCCAGAATGTGCCGGTGAATGTGGAGCAGATGACTAACTTCTCACTCCCAGTAGTTGATTTTAAGGATGAAATAAAGAGAGTTGGTGGAATGTCAGAGCTGACACTCACGGACACAACCTCGAGAAAAGAATACAAATTCACTGTTCAAGATAGCACAGATATTGTTGGAGCAGTTCCGCCTGGAATTTATGAAGCCAGATTCACAAATGTGAACAGCCATCCTGTTGCTTATTATGTTTTCAATGATGGGCAGAAGGCAGTTACTTTTCCAAAGCATCCTGAACATCCTCTGAACCTTGTTCAGGATTTCAAAGGAAACATCTATGTTGTGAAGAACGACTTTCAAAAGGACATTTACAACAGAATCTGGGGACCTGCTGCGTCTTTACGCATTTCACCAACAGACACAGTATACGTTAACAGCGGAGTGAATGATGACGGCTCTGCGCAGAAGTTCCTAGGAGCAACACTCAGACCAATGACGCCAGAGCTATTGCAAAAGATTAAGGACTTTTACCAAATTCAGATGCCTGAGTTTGACCCAGACGGGGTTGGAAAAGATTATGAAAATGTTGTTTTCGTCGTTGGAAATGAACCGCCCATCGAACAAGATCCAGATACAGGTTTATGGATGACAAAGATCGGTAAAGATATCTGGAGCAGAGGTTATAGTACGCACAGCATGGCCTCAGTGAGGAAGGGGGATGATACTAACGTGAGAGGAGGAATAATTTATGTTGTTAATGAGAGTCCACCAGAAAATATTTTTCTAGAAGGTGGTGCGACATTTGGTCCAAATGGCGAGGTTCCCTCGTCTGAAGCAGGAGGAAAAACTGTCTTTGTTGAAAGCGCAACGCCTCAGGACCCAGTAAGGCCGACTGATTTTGACAGATACGGTCAAAAACTGAGAACAAATCTTGGTTACCAATCAAAGAATCAGGGTGGAGAAAGGTTTTCTTTAAAGGAATAATTATTTCTCAATAAGTAACAATCTCTTCGTATTCGTAATAGTTGGGAATTCCATATTTCATGTCAAAGCGACAACAAGCTTGGACTCCGCCTTCTACGCAACCAAGGCTTTCCCACCATGCATTTGAAGTCAACGGAGGAGCATAAGCGCAAGGACCTCTTGCTTCAGGGTAGCACTGCTCTGTATTTTCACATATTTCAGTATATTGATTGTACCCTTCTCCTATTTCACAACAAACTGGAGTTGTCAATGTTTCACCATAAAAATCAGTTGTTCCGCAATACATCGCACTTCCTGAATTACCTGTCGCACAGCACTCCCCATCCACACCACATGTTTCTCCTTCTGTTTTGCAGTATGTGCACTTCCCGCTTGCATCTACTATTGCATCAGCGCTCTTGCAGCAGGCGCAGCCATCCCCTGCGCAGACGTAGTGCTCATCTGCGTCGTCGCCGCAGCATCCAAGATTTCCCATGACGCCATATTCACCGACATCATCCTCGCCTGAGTTGGTCCACTTACCCCCGCATATCTCACAAGTAGAGGGTTGAGGAACACGAAATGAAACACCTCCACCGACCGAAACATACAACTTCTCATCACAATCAACCCAGAAACCAAAACCTAAATCAATTTGATTCAGACAAAATGTTACCTTGTCAGATTGAACTCCAACCGGATATGCTTTATTATTATTGATAATTGGGGACTGTGCCATGTCGGTATAAGGTGACGGATAGCAGACTCCGTTGTAAACACAACTGCCTCGCTCTTCGCAACAGGCCTTATCAGATCCAAGACAATTAAATGAAACATCATTAAACATCAAGGGAAGCTCATTTTGTTCTTCAGGGCTTTTATATCCAGAACCGCCTGCAAAGCAGAACCATGCATTCTCATGCGAGTCATCACCGCAACATTTTCCCAGATAGCATAATGAAGTTGAGTCTCCAGAAGCAACATTCCAGTAACTTGGGTGTGAACTCGGTACTGCTGCGTAGCAATCATCTGCGCTTGTATCACCTTCCCCTCCTGAATATGGGTTATCTCCGCAACCTGATGTTGTTGTGAAGATAATGGTTTTATAGCACGTTTGGCCGCAGCTTTGTGTGCTTGGAAACAACTCCATAAAATCATATCCAACGAATACATCACGAGTATGGCCAAGATATCCTGCTACTTTAACAGTGTAAGTTTTACCAGATTCCAAGCCTTCTAGTGATAATTGAACCTTATCATCGCTTCTTGTGTATTCCCATAAATCTGCAGTGTAGTGAGAGGGTATCATCCCATTAGCCCCTCTTATTTCTCCACAGTAATGTTCAAACTCATCATCCCATTCAAATGTTGCTGTATCCATGCCGACAGAGATAAGCCTTACATCCATAATTGTAGGGTCAGGCGGATTTGAATATGCCCAAACATCACGACAGATTCTATGCTCGATTTTTCCAGATTCCTTAATTGTTCCATCGCAATTCCTGAATGCAGATGCCCAATAGTAGTAATTAGGGCCTGCACAACTCTGCACATTATAATCATAATAAAGCAACTCTCCATTCATTGGACCGGTGGTTGCAATCCTGACAGCCTGATTTACATCATGGACAGTTCCGCGATAGATATAATAGCCATCTTCAACAGTGCTTACATCACGCATCCATACAGCATTATGGGGAGGTGCACTTTCGTCACATATCATATTGTGCCCCATGCAAAAACCTAACAAGACCAATGCGCCAAATGCTCCAGTTAGACCAGTATCGCCATTTTCATCAGTTGCTGGATTATCATAATCAGATGGAGTGAGAGGAGTACATGATACACATATTCCATTTGAATTAATTATGTCTGAGGGATTATTGCAGCATGCACACTTTCCTGAAGTGCAAATGTAGAACTCGTCTGCATCATCCCCACAGCAGTAGTTAGGTGTTATGCCGGTAGTATCGCAGCTCTTTGGAACAGTTGCATTGCCTTTCTCGCAGAACGTTGCATCGGGAACAATCTTGCCAAGGCCTCTGCCTCCATTCAGCAGTGTATTCTCACAGATGTTATAGTCTGTATTGTCCCCATCATACCATTGGCCTAAATGAGTATTGTCGCAATCCTTGGTGTTACATGTGCCTCCGCACCATCTTCTGTCCCCACCAGAAAGCTCAACGTACTGGTCAATTCCATTGACAACATAATCGCAACTTCCTGTCGGCTGGTAATAGCAAACACTTCTTGACGGGCTGCAGGTCGAAGCCCTGCTATTTATGTTGTCAAACTGGCACACATTTGCTCCGAAAAGATAACCCTTCCATTCCTGATTGCATGTTGCGCATGTTCCTGTGCATTCATTGTCTGCTGAACAGGTTTTGCCAGGGCAGCAGCAATCTGTGCAACCCGGGCCGCAGTCTGCCCATGCAGGCCTTCCCAGGCTGTCAAGTGCACAGTAGTCAGCATCACCACAACCATTAACGGCAATAAGGTCTCCAAGAACATACTGGTTTGAAGCAATCTGGCACTGGATTGTATTCGGAGCCCTGCTGCCGACATTAGCTGTTATTGCGGTAACTCCATCAGTTATGCAGCATTTGGATGCTGTATCTGCAACAGCGCAGGGGTCGTCTGCAAGAGCAGTCTGAATAGCAAAAACAAGTATGAACAGGCAACAGATTATTTTTTTCATGTTTGTTGAGAGACTCCTTTTATTCTATAGTAGACTAAATATTCGTTTCTTTGCCCATTTGCATTAACATCATTTCCAACACACTGCGGGTTTCCGGATTTCCAGTTTGAAGATGGTAAGGTAGGAAGCCAGGTGTAGCCTTTTCCCTCACACACTATTTTCTCACTGTCATACTGATTATTGCATGAGCCAGAGACGCACACTCCACCGTTGCAAGACAAGCCATCTGTGTTGACAGTGCATGATTGGATGTCATTATAAATCATATTAACACATGCGCCCTTGGAGCAGTATCTTACAATGTCTGTTTTATATTTATTACCTGCTGTTGAACAAACATCCGAGTAAAGTCTGATACAGCTACCCCATGTGCCTATTGTGTCAGGACAATAGTCGACCTCATCATCTGGGTCAGGTGTTCCCTCAAATGACTCGCAACCAACATCATAGTCAGAGCAGATATAGCAGGTATTGCAGCCATGTTGTCTGCTGTCTGAGTATGCTGCGCATGCGCCGTTGCCATTACAAAATCCCTTGTTGCAGTTCTCTAGCGGGCAATCATCTTCAACATTATCAAGCCCGTTTGGAACATTTGCGCATGTTCCTGTGCTATCGCATGCTTTGCACGTTCCGCAGTTGTGCTTGCCTGAGGTATAGACTGCGCAAGTGCCGCTTGAAGAGCAGCTTCCTGTATAGCAGCCGTTTGTTGTGCATGACGGAGAAGCTGTTGATGTGCGCCACGCCCATGAGCCGCCATAATTGGTGCAGTAGTAGGTTGTTCCGGATATTATTATCTTTTGGCAGTTATTTGCTTCTGAGCAGGTATATGTTATTGGCGTGCAGGCGCAGGTTGAAGGGCAGATTCCCAGGGTGCAGAAGGTATTGCAGCTGGAAGGATAATCTAAACAGGTATCTCCTGAGCAGGAATCTGCTGGACATGCTGATGTCCTACAAGGACCAGACGAGCATGAACCTGAAGAGCAATAAAATCCATTATCGCAGGTGTTTGTACAGGCAACACTCTGTACGGTGCAAACATTGCTGCTGCAGCGATAATTATTTTTTGTTCCGGACTGTGTACAAATGTTGCCACACGATGTGTACGAGGAGCATTCTGTCTCGTCTATTTTCGTTGTGCCGCTGATGATGCACCTGTCAGGGTCACTGCTCGTTCTCCAGTCCCAGCTGTTGCCATCTTTTGTGCAGTATCGTGTTCCTCCGTATGTGGATATTGAATCGCAATCCCTTGATGAATCGCAGGTCGGTACGCATGTGCCGCTTACGCAATTTCCCGATGCGCATAGGTTGGGATCATTGTTACAATAATAGCCATCTTTGAGCTTGCATGTGCCACTTACGCATGTAGAATCTGACGAGCAGCCGCCTTCAGAGTCGTCAACTATGCAGCTGCCTGAGCTGCACTTATGACATGCTCCGCACCTGTCGCTTGTTCTCCAAGCATAACTTCCTCCTTCATTTGTGCAATAATAGGTCGTTGAGCTGGCTGTAAATGTGGTGCACAGACTCGCTGAATTGCAAGCGTACGTTGCTGTTGGCGTGCATGTGCATGATGAAGGGCAGCTTCCTGAGCTGCAGTATCTGCTGCATGTAGCAGCATATTTATAGCACATGGTTCCTGAACAGTAGTCTGAAGGACAGTTTGTTGTGCCACAAGCCCCCCCTAAGCATGAGCCGCCAGAACAGTAAAAAAGATCATCACAAGGTTCGGTGCATGGCGCAGTCTCTTTAATACACTCGTTGCTGCTGCAGCGATAATTGCTCGATGTTCCGGACAGTGTACAGATGTTTGTGCATGATGTATAGCTGCCGCAAGACTCATCAATCCTCGTTGCTTTGTTGTATGTGCACCTGTCAGGGTCATTGTTCGTTCTCCACGCCCAGCTTCCGCCATCCCTTGTGCAGTAATACCATGTTCCCGAATATGTGCTTTTACCGTCACAGTCCCTGCTTGAGTCGCAAACAGGCAGGCAGGTGCCACCTATGCAAACATTTGAAGCGCATTTGCTTGGGTCATTATTACAAAACTGCCCGTCATCCAGTTTACACTCGCCAAGTCCATTACAGCTATAGCCTGCCGGACAGCCGTCTTTTGAGTCGTAAAATAAACAGCTGCTGTGATAGCAGGCCTGGCAGTCACCGCAGTCGTCCCTTGGGTCTTTGCCATCCCCCATCTCAACACAGCCTACGCCGTCTGAATCGCACGCCTTGCAGGTGCTACTGCACGAGGTATCGCAGCACACTTTGCTGGAGCCATCTGCCTTGTAAACACAGTTACCAGAGGTGCATTGGCTGTCGAGAGTACATGCAACACCATTCGCACTTAAAGTCGAAACACACTTGCCCGAGGAGCATACATAATTGATTGCACAACCGCCGTCTTCATCTGTGCTTCCGTCACAATCATCATCAACGCCATTGCAGTTATCAGTCACACCCGGGTGAATATTGGCATTCCCATCATTACAGTCATTTCCATTAGAGCTACAAGACCTTGATACACCATTATCCATCCATGAGCCTGAACAGGTCATGCTGCTGTCTGCATAGTTGTCATTGTCATCATCGCAGCCCTCGTTTATTGTTCCGTCGCAGTTATCGTCAACTATGTTGCATATCTCGGCAACTCCCGGATTTCTGTCAGCATTGGAATCTGCGCAGTCTCCGCTTTGCGTGGCTCTGTAGTAGCCGCTTGGGAGACATAATGTTCTTGAGCTGGATGTGCCGTAGCCATCATTATCAACATCATAGTAATATGTTTGGGTGTTGCTGCACACATTATCTCTGCAACAGCCACTTGCGCATTCAGTACTGCTTGTGCACGTTTGGCCATTTGTCTTCTTGCATGTGGTTCCAGATGGAACATATCCAGTATTGCAGGCGCATACGCAATAATAGCCCTTCCAACCGCTGTTTGAGCAGTATGCACTTCCTTCACAAAGAAAACAATCAGAACCATCACATACATCACCGCATGCTGCATTGATAGATGTGCACTTTGCTGAACAGGTTTGGGTTGAAGATGCCAAGACGCACAACTGGCTGCCGGAATTGAAACTGGCACTAGCTTGTGCAATAAACAGAACAAATGCTGTTAGTATCAGGAGTTTTCTTCTCATTTTCATGACCTTATGCAAACATCTTTTATGTTCTGGGCAAAGATGTGGCTGCACCACTCTGTATTGTCTTCATTTAATGCCTTGTTAAGATAGTAATTGTCCATGCAGAACTGCTTCATTCCTGAACTGGTAAGCTTGGTGAGACAGATATTTTCATCATTGCTTTCTATCATCTCGTTAACAACCTGCTGAACATATTCAGGGGTTTCTGCAGGCATCGTCTGTATGAGCTGTACGGGCTGAAATGGCTCTTCCTCGCGAGGGAAATGGATGTTGCTTATCAATAGAAAGCCGATGATTAATATGAATATCGTGAAAGCTGCTATGGTTACATGATGCCATTTCTTTTTCATGGCATGGCTTACTGCATGCTCAACATGCTCGGGGTCATTGCCAACAGAAATGAGCCTTTGTTTTATCCTTGCAGGATTTACTTTCTTCTTTAGTTGTTTTTCAGCATATTCAACAAGCTTATCTTTCATCAATTCCCCTCTTTTTGGCATATCTTTTCTTAGGGCATATCATATATATACTTTTCGCTTTAGTCAAAGACAGATATGACGAGATTTGCCAGCTTTCCGTCATAAAGCACAATCTTCCTTACAGTCACTACATTTTTTGCATTGATGTCAAGAACAGGCCGCATAGTCACAATCTCTCTTGGCTCACCATTGCAGCAGACAACCTCGTGGCTTTCATTTATTTTAACCCTGAATCCTGTCATCTTTCCATAACACATGTATTTAGTCTCATCATTTGGATACGTGCAGCCGTACAAACCTTCACAGCTCGGTTCGCAAATCCCATTGAAAGTGCAATCGCTTCTGCATATGTTTGATGTCGGCTCAAGCGAGAAATTAATAAACACGATTGATTTGGCAGGAACATATATATCATAAACAGCTTTAGGTATGAAGCCCAGCATTTCAGCTATCACATCATATATTCCTTCACCTCTGACTCTTATGGAGAATCCTCCTGTCAAATCAGAGCTACTTTCAGATACATTCTTGTTAAAGCCGACAGCGGTGATTTTTGCAGGAGTAAGCGGTAATGCCCCGTAGCTTACGATTCCCTCTATGTAGCCATCACAGCTTGGGTCGGCAAGGTCTATCAGAGAATCAAAGTCATCATCTATTCCGTTACCACAATCCTCTGTAATCTCTGTCCAATCATCGCATTCCTCTTCAATGCCATCCCCGTCTATATCCTTTAATGCCCATTTGGAATAGCATTTTCCATTGTAAACGCAATCATTTATTTTCTCACAGTAAGCGACATCAGTGTCATTCATCGGGCAAGACCTGAAATTATAGCCATCGTAGCTGTCTTTCAGCTCTGTCTTGGATAAATCAATAATAACGCCATAGTCATAATTGTTACAGCATATGCATTTAGGGCAGACTGCAGTCAGAGCAGCGCCGTTCTCCAGATTGCCTAATGTGCAGTCATTGTCTGTTGATTGTATGTTCCCATCCCCGCTCTTACAGATATACCTCATCTCATCATGCGTCTTAAACCACTCTTCTTTGTGAACCGGCTCACAGCTTCTCACCCTTTTATACCTGCAAAGCTTCAATTCAGGGTCACATCTCAGATTTTCTTTGCACGGGACATCGCTTCCATAACAGTCAGAACATGTGCAGCCTTCACCGTATTCACATATACCGTTCGGGTTGCCATTGCATCCCTGGAACCCTTCAGGAGAGCATTTCTTGCTGCAGGTTCCTCCCTTGCATGTAGTCTGATTAAATCCACACTTCGGCCATGACTTGCACCATTCTGTCAGGTCATCGCATAAAAGACCATCATCACAATTGTCTTTTCTTCCATCACAGTCAGCACAGATGCAACTTTCTCCCATATCACATATACCATTTGTATTGCATGCAACGTCAAAGGTTCCGCAATCTGCTTTACAGGTATTGTCCGAACAATAGGTTGTGTTTTCCGGGCATCCCGTGAATGCACACAACCCGCTTTCGCACTCAAGGTATGACTCGCATGTGTCTCTGTTGCCAACACAATCAGAACAACCGCAACCCTCGCCCGGCTCACAAACAGAATCGCTGTCGCACTGCTCCTCAGCGCAGTTCACTTCACACTTTCCATCAGTGCAAAGCTTTGTACCTATGGGGCAGCCAGGGAACATCACGAAGCTTCCTTCAGGATTATCATTTCCGGCTTTCCAATCACCAATTCCCGGGAATCCACCGCTGTAGAGGCCTGCAGCAACAGGAGTTATTGTTTTTCCAAGACAGGACATTGGAATGTCGCCAATAGACCACAAATCACAGTTGCCTGAAGAAGTGCATATGGCTTGTATCCCCTTCATCTGGTTCATGGGATCATCAACATTGCCTTTGAGAATGCAACTGCCGCTCATAGCGTCAATCTGGAGATATGCCTGGCCCGGGCAGTCTGAGCCAGAATATGTTGCATTAACTTTTATCTGCTCGCCTTCTTTGCAGTCGCCAGCACAGTTGGATGCGATTGTGGCCGTCAGGATATCGCAACTACAGGTACCTCCTCTGTTCACACTTGTCTCACCGCAGTTTTGTATATCATCACTGCAATGGTCACAATTCGCGCAGTAATCTCCAAGCACAGGTGTGTCAGAAACACAGCTGCAGCCATTGCAGTTGCCGTTTGCATCAGGATAAATATAATATCTCTTAGTATTGTAATCACAATAATTTGCAGGATTGGGGCAGTCTGTATTGTTTGCTGCAACTCCATCACATGCCTCATCGCAGTTCTTGGCACCATCTCCACAATGGCCGTTGCAGTTTGCACAATAATCTTCTCCCTCAGCCGCGGTGTCAAAGACACAGCTGCAGCCACTGCAATTGCCGTTTGCATCAGCATACTCAAAGTATTTTCTCGTGGTATAGTTGCAGTAGTTTGCGGGATTAGGGCAATTGACATCATTTATGCCGCCATCACATGCCTCATCGCAGTTCTTGGCACCATCTCCACAATGGCCGTTGCAGTTATTGCAGTAATCTGAATTAGATTCAGGACCACAATTATAAACATCCAGCTGGCAATTGCAATCAACGCAATTACCGAACGAATCTTTTGTGCAGTATTTTCTAGTCGTGTAGTTGCACATTGTCAGAGGAGCTAAGTTGTTACACTCGTCATCATTGAGTATTGGATTCGAAGAACCATCACATGTTTCTCCTATCTCGGTAAATCCATTCTGGCAAATAGCAGTTGCAGTACAGTCAGGGTCAGTCGCTGCAGTACATCCTGATGGGCAGCAGCTATAAGCATCATCATAGCATGTTTGAATGTTTATGTAATGGCAGTTATAGTCATTGCCGCAGTATCTTGGGTTGTGGCAGTTATTGGTGTCTGAAGCAAGTGTAATGTTACAGACGGTATTGTTTCTGAAATTGCAGTAACCGGAAGCACAACTCCCGCATTGACCGTTGCAAACTGCACCATTGTTTGCAGGAACATACTCCCACCACTTGTTGTTGACACACTGCTCTGTCCTGCACCCTGTGCTGTAGCTATTCGGATTGTAGATATTGGAGTTGCAGATACACTGGCTGCCATCATTGTCTTCACCGCATTTATCTCCCTGGCACCATCCGGTGCCGCAGCTTTCACATGCACAGTCCGCATCCTCGCAATCAGTATAACCATCCATGTCGTCATCCAAGTTGTTGCCGCAAAGGCCTTTTTCATCTGATGGGATGTTGCAGGGTTCAAGCCAGCCTGTTGCGGTGCATGGACAGTCTCCTGGTTTTGGACCATCATCAATGCATCCGCTGCTGCAGGTTCCTGTTCTTACCCAACTCTGAGAAACAGCATCACACACAACATTACAATTGTAACAGCAATGCTCTTCAGCGTTTATAAAATAATCATCGGGCTTTGCTGTAGTGTAGGTTATGTCCAGGCAACCAGAGGTTGTGCAGTCATCTGACCTCCCGTCATTTTCTTTGTCATAATAGCATCTGCTGTTTACAGCGGTTCCAGGAAGATAGCACGCAGGGTCTGTTCTATAACCCCAAGGTCCATCTGTACAGGGATCTGTTGAGTTGAAGTAGCAGGCATGATTTGGCTCATTAAGGCAGCTAACATAAGTGCTGTACCAGCCACCGATGTTACAGGAATAAGGCGCTGTAGCACTTGAAACCCCGCAGCCCTCATTGGCAGTGCAGCTCTGAGTTCCATAATAGCATGTGGCAGGACTTCCGCTAACAGTTCCTCCCAGGGGGCAGGGCTCTGTATCATAGTGCCAACCGTCTGATCTGCAGCAATCGTTGTTACATCTGATACAATTATTTCCTATAATGCAAGCGCCTGCCGCATCACTCCACTGTGTTGAGCATGGAGCAGGCTTTGATTCGCCGTTTGCGCAGCAGATGTCATTGCCGACCAAGATATCATGAGTGGACTGATTAAGAATGCAGTGGTCATCAACATCAACCCAGCACCTGCCGCTTGCAGCGCCAATATCCGCATTGTTCGACTTGTTAAGGCAGCAGTCAACATCCTCGGGTGAACATGCAGAATATGCCTGGCCGGCGATGTAAGACGGGCAGCGGCCGTCCTGCGCTATGCTGTTGCAGTCAATCGGTTCTTCGCACACAGTCACTCCCCTTAATCCGAATACAAACGCAATTATTATGCTGAGAATCAGCAACGATATTACAGGTAGAAAATATTTTTTCATCTTAACGCCGCGACCTCTTTTTTACATTCATACCTTATCTGCTCTGAGCCAATGGACTCGCACATATTTATGTCTTTGTTCTTTGAGGCTTTAACCAACCTTATTCTGTCTACACAATCGCTGACCAAATCCTCTGCAACATTCTGGCAGTTCACCTCATCCATTGACCTTATCGCTGCCTGCATTTCTGCAATATTGGCAAGCTGCTCTTCTTCATTATTGTCCTCTGCCACACTTACCTGCTCAACAGGTTTTACTGCCGGGGCATCCTCCTGCACCATCTTTTCCTGAGAGGATTGCAATTCTGGTTCTTTCTCCTTTGCACAGCCAAGAATAAACAGAACAACTAATAAAATAATTATGAGCCTAGGATTCACTATCCACCACCTCTTTTCCAATATATAATCAAAATAAAAATGTATTTAAATATTTAACGGATACAATGAGCTTTTTTAAGAATATAAAGACCACTCTGAAATGGATACATGTTGACAAGGTTATTGAGTTATTAGAAGATGAATTTGATAAAATCATATCGTATCAAATCTCAGCCCACATTAATGAAGAACTTTGCGAATAATATTTACAATCCTTCCAGCACATCAGTTAGAACACTAATTGCCTTTTCATACTCTGCCAATTCCAGGTGCTCGTTTGGAGTGTGGTCAAGAGTTGAGTCTCCCGGTCCATAAGCAACAATCGGCACCTTATACTCCTGAAGGATGTTCATGTCTGAGGTTCCTGTCTTCAGTTTGAACTTCGGCTGACCGTTGTTCTTCCTTATATTCTTCAAAAAGCTTCTCACAAGAAAGTTATTCTTCTTCTGCTCGACAGGTGTGTCATGAACCCTGAAAGTTATTTCAGCTCCATTTTTTATTCCGTCAATAAAACCCTTGAGCTCCTCAACAGAATAGTTCGGCGGAGTCCTGAATGAGACTTTTAGTCTGCAGCTCTCGCTGAATGCTTCATCATTTGTTTTTATCTCAAGGATTGCAGGATCGAGCGTGTGGAATATTGATTTTCCCTCGTTGTATTTTTTGCAGTATTCAGCGAGCTTGTGATAAAAGAACACAGCCTCTTCTTTGCTTGAAGGGACTCTTCTTGCATTATGCTCCATTTCCTTTTGCATGAAGAACTCCACCAGCGCGATTCCTTTGTAACCAAGCGTTACACAATTCCAGCCAGAGGGTTCCCCTATTATTATGCATTCGGGGTTGTATTTTTTCAGGAGATTTTTTGCACCCTTGGAATCCTTTTCCTCGTCGACAGCTCCAACAACAATTATTCTTTTGTCTGTTTTTGCCTTCGATGCGGCATTGATGAATGTAGCGATGCAGCTTTTTGCGTCAACAGAGCCTCTGCCATAGAGCCTGTTACCCTCAACCCTCACCTTTATCTCTCCAGGAACAGTATCGATGTGGCCAACAAGCATTATTGTTTTTCCATCGCCTTTTTCGCAAATAAAATTTCCCACTTCATCCTTGTATGCCTTGAATCCAAGCTTTTCTGTCTCTTTTACCAGAAAATCCGCAAGCTTTTCCTCTTTACCGCTAGGGCTGTATATTTCAACCATCTGTCTTATTAATTCTGTCATTGGAGAACTTCCCTTGTTTTTTCAACTACAATATCAATCTGCTCTTTTGTTATTACAAGCGGAGGAAGATACCTTAGCACAGTAAGGCCCGCGGGCAGTGCAAGAACTCCCTTGTCCATAAGTGCGTGAAGATAGGGAACAGGCTTTTCTTTTAGCTCAACCCCGATCATCAGACCAATGCCCCTTATCTCCCGTATCTTGTTTGACTCTATTCTCTTCAACTCATTAATGAAATATTCGCCAAGCTCCTTGCTTCTATTGCAAAGCTCCTGCTTCTCAATAAACTCAATGGATGCAAGTGCTGCCGCACATGAAAAAGGATACCCTCCAAATGTTGTAGCATGCGCTCCAGGCGGAACATTTATCTTTTCATTGCACACAACCGCCCCCATCGGGATTCCTGCTGCAATTGATTTTGCAAGGCACAATATGTCAGGCTTTATTCCGTAATGCTCGTGAGCAAACATTTTTCCTGTTCGTCCAAAACCGGTCTGAACCTCATCTATGATAAGAAGAATGTTCTTTTCATCACAGAGTTCCCTTACCTGTGAAAAATACTCCCTGCTTCCAATATTCACTCCGCCTTCCCCCTGTACAACCTCAAGCAGTATTGCAGCGGTGTTATCTGTAACTGTCTTTTCTAACTCCTCCATGTTATTGAATGGAACATGATTGAAGCCTGGCACCAAAGGCTCAAACGGCTCCCGGTATTCTTTCTTCCAGGTAGCACTTAACGCGCCAAATGTCCTGCCGTGGAACGATTTCATGGCAGCGATTATCTCCTTCTTTCCTGTCGATATCCTTGCGAATTTTATTGCAGCCTCTACCGCTTCTGTTCCTGAATTACATAGAAATGCCCGTTTAAGGCCTGAAATTTTGACGAGCTTTTCCAAAAGCATCGCCCTTGAATCATTATAGAACAGGTTCGGGCAAATTATGAGTTTTTTAATCTGCTCAGTTACGGCACTGATCACATTTTCATTGCAATGGCCGATGTTTGCAACCCCTTGTCCGCCGACACAGTCGATATATTCATTCCCTTCAGAGTCCCAGAGCAGTGCATCTTTGCCTTTTACAATAGCAACCTGCCTTTTCTTAAATCCGCCAACACTGTACAGATCCTCTTTTGCGATTATTTCATCCTTGTTCATTCTATCACTGTCCCATTCCCATTAAGTGCATTGCCAATCGGATTCTCAATTCGGGCGTCTGCAAACACGACTTTCCTGACACCGGCTTCAAGGGCTTCAATCGCCCCCATCAATTTTCTCTTCATTCTCTCCTTTGCATAGCCGAGAAATTGAGAGACTTCACTTTTCTTGATTTGCTTAATGAGTGTGCTTTCGTCATCAGGATTTTTTAGCAATCCAGGCACATTAGAGAGTATTATCAGTGCATCTGCCTTCATCTCGCTTGCGATAATGGAAGCAAACCTGTCTCCATCCACATTTATCGGCATAT
>JAFGPE010000060.1 GCA_016926055.1 Candidatus Woesearchaeota archaeon | reverse complement strand
TCGTATATATATTTTTCGTTAGTAACTACGCTAGAATGATAATAAACTCACCTCAGAGTTATTCAATTCCTATCTTCATCTTATCATTAACGGTTATGTCCCCTTTCCCAAACTTAAGCTCTAATGCCTTTGTCGTTGCCAACAAGTCATCCTTTATCTCCTCAAGCTTCAGCATGTCCTGTTCTGAACACTCAACTGTCAATGACTTTAATTCTGTCTTCAGGGATACATTCTTCTCTGACTTAAACTTCCTGACGGCTGCAATTATCCCGACTGCAATATCGCCAATGTATTCTACATCATTGTCAACAAAGCTTTCATCGTATTTTGGCCACCCGGATATGTGAATGCTCTTGGCGTCTTCATTCTCCCTGAAATAGAGCTGATAAATCTCCTCGGTTATGTGCGGCATTATGGGAGCAACAAGCTTCAGCAATGCAAGCAATGTCTTGCACAAGGTAAACTGGGCTGCAACTCGCTTCTCTTTTCCTCTCTTTTCAGGATTATACAGCCTGTCCTTTACAATCTCAAGGTAGTTATCGCAGAATATGTGCCAGAAGAACTTTTCTGTCTCGCTCTTCGTAGTAAAGAATTCATATTCGTCCAGGGAAGTAGTTGAGTTCTTTATTAATTTCTGCATCTTTGAAAGAATCCACTTGTCCATTATTTCAGGCTGGGCTTCCTCTCCGCTGTAATCTTCAAGATGCTTGATTGCAAACTTCGACGCATTCCATAGCTTTGTTACCATCTTCTTTCCTGTGACCAAATCCTTTTCCTGATAAGGCAAATCGTCCCCAAGCCTGGAACCGGCTGCCCAGAACCTCAATGAGTCTGCACCATATTTTTCCATCTCGACCAAGGGATCAATTACATTGCCCTTGCTCTTGCTCATCTTCTTTCCATGAGGGTCAAGAACAAAGCCGTTAATCATCACATCCTTCCATGGGAGTTTCTGCTCATGGAGCCACGATTTTACAACAGTATTGAAAAGCCAGAATGTTATTATGTCATGGCCGTTCGCCCTCAGTGAATAGGGGAATATCTTCTTGAAGAAATCCTCGTCTTCTCTCCATTTTATTGGTATTAATGGTGTAAGCGAGGATGTTGCCCATGTATCGAGAACATCCTTCTCCGGAATAAACTCATCTGAACCGCACTTGCATTTCTTCTTTGGCTTGTCAACCGTCGGGTCAACAGGAAGGTCTTTCTCATCTGCAAGATTAATCTCTCCACACTTTTTGCAGTACCAAAGTGGAAACGGGATTCCAAAGAATCTCTGTCTTGAAATGCACCAGTCCCATTTCAACCCCTTGACCCAGTTGTCATACCTTACCTTCATGTGCTTCGGATGCCAGTTCAACTGCTCACCCAATTCGAGGAACTTTTCCTTTAAATCAAGGTATTTTATGAACCATTGCTCTGTCATCAATATTTCAACTTCAGTATCGCATCTCTCGTGGGTGTTGATGAAGCTTTTTGTTTTTTCGACCTTGACAACCCTTCCTTCAGCATCCAGATCATCAACAATCGCTTTTCTTGCCTCAAGCGTTGTCATTCCTTTGTATTTTCCTGCTTTTTCATTGAGCGTTCCATTCTTATTCAGAATCTCAACAGGTTCTATCTTTAATTCCTCAATCTTCATCGCGTCTTCCATGTCCCCGAAAGAGCAGACATAGACTACTCCTGTTCCAAATTCAGGGTCGACGCTTTCATCAGCAGTTATCTCCACTTCCCTGTCAAAGAAAGGTATTCTTGCCTTTGCTCCAATAAACTTTGAATTCTTTTTGTCATTCGGATGAACATTAATCAAAACGCATGCAGGCAAGAATTCCGGCCTCGTTGTTGCAAATGTAATCTTTTCTCCGATTGATGTGTCAAACTGGATATGGGTCAGGTCCTGCTCCTTCTCCTTGTCCTTTAATTCCACCTGAGCAATTGCAGTCTGGCATCTCGGGCACCACATAAAGGCCTGCTTCTTCCTGTACTCCCTTCCTCTCTTGTATAATTCAAGAAAGCTTCTCTGGCTTGTCTTTTGAACCCAAGGGTCAATTGTCTTGTAGTTGATAGTCCAGTCAGGAGATATTCCTAGTGATTGCCAGTGCTGCTTTAGCTTTTCTTCTGTCTCCTTTGTTTCCTTAAGGCAAAGTTTCACAAACTCAGGCCGGGGCATATCCTGTCCTCGGATTTTCAGCTTTTTTTCCACGAAGCGCTCTGTTGCCAATCCGTTATCATCAAATCCCCATGGATAGAAGATGTTCTTTCCAAGCATTCGGTGGAAGCGCATGATGAAGTCTGCCTGAGAGTAGCCAAGCGCATGCCCCATATGCATCCTTCCCGAGACAGTTGGAGGCGGAGTATCGCAGGAATAAATTTCAGCCTTGCTCTTCGGGTCAAAGAGATAGATTCCTTCATTCTCCCAATACTGCTGCCATTTCCTCTCTGCTTCCTTGAAATTATAATCTTTTGGCAAGTCCATATTACCAAAGAAACGAGGGAGGGTTTTTAAAGATTATCCCTCAATAATTTATTTAGGCTGTCCTGAGTAAGGCCCATAGATGTTCGGAAATCGCTCTTTCAGGGTTTTTTCAATGAAATTGACCCGCATAGCAATATTTTGTTTTTTATTTGAAGAGAACTCAGGTACAAAGACAGGATTATAACCAATGGAGTTGTATTTATTATACATTATCCCTGTCATCTGCAAAGCATCTTCCAGTGTCATTATCATTCCTTTCTTCTTTTTTACCCTGTCCTCGAAATCAGGTGGAACTGGAAAGAATAAAACCAAGTCCAGAGCAGATTTGTTGGCCAAGTCAAGCAGGTTTTCAGGTATGGGTTTTTTTCTGTATTCACACATAGCAATATAATCAATTGCACTTCTGTCCAAAAGGACGATTTCAGGGTTAGTCGTTTGGATTAGCGTCTCTTGCTTTTCTTGCTCTTCTGCAACCATCCACTTCACAAGAAAGTAACTTCTTCGCAGCAGCGCTCTAGTCTTTTCTTCTCCAATATCATTAACAAAGCCCGTCCTGATTTTTGTTTCTATTTCATCAATCGCTGCATAATCCTTTGTCTGCCCCGAACCAGTCTGAATCCCCCTCGCCAGCATAGTCCTAATCAGAGTAGTCTTTCCGTCACAGGATCCACCTGCAAATGCAACCTTTATCATAAAGAAAAAGAGTTCTAACATTGTTTTTAAATATTTGGCTCCCCGTGCTAACAATGTCCTGCAAAATGATGTCTCCTAAATAACGAAATTTCCGATAAACACGCGCTTGGCACTACAGAATCAGATTGAGCATCCCGCCAACAGCAAGGGTAGCGCCAACCATAATTGCAACCGACTTCAAGGTATTTTTTATCCCGAGCTCCTTGAAAATAACTGCAAAGGTCGCAATGCACGGAAAATACATTGTCAGCACCACACTTGCAATGATGAGCTGCTTCATGGACAATCCTAAAGGCAAAAGCATTCCAACAGCAACATCCTTCCTAAAAAACCCCACTACAAGCGCTGCAACAGCCTCCCTTGGAAGCCCGAATAACTGCACAATTATGGGTGAAGCAAGATTGCCCAAAAAAGAGATAATGCCCAGAAAATACAGCATGTTGATTATAAAGACTCCAAGCAACATATAGGGAACAGCATCCTTTGAAAAATATCTAATTCTTACCCATAACTTCTTTGCTACAATGCTAAGAATAGGAATCCTGTATGGAACAACCTCAAGAAATGTTTCAGGAACATCGCCCCTTGACATCCTGTTAAGAATTATGCCAACGACAACCCAGACAACAAACAATGTGGCAAACACCGTTCCAATTCCCCTGATCCCGTATCTTCCCAAAAGTCCGTATATCATTGCAGTTTGAGCCATACACGGCATTGCTATCGCGGTAAGTGTTATCGCTATGAAGCGTTGCCTTTTTGTTTCCAGGATCCTCGTCGCAAGAACTCCAGGAACATTGCAGCCAGCCCCGAGCATCATCGGAATTATGGCAAGACCGTGCATTCCCAGCCTGTGCATGACAGAGTCGACAAGTGCAGCAAGTCTCGGCAGGTAGCCTGAATCCTCAAGAAGCCCGAGCACAAGGTAAAATGCAAAAACATAGGGAAGAATCATTGCCAATGGAACATATATTCCTGTTGTCAAGAGACCCATTGACTGAAGAAAATCAACTTTCCCGTTTATGAGGGTCCCGATCAGAACAGAGTGCAAAAAACCCCCCGTATTCTGACTTAATAGATTTACCGGAGCAAGATATAGGCTAAACAAAGGATTAAAGATAAATCTTATAAGGCCTTCGCCAATAAGCCTGACTGCCATAAAAGTAAGGAAGATCACTACGGTTGCCAAGGGTATTCCTGTAGCAGGTTTGATACTAAAATCCTCGAGAGTCTGAAAAAAAGTATGATGGTGATGCCTTATTGTCTGAACCCTTGATACAATCTTTCCGATTTCCTCCCACTTGTTTTTTGTCTTTCTGGAATTTCTCTTCGCATCATTGATCTTCCCTACAAGTATGTTTATGCCTTCACCAGAAACTGCAACAGTCGGGACAACAGGAACGCCCAGAATTTTCTGAAGTTTCTTTGCATCTATGGAAATTCCCTTGTGTTCTCTTTCATCCCAAAAGTTCAGAGCGACGATAACAGGTACTTTTCTTTCCAGAAGCTGAAGTGTAAGATAAAGGTTTCTCTCAAGATTTGTAACATCAACGACATTAACAATAACGTTGCCCTCATCAAGCATTCTGCAAGAAACATCTTCAGCATCGCATGTTGCCTTCAATGAATAAATTCCAGGAACATCAATCAGTTCAGCATCAATCTTCTTCGTTTTTATCTTTCCGCTTTTGACATCCACGGTTGTTCCAGGATAATTAGATACAGTCACATTTATCCCCGTAAGCCTCGAAAACAAGGCGCTCTTTCCCACATTGGGATTGCCAACCAGGAGGATTTTTCTTTCTTTAGAAGTCATCTTCTCACCAATATCCTTCCAGCAATTCCTCTGCCTAAAACAACTTGTCTTCCATCAATCTCCGCTATCACCGGCCCGCTCAATGGCTGGGTTGCAACTTTCTTTATCCTCTTGTTGAGCCGTATATTCATAAAAGACAGCTTCTCCTTGAATGCCGAACCTCCATCCAGCCCGACAATCACTGCAACTTCATCATTCCTTAACTCCAGCAAATTCATGTGGTATCACCTTTCCCAACGGGGATTTCTTTGGATTGTTTAAAAAACTATCAAGGCGCCGTATAGACTCTTCACTGAATGCGTGCTCCAAGATGTGAGCTTCATCATGGACATCCTTTTTTTTGTATTTGAGTACATCTTTTAAAAAAACCTCTATCACCCTGTGGTTATGCATAATCCTTTTTGCCTTGGCCATGCCTTTTTTTGTAAAATGAATTCGAGAATATGGCAGAGTTTTAAGAAGCCCGAGATTAGTCAATTTTCTGACCATGCCTGAAACGCTTGGCTTGGTTATTTTAAGGCCTCGGGCGATATCAACTGCTTTCATCCCAAGCGACTTATCCTCCAAATCCTCATATAGCTTGTAGATTGTCCTCAAATAATCCTCTTCCGAAATGTTCATAAGGAACAAAGAGTTAAGAACATATATATAAATCTTACGAAAAGTTAGGATAAACTAACTTTCAATAACTCTAGAATCTACTTGCAAAAAACATAAAAACAAAATAATTATCTTCACAATTATGCAGCCATGGACAAAAAAGTATGAGCCGAAGAAAGCAAACGAGATTATTGGCCAGAATGAGGCAATAACTAGGATTAGAGATTTTCTTAAGAACTTCAAGCGACAGAACAGGAAAGCTGCGTTGCTCCATGGTCCTAACGGCTCTGGAAAGACAGTTGCGGTTTATGCTGTTGCAAGGGAGCTTAATTATGAGATTCTTGAGGTAAATGCTTCTGACTTCAGAAACAAGGAGAAGGTTGAGTCTGTTGTTGGCTCGGCAATTGGCCAGAGGTCTTTATTCGGCGGAGAAAAATTGATTCTTGCAGATGAGGTAGATGGCTTGTCAGGCACTAACGATAGAGGCGGGTTACAGGCATTGATGAAGATAATGGAGAAAGCTCAATTTCCCATTATTCTTACTGCCAACGACCCATTCAGCCAGAAATTCAACACGCTTAGAAATAAAACAAGGATGATTGAGTTCAAGCCACTAGCATATCTTGATATTTTTGCAATACTTGAAAGCATTTGCAAGAAAGAAGGAATAAAGTTTGACGAGCTTTCATTAAAGGGATTAGCGAGAAGAGCCGGCGGAGACATGAGGGCTGCGATTAATGATTTGCAGTCGGTTTCTTCCCAGACTAGCGAGATCGGAAAGGACTACCTCGATATTCTCGGAAGCAGGGATGAGGTAATTACAATACAGGATGCGCTAACAAGGATACTAAAAACAACAAAGCCAGATATTGCGTTGTCTGCATTAAACAATGTCCATGAAAACATGGATCAAGTGATGCTTTGGCTTGATGAAAATTTGCCGAAGGAATATACAAAACCAGATGAATTGTACAAGGCATATGAATGCTTAAGCAGGGCCGATGTGTTCAATGGAAGGATAAAAAGACGGCAGCACTGGAGGTTTCTCGCTTACATAAATGAGCTAATCACTGTGGGGATTGCACTATCTAAAAAAGAGAAGTATTCTGCTATTGCGAATTATACGCCAACCACAAGAATCTTCAAGCTCTGGATGGCAAACCAGAAATATATGAAGAGAAAGGATATTGCTGCAAAGATTGCCCTGTGCACCCATTGCTCAGCAAAGGAGGCAATCCAGAACACTGTGCCGTATATGAAAATCATTTTCAAGAATGATAAAAAGATGGCAGACAATATTTCTAAAGAGATTGACCTGGACAAGGAGCAGATCGGGTGGCTGAGGAAATAATTTAATCAATTTTACCGAAATATTTATATAGTAGTTATGAATATATATTCATAAGAGGGTAATAAAGATGGCAAAAGGAGACGGAACAGGACCCCACAAAGAAGGGCCTTTGACCGGAAGGGGTTATGGGCTCGGGAACAATTATGAAGGCGGCCTTGCCAGAAAAGGATATGGTGGCCTAAGCAGAGGAGAAGGATATGGGCCTGCAAAAACCGCATGGTACAACAGGATTAGTGAATGGTATCAGAATGCCAAGGATAGCCTGAGCAGCCTATTTGGAAGGAGTCCTCTTGAAAAGCTAGCAACAGAAACCAAATAAAATGCAAGATGGCTGGAGATTTATTAAAATAAACGGAGGTAATTAGAATGCCAGGAATGGATGGAACAGGACCTTTTGGAGATTTGAATTGGCAATGCAGAAGAGCGTATGGATTTGGAGCTGGCTTTCGGGGCGGATTTGGCCGTGGAAGAAGATTTGGCCAGGCATTTGCAAGGCCTGTTGAACTAAGCAAGGAAGAACAGAAGAAAGTCCTCGAGGCGGAGCTTAAGCAGATTGAGTCCGAAAGGGAAGCAATAGAAAGAAAGCTAAAAGAAATTGCATAAGTTTTTTCTTCTTTGCTTTTAGAAATATTTAAATACTGTTATGAATACTCATTCATAACGGGTGAGAATATGTACGCAAAAGAAGTTGAAAATACCGACTTGAAGAAAGCAAGGCAAAGCTTAATCGAGGAGCTGGAAGCAGTCAACTGGTATGAAACAAGACTTGCAGAAGCCAAGGATGAAAAGCTAAAGAAGATTCTTGCACACAACAGGGATGAAGAGAAGGAGCACGCCGCAATGCTGATTGAATGGATTAGGCAGAATGACCCTGAACAGGATAGAGTATTCAAAGAGCACGATTAACATGCCGAGGCCAAGACTTTGCAGGAGAGTGGGCTTCAGACCTGATGTGACTTATTTCAAGCCGGCAGGGGTAAGGATGTTCGAGCTTGAAGAAGTCACGCTAAGCATGGATGAGTTTGAGGCAGTCAGACTAAAGGACTTGGAAGGGCTCGAACAGGGAGAATGTGCCAAAAAGATGAATATCTCGCAGCCAACATTTCATCGACTGGTTGTCGCCGCGAGAAAGAAGATTGCCGAAACCATAGTAACTGGGAAGGCCATAAGGATTGAAGGAGGAAACTTCAAATTCAAAAAATGAGAGTAGCAATAAGCTCAAAAGGCTCAACAACAGACAACGAGATTGACGATAGATTCGGAAGATGCGCTTATTTCATTATCGTGGAAACAAATAAAAAAGGCTTTCAGTTCGTTGAAGCTTTGAAAAACAAATCAGCTGAGCGTAGCGGAGGAGCTGGCTCATTTGCTGCAAAAATGATTGCTGAAAAAAACGTTGATGCCGTTATAACTGGTGAAATAGGGCCTAATGCATTACAGGTTTTAGACCAGTTCAAGATAAAAATCATCAGGGATTCTGGAAATATTGCAAAAGCCTTAATGAAGTTTTTGGAGGAGTTGTAAATGAAAATAGTAATTCCGACAGAAGGAAAAGACGGTGAGTCAGATTTGGTTTCTGAGCATTTTGGAAGATGCAGGACATATACTTTCCTGAATGACGAGGGCGAAGTGATGGAAGTCATTGACAATACCAGCGAGCACATGGGCGGAACAGGATTGCCTCCCGAATTGATGAAATTGCATGGAGCAGACATTCTGCTATGTCAAGGTCTGGGTCCTAGAGCACTCAGTTTGTGCAATGAATTTGGAATTGAGGTCTATGTGGGAAGAGCAAATACCGTGAAAGACATTTTTGATAAATGGAAGAACAAGCAGATAAAAAAAGCAACAAATAACGATGTCTGCAAGGAGCACAGTCATTAGCTTGCCAGAGGCAAAAATGGTACCAAAAAAGGTTTTTTTCACAAAAGGCGTAGGTGTTCATAAAGAAAGGCTGCACTCATTTGAACTTGCGCTAAGGGATGCAGGAATCCAGCAATGCAATCTTGTGAACGTTTCAAGCATCTTTCCTCCTAATTGCGAAATAATCTCTCGAGAAGAAGGAATAAAGCATCTGAAGGAAGGACAGATTACTTTTGTGGTTATGGCGAGGAATGAAGCAAAGGAACCAAACAGGTTAATGGCGGCATCGATAGGGTTGGCTGTTCCTGCTGACAAAACAACATACGGGTATCTTTCTGAGCACCACGGGTTTGGCGTAACTGGGCAAAAAGCGGGGGAATATGCGGAAGACCTTGCAGCATCAATGCTCGCATCAACTCTTGGCATTGATTTTAATATCAAAACAGACTGGGATGAGAGAAAAGAGGTCTTTAAGCTAAGTGGAAAGATTATTACGACAAGAAACACAACTCAATCAGCAGAAGGCAATAAGGACGGTCTATGGACTAGCGTCATTGCTGCTGCAGTCTTCATAATGGATGACTGAGATGGCTTACCGGCTATGCGAAGCTGCAAAGGAAAAATAGAATGTATTAAATTGTGGCAAGATTGAAGGAATAAAAAGATAGTTGGCATCGAAAGGCATGAAAACGCAATAATGGATGTGCTGGTGCGCAAAAGAAAATGAAGACATACGGACCTGTGCCATCATGGAGACTAGGAAATTCATTGGGTGTTGATTTAGTGGAAGCCCCTGCAGGCCATACCAAGACGTGTTCTTTTGATTGCATTTATTGTCAACTAGGACACAAAGTATTCAGAATACAGTCTCCAAAGAAGATAGATATTAAAGAGGAGAATTTTAAGGAATTAAAAAAAAAGATAAAACAAACTAAACCTGATTACATAACCTTTTCAGGAGAAGGTGAACCAACATCAAATCTTAATCTAGGATATGCTGCAAAGAGAATAAAGGAGATAACTGATGTGCCCATAGCTGTCCTCACAAATTCGTCATTTGTGCATCTACCGCAGGTCAGGAAAGGGTTAAATGCCTGCGATTTAGTTATTGCAAAGATAGATGCTCCAAATCAGGATTTATTTGAAAAGATTAATCGTCCTTATCACGGCGCGCCGCTTACATCAATAGTTCAAGATTTAAAGAAAATAAACACAAAATTGGCTATTCAAACGTTGTTATTTTCCTACGATGGATTAACAAATGCCGACGATGCTGCCATAAATGGATTAATGGATATCTATGAGGAATTAAATAAGTCCAAACCCATAACAATATATCTTGGAACTGCCCATAGGCCAACAGATGCTGAAAGTTTAGAAGCAATAAGTGAAACGCAACTCGAAGCAATAGCGAAAGATATTTCATCACAGCTCGGCATTGAGGTAAGGTATTATCAAAAAAAAGAGCCAAAAATAATATCAAGAAAGATTACGGATGAGGTCTTAAGGGAAGAAATTTTGGGATTATTGAAAAGAAGGCCATGCACACTAAACGATATCTCAAGCAGATTCAGCAATATGAACGTATCCGGGGTCTTACAATCATTAATAAATAGCGACCTGCTAGAAATAAGGACCAATTCCAAAAGAAGATTTTATTTATCAAAAGAGGGTTAAATATGATCTTTAGTCTAAATCTTAGCAAAGCGAGAAAAATACTCGGCATAGCAAAGAATACAAAGGTTGAGGATATTAAACAAAAGTACAGGGACCTTGCCAGAAAATGGCATCCTGACCTGAACAACGGCAAAGAATCAAACAAAAAGATGCAGGAAATTAATAAATCATATGAGCTTGTAATGAAAGAGGAATTTGGAGTTACCGAACCCTGGAATGATTATGATGAGTGGTGGTGGAAACAATATGGAAATGATCCATTATGGGGGAATCAAACTTCTAAAGAACATCATGGAAAGCCAAAAAGATATCCCGGGATCAAAAAAAGCGGCCATTACATCGGGAGTTCAAAAAGTAACTTTGAAAAAAATAAAATAAAGAAATTTCTTGATAAGAAGAATACTTTTGCTGTAATTGGGGTTTCTAAAAATCCAAAGAAATATGGCAATAAGATCTACAAAGAGTTAAAACTTGAAGGCTACAAGGTATATCCCGTAAATCCAGGTGTTGAAAAAATAAACGCTGATAAATGCTATCCTTCTTTAGGCGAATTGCCAAATCTGCCTGATGCCATAGATGTGGTTGTACCTCCTAATATCGCTGAAAAGGTTGTGAAAGAAGCGGTTAGGTTAGGCATAAAAAACATATGGCTACAACCAGGCTCTGAATCAGAAGAAATCATAGCTTACTGTAAGGAACATAACATTTCGGTTTTGCATAATGCATGTATCATGATGGAGAAAAGAAAGATAAACAAAATATAAAAATGAGTCAATACTTAAAATCATGTCAAACGAAATTTTGGAAACAGGTATTTGAAAAAGAATTAGAGTATTTGTTAAAAGAGCTTCAAGGCTGCAAGGATATTTTAAGCGTTGGCTGTGGCCCAGCAATCATAGAAAAGGGATTACAAGAGAATGGTTTTAATATTACCGGTTTA
>JAFGPE010000008.1 GCA_016926055.1 Candidatus Woesearchaeota archaeon | reverse complement strand
CTTTTTTTTGTTTGATTATTCTTTCAAGAAGAGAGTTATCAAAGACCAAATCACCATGAATTAGTAGGATATCATCAGTTACGTTATCTCTGGTAAGCCACAACGAATATATATAGTTTGTAGAGTTATATTGCGGGTTGTTGACATATGTCACTTTGATGTTAGGAAATCTATTTTTCACGTAATCTCTTATTTTTTCCTCAAATGGGCCTGTCGTAATCAGGATATCAGTCACTTCACATCTTATTAGATTCTCCAGTTGGGTCTGGATAACTGTCTTGCCGTTTATTTCTAGCAGGCACTTCGGAACAGAGTTAGTCAAAGGTTGGAGCCTTTTGCCGATTCCTGAGTTGAGTATGATTGCTTTCATTTACAGTAACTCCCTGAGAAGATTTCGCAGGCTTTCTTCTGTGACTATCCTTGGATTGTGCACTACTCTATCTGGCGTGAATCCCTCTTTTATGATTATATCTATGTCTTTTTCATTGATACCGATTTCATTCAATCTTGTTGGGAGTCCCATGTCTTTCATCATCTGAACAATCCTTTCTGCAGATTGCTCAGAACTTTTGCATCCGAGCAAATTCACAATTTTTTTGACCCTCTCAGCGCCCTCAGGCATATTGTCATTTCCGGAAACAGAGTTATATTTGATGAAGCTCCCCAACGTTAAAGCGCAGGCAAGTCCATGTGGCACTCCAAAGTGTGCAGTTATCGGGTAAGAGACTGAATGGACTGCTGTTGTTTTTGTGTTGCTGAAAGCGAGGCCTGCTTCAAGGCTGCCTAATGCCATTTTTTCCCTAGCAGTTATGCTTGAAGGGTCTTTATATGCATTTTCAATGTTCTCATAGATTAGTTTGATTGCTTTCAGCGCATGCTTGTCTGAGGTGGGATTATGGTTCCTTGACCAATATGCTTCGATTGCTTGACATAGCGCATCCATACCTGTTGTTGCAGTCATCCTCTGAGTTAATCCTATGGTAAGTTCAGGGTCGACCACAGCTGCTTTTGCGTACATCTTTCTGTCTGATAGCGAATATTTCTTTTTTGCGCTCGCATCCCAGATTGTTGACCACATAGTGACCTCGCTTCCGGTTCCTGATGTTGTAGGTATCTCTATCAAGGGTATTCCGTCATTTACGAGCTTTCTCCTGTTTTCTAGATAGTCTATGACGGAACCTTCATTATTAACTAGTATTGCCATGCATTTGGCGCAGTCCATCGCCGAACCACCGCCCAAACCTACTACTAGACCAAAATCCCCATCTCTCAATATGTTTACACCTTCGTCGATTAGCTCTGGTGTGGGATTTGCTTCAGCTTTTTCGAAGTTCTTGACTTCATAATCGCTTTTCTTTAGCAGATTTTCGATTCTGGTCGTGATGCCTTGCTCACGCATAGCTTTTCTTCCGCTTACTAATAAAACCTTCTTGTTCATTGCATACTTGTCAGCGTATCTGGCAATCTTATTTATTTTTTTCTTGCCGAAGATAACATCAACGGGATTGTAGTACTCTATCATTTTACACCTCGCGAAATCTTAAGGAATTTCATGAACTTATTCTTATTTTCTATGGGCGTATTCTTAGGCCTTCCGAGATCTTTTCTCGCTCCTTTGTTTACCTTTACGACAATCATTGAAGGTCCGCCGTTTTTTTTAACCGAAAGCACAGATGATTTCAGTTTTTCTTGTTTTATTACTGTTGTTGCTGATTTGTAGCCGCAAGCCATGGCGACCTTCTCGAAGTTAGTGGTGTCTGAAACTGTCGGTTGGCCACCCGTCGAATCGTGACTTTGGTTATCGAATATTATGTGATGCATGTTATTTGGTTTGTAGTGACCTATTGTGGATAAGGCACCCATTTGCATTATTGCCGCTCCATCCCCGTCGAATATGAACACTTGCCTGGCTGGCTTCTCTAGCGCTATTCCGAGTGCTATTGAGGCGGAACACCCCATGCTTCCAACCGTATAGAAGTCTATTGACTGCTCTTTTCTCGTGAGCCGGTACTCAAAAAGTTCCCTGGATGTTTTGCCCGTTGTAGATATTATTGCTTCTGAGCCGTCAAGGCAACCGACGATTGCCTTTATTGCTTCTTCTCTTTTCATTTCAAATTCAGCATTTTCCTTATTTTTAGCTTCGTATTCATCAACAAGTCCTTTTTTTATTATTATTGCAACAGGGCATTGTTTCTCCTCGGCAAGAGCTTTCAGTTCTGCAATGACTGCGCCCGCGTCAACTTTGTTGTTAGGTAGTATCTTGAACGGCACTTCTAACGTATCAAGCAATGAAAGAGTAACTCTTCCCATTTTCTTGTGCTGTGGCTCATCTTGTGTGCCTGGCTCACCTCTCCAGCCTATAATCAGTAGCATAGGTATAGAATAAACTTCAGGGTCGGCAAGTGATGTCAGTGGGTTGACTGTCTTGCCTTCTCCTGCGTTCTGCATGTATGCAACTCCGACTTTTCCAGTAGCGAGATGGTAGCCTGAAGCGATTGCTATTGCCTCGCATTCATTGCAGGCTATTATGTTTCTCAGGCCACGACCATTCATATCGTTCAGGAAGCTCATCCATCCCTTGAATGTGGAGTCAGGAATTCCTGTGAAGAAGGTCAGCTCGTTTCTTTTGAGTATTTCCCAAAGTTCGTCGCATTTCATCTATTTACCACCTGGAATCAGTGTTATTATATCTTTTATTGGCATGCAGAAATGTTCGGAAGCTTCTTTGCACCTATGGTTCTTCAGTATTGATTCTGCTGTTTTAACCATGGCAGGATAAGCGCTCCTCAGAAGCTGGTTTGCGTATATCACGATGCTGACTCCTGCGTCAATCAACTCTTCTTCAGTCATCTGGTTGTAGGTTGAAGGTACTACAACCAGAGGTACGATAGTTTCCATTTTCTTGAATTTACTGCAGAATTCTATTATCTCTTTAGGCTCTTTCTCTTTGCTGTGAATCATTATGCCGTCAGCGCCGGCTTTTATATACGCAGAGGCTCGTTTTAAGGCGTCGTCAATGCCCTTTTTCAGTATTAGGCTTTCTATTCTCGCAAATATCATGAAATCCTGCGTCGCTTGCGCCTGTTTTCCTGCGTTTATCTTCTCAGAGAATGCCTCTATTGAGTCTTGTGTCTGTTCAACATCTGTTCCGAACAACGAGTTTCTTTTTGCTCCAATCTTGTCTTCGATTATTATTGCCGATATGCCGTGTCTTTCAAGTGTTTTTACAGTGAAGACAAAATGTTCGGTGAGCCCCCCATTGTCTCCGTCTACTATTATTGGCTTTGTGGTGACTTCGAGTATATCATTGATTGTTTGCATCCTTGAAGTGACGTCAACGCAGCCAGTGTCTGGCTTTCCTTTTGCTGTAGAGTCAGTTAGGCTGCTTATCCACATTCCATCGAACTCCCGTACAGCATCGTTTTCTAGCAGTTTAGTTTTCTCTATTATAAGTCCTCCCAGGCCATTATGCGCTTCGAGTATGCGGACGATGGATTTTAACTCTAGAAGCTTTCGTAGCTTTTTGATTCGCGCTTCCGGGGTGGTCCCTATTCCCAATGAGTCCCTGATGAGTTGGTCAGTTGATAAGTTAGGTGTTGATTCAGGTTCTATGAGCTTGCCGCCCCATTCGTTCAGGACAGCTATTACCTTCTTTCGCACGTTTTGCTGGACACCTGATCTCCAGTCAGTGCCATGGACGACATAGTTAGGTTTTAGCTTACGCAGATTAGGTGTATAATCAAGTGTTTCCTGCGGGATTACTATTTTGACTCCAACTATGCTCTCGACTATTCTCTTTCTCTGGTTGTAATTAAGCACTGGAAGCCTTTTGTATGTGGCTATTGCTTCATCAGTTAGTAGGCCTACAATAACTTCTCCTAATTTTTTCGCTTCGCCGATTATGTTTATGTGACCTGGGTGTATAAAATCAGCGCTCATTGCTACATAAACAGTTTTCATTTGATTGGCCTCCGGTCATAATTTTGTGTTTCAATTATTTTTTTGATTATGTTCTGAGTAGATAGCTTCTCATAAAATGGTGGCTGTACTATTTCACCACCAATTTTCTTTATGTATTCGCTTCCAGGAACTTTTTTCCAGTTTGAGCCATATATAATAATAATTTTCGCATCTTTGAATTGTTCGTGAATATGTTTGAGATTGTCTGTTGGATCGAAGCTTTCCTGCTTAATGACCATATCAACGCAACGTAATGATGATATGATTGCAACTCTATCCTTGAATGTCGCGATAGGGCATTCCTTATATGATTTTATCGCTTCGTCAGTCAGGACGCCGCAGATGTGGAAGTCTCCCAACTGGTTCGCATTCTCTAGTAATCTAAGATGGCCATAGTGGAAGAGGTCTGCAGTGACAGACGAGTAAACTATCCTCTTTATTTTCACCTTCTCCACGTTGACTATGTCCCCTTCTTTTATTCCTGAGTTTTTCGGGATTGTAATGCATAATTGGCCATTCGATTTGTTCGCCCATACAATCTTTTTCATTTTAAACCCCACTAGTGTCACTAGTATAAATAGGTTATTTATAAACTTTTCGGAAATGTCGAAACGCCTTAAATGTTGGAATAAATAACCAAATCAGGTTTATTCGACTTTTAAAAGAAAATATTATTAAATCAGGAGTTTTCCGGTTGTTGATGGCAAATCTCATAAGGCGTTTGCAGGCAAGAAGCAGGAAAGAAGGGGTATTGCCTGTTGCATTATTGGCCTTAAAAACGCTTCACAGGAGACTGAGATATCACACCTACTTTCTGTCTTATTTGCTCAAACAAGAGATTTATATCCATACTCTGAAAATATCTAACTCAATAAGAAGAGCTTCAAGGCAGGGCACATTATTCATAGTTCCTATAATCGACACAGAGGGCCCTAGTTCTACGGATATTGGATCTGACTGGTCAAAGGTCGATGAAATGGTGGAAGAAGTCATGTCCCGGCAGTTTAGAACTAAATTTAAAGATAGCTTTGGGAATCTTTTGGTACTCAGTTGGTTCATTGTCGACTGGGTCAATTACAGGCAGAATCCAAGGAAAAGAATCTTGGGGCATCATAAGATATTTGATCATTTCCATGACCTGTGGCTATCAGAAAACCGGTGGAAAGATGGCATTTATTGGCATTACCATCATTCAAAAAGCGACGGGAGCTGGGGCATACATAAAGATTGGAATGATAACAGGTATTATGAAGACGTTTTGTGCCGGAAGATTATAGACCGTAACTTCTTCCCTTCCTGCTACCGGGCAGGTAACACGATGGAAACTAATGCTTCATCCGCCTGGCTTGAAAAATGGATTCCGTTTGACTTCTCGAGCCGCTCACCATTCATCGACGATACTGCTGAAGATATTTTCGATTGGCATAACTCTCCTACGGATTGGAGCGTGTACCATCCTAGCCACAGGGATTATCAGGTAAGGGGAGATATGAAAAGATGGGTCTTTAGGTCTCTCGATGCTGACAATCGGAAATGGTTCACGCAAAGAGAGGTTGAAAATGCCTTCTTGAGAGCCAAGGGCGGAAAAGATACGATACTTTCTTTTTTCAGCCATGACTACAAGGATCTGTCCGGTGATTTCAGATATGCATTGGATCTGATTAAATGTGTGGCCAAATCATATCCTGAAGTGGAAATGAGAAATGCCAGCGCAAAGGATGCAGTCAGCAAGATTATAAAAGAAAACAAGGTTCCGCTGAAACTGAAATTGACGTTAAAGAAAGACTCTTTGGTCATAAAGTCTGACAAAGAGCTGTTTTCGGAGCAGCCTTTCTTGGCATTCAAGGATGTTCGCGGTTCCTATTTTAGAGGGGATGTTAAAAAAATAGGGAAAAATGTGTGGGGTTGTAGATTTGAACGGAAATCGATTGCCAGTATTGCTGTTGGCGCTGCGGATAAAAGTGGAAACACTTGTGTGGCTAGAATAGATTTATAATCATTTATTTTGTGTTGGTATAAAGTAAATAATGTGATATCATGTGCGGCATAACCGGCTTTTCCTGGGAGGACAAGGACCTTCTGCGTAGGATGACTGATATCATCGCCTATCGCGGCCCTGAT
>JAFGPE010000059.1 GCA_016926055.1 Candidatus Woesearchaeota archaeon | reverse complement strand
TCTTTACAAAGCAGATATAGATAGTCAGGATTACAGGGACTTCAAAATGTTCTATGCAATCAGAAATATTCGAGAAAGCGGATTAATTGAAAGTTTAAATGATTTCTATCTAAAGCCGACAATCGTCCTATTTGGCTCTGCTGCATCCGGGATAGATACAGAAACAAGCGACATTGATCTTGTCGTGATTTCAGAAAAAACAGAAAGAATCGCTGATTTGGCTAAGTTTGAAAAAAAGCTTCGAAGAAAAATCCAGGTTTTTAACATAACAAATATTAAGGAGCTAGGTAATAACCTTGCAAATAATGTTTTAAACGGGATAACAATTCAGGGTAAAGTGAAATGGATCTAGACGAATGTTTCAGGAAAGGATTGATAAAAAAGACGAACATAGATAGAGACTTGATTAAATCTCTTGTAGAAATGTCATCAATAAAAGAGAAGGCAGTAAAAACTGCAAACGTGAACAAAGAAAACATCTCAGCATATGTTTCACTAGCATATGACTCTTTGAGAGAAGTATTGGAAGCAGTATGCATTCTCAAAGGATACAAGGTTTTATCCCATATTTGTATAGGCGAGTTTATTAAAGAACATCTTAATGAATTCGATTATGAGGAATTTGATAGAGTAAGATGGATTAGGAACAGCATCAATTATTATGGCAAACAAGTCGACTTTGAACAAGGCAAGAAGATTATCGAAAATATATTCAGGATTAAGAGAAAAATGCTTTCGTATACAAAATGATCATCACAAAACAATATGTAAAAGGGATTTTCGGGAAGAGAAAATCTGATTCGCATAAAGGGGACTTTGGCAGGGTTCTTGTTGTTGGCGGCTCGATTGATTATTCCGGAGCGCCTGCACTTGCATCTGTTGCAGCGCTAAGAGCAGGAGTTGATATTGTGACAGTTGCTGCTCCTTCCAAGGTGGCATGGGCGATTAATTCACAATGCCCTGACATCATAACAAAGAAATTAAAAGGAGAGTATCTCTCGCCAAAGCATGTTCCTGAGATAAAAAAGCTTCTTGAAAAGCACGATGTTCTGCTTATCGGGCCAGGACTTAGCCAAAAAGAGGGAACAAAAAAGGCAGTAGTGCAAATTATAAAGACGAAAAAGCCAAAGGTTGTTGACGCAGACGCTTTAAAGGCGATTGATTTGAAAGAAATAAATGATGCAATTCTAACACCACATCAAATGGAGTTTAAGACATTATTAAAGAATTCAAAGTTAAATAATAATAATTTTAATAAATTTCTTAATAACAACGTAATTCTTCTGAAGAGAAAGGAAGATAAAATAATCTCTGAAACAAAAATAGCGATTAATAAAACCGGCTCTCCCGGAATGACAGTTGGAGGCACAGGTGACATTCTTGCAGGATTGTGTGCTGGCTTTCTTGCATTAAGTGGTGATTTGTTTAAGTCTGCATGCGCTGCTGCTTATGTCAATGGAATCATCGGTGAAGAGCTGGAAAGGAAATACAGGCATGGCTTCATTGCAAGCGATTTTCTGGCGATAATTGCAAAAAAGATGAAAGAGGAGTTTGGATGAATGTTGAAATTATTAATTCAAAAGGAGAAAAGCTAAAGGGAATTCTTCATAAGGCAGACTCCAATAGATTAGTCATCGTATGCCATGGCTTCAATTGCACAAAGGAAACAGCATTTATTCCACAGCTATGTAATGAGTTAGCAAAGAATGGCTTTAATGCGTTCAGGTTTGATTTTGCTGGAAACAGAGAAAGCGAAGGAAGGTTTGAAGATGCCACCATATCAAAGGAAATCAAGGACATCAAATCAGTTTCAGATTATTTTTCAAATGATTATGAAGTTTTTTGTTTGATAGGACACTCCAAAGGAGCTGTTGAAGTATTGCTGAATCAGGCAAAATACAAAACCGCAAGGAATGTTGTCGACATTGCAGGAGTGGTTAACCAGGAGCAGCAGACCAGCACGAAATACTCTGGGCAGCAGATAAAAGAACTTAAAGTGAAAGGATATTTCACCTACAACGGGCTGAAGATTTCCAAAGAATACTATGATGACAGATTAGGTTATGGCGATATTCGAAAAGAAGTAAAAAAGATAAAAGTGCCTGTTCTAGTGGTTCATGGCACAGAGGATGATGATGTTCCTTTTGAGAATGGAAAACTTATGGCAGAGGCACTTCGTTGTGATTTTAAGATAATAAAGGGTGCTGACCATTTTTTCAGGAAGTATGAAAAAAAGTTAATCACATCCATTATTGACTTCTTGAGGCATAGTTTCAAGTGAAACTATCGTTTGGTTTCAAATGAACCGAAAGATTTAAATATCATGATGTCTTAGTTGCATATGAAACTATGGAGTAGTTTCAAGTGAAACCATGAAAACAGAGTCCCATCTGGAAAGGCTGAAAGAAAGCCTTGAAGTTATCGACGAAAGCATAGAAAAGGGCCTGGTCGAAAGACAAAGAAACATTGGCTTTAATGCTTCGGTTGCTTGTGCAGATATGCTTGAGATTCTCTTGCACAAGAAATCACTAATTGACCCGGGATTCATAATCAAGCATGAATGGCTGAAATCGAAGAACACCATAAGAGATAAGTTTCCGTTTGATTTTCCTGGAAAGAAGGATATACTTGATTTGATTTACAAGATAGAAGAAAAGAGAAACACGCTTTGTTATGGCACGCCGCAGAAGGCAGAAGTCGTTCAGGAAGTGATAAGTAATCTCAATGAACTAAAAAAAAGATTCCGCGAGGCAGGGTTAGATGAAGTCTAAGCTTATTCCATACGCCATGGACTTTGCATCTTTTCTGATTCAGAAAATTGAGCAAAGGGATTTGATTAGAAACATCATCCTGTTTGGCTCTGCTGCAAGGGAAGAGTCTTCAGAAACAAGCGATATTGACCTGTTCGTCGATATTGTCAAAAGAAACACAAGGACAGAGCAATCAATAAGGAAGTGTTTGGAAGATTTTCTTGCCTCGACAAAGCACAAAAACTACTGGAAACTGCTTGGAATAGAGAATGAGATTAAACTCACAATAGGCAACCTGGATGAATGGAAAGAACTTAAGCCAAGCATCATTGCAAATGGCCTGGTAATTTATGGAAAATTCAAGACAGATGTTAGATCGGGAAAGCACCGGGCATTTTTTATATGGGAGAACATCAAGCCAAATTCCAAAAGAGTGCTGTTTAACAAACAACTGCTCGGATATAGGCAGAATGGCAGATTCTACGATGGATTGATGCAAAAACTAAACGGTGAAAGATTGGGTAAAGGATGCTTGTTGGTTCCGTTGGAATCAAGTATCGCATTCCATAAATTATTTAAAAAGTACAATATTGCAGTAAAGATAAAGAAAGTTATAGAATACAGTTAAAAAAGAGGCAAGATGTTAGAGAACATATTTTTTCAGATTGGCGTGATTATCATAATGGCTACAATAGTCGGCTTTATTGCCAAGCTTCTAAAGCAGCCATTAATCCCTGCCTATGTTATCGCAGGCGTGATAATAGGGCCGTTGGCTCTTGGCTTAATCAATGATCTTAATACAATAAGCACTCTTTCCGAGATAGGAATTGCTTTCCTGCTTTTTGTTGTTGGATTGCAGCTCGACTTGAGAAAGCTGAAGGATATTGGGATGATTGCATCGGTTGGAGGAAGCCTCCAGATTATCCTGCTTTTCTTCTTTGGATTCCTTGTTGGGAACATTCTTGGCTTTGGCACAATGACCTCTGTTTATCTCGGGATGATTATTTCTTTCTCATCCACAATGGTTGTAATAAAGCTGCTATCTGACAAGATGGAGTTGGATACACTGCACGGCAGGATATTGATAGGAATGCTTCTCGTGGAAGACCTCTGGGCAATAATCGGCATGTCAATTTTAAGCAACATTGCAGAGTTTTCTGTTGTCACATTCCTGCTTTCAGTGATAAAGGGCCTATTCATAATTGCCCTGATGTTTGTACTAAGCAGAAGCGTCTTTCCTGCGATCTTTAAGGTCGCTGCAAAAAGCCAGGAGATGCTGTTTCTGCTGTCGCTCACTGTGTGCTTCTTCTTCAGCATACTTGCGGTCTTCTTTAAATTCTCGATTGTCGTCGGAGCATTTCTTGCAGGAGTATCCCTGGCAAACCTTCCATATAACCTGGAAATAGTTGCAAGGGTCAAGCCACTGAGGGATTTCTTTGCCACGATGTTTTTTGTGACGCTGGGAACAGAGCTTGTAATCTTCTCATCATTGAAAATCCTCATCCCTCTGGCAATTCTTGCATTCTTCGTAATGCTTGTTAAGCCTTTTATAACAACGATAATCGCTGCTGCATTTGGCTACACTAAGAAAACAGCGTTTCTAACAGGAATAAGCCTTGCAGAAATTAGCGAGTTTGGATTAATAATCGTTGCCCAGGGATTCAACATGGGTCATGTGTCGCAGGATTTGCTTTCGATGACGGTAATTATCGCGACAGTTACGATGACCTTTGCCTCATATACAATAAAATATGACAATAAGATATATTCGGTGTTTTCAAATGCAATAAGCTTCCTTGACAGCATTGGAAAGAGGAAAAAAGAGCTCAGATATGGAGAAACGCATTCAAAGTATAGTTCCATCTTAATTGGCTATGACAGAATTGCATATTCCATTGGCAAAACCCTTGAAAAGCTGAAAAAAAGCTTCATGGTTGTTGACTTCAATCCTGACGTAATAAAGAATTTAATGAAGCATAAGATACCTTGCATCTATGGCGACATAGGTGACATGGAAATCCTTAGAAGAATAAATTTCAGAGACGCCGAGATAATAATAAGCACTGTCCCTGTAAAAAAAGACAACATGCTGTTGTTGAAGCAGATCAAGAGAGAGACCCACAAGGCGCTTGTGATTGTCACTGCTAATCGGATAAATGAGGCGCTTGATCTCTATGACGAGGGGGCGGACTATGTCATAATGCCTCATTTCCTTGGCGGCCATCACTTCTCAATGCTACTTGTAGACATTACAAAAGACTTAAGCAAACTACTCGAAAACAAGGTAAGGCACATCGAGGAACTGAAGGAAAGACAGATGATGGGTCACGAGCATCCGACAAATAATCACCAGGGGAGGGATGAATGAACAATGAAAAGATTTAATAATGAGAACCCTGCTACACTGCTTATGGCCGAACTGCTGGACACATATGATTTGAAAGGGAAGTTTCTTGGCACGCAGGAAAGAGATGAGCTTTATTCTGAAATCACAAGGGAGTATTTTGAAAAAGGTAAAATCAACAGGCAAGTAAAGGGCATACGGCTGATACTGATGAATTCCCGTGGAAGAATCTACCTGCAAAAGAGAAGCAGGCTGAAAAAGTATAACCTGGACCTATATGACAAGACAGTTGGCGGACATGTAAAAGCAAATGAAACGTGGAATGCAACTGTAATCAAAGAATGTTCTGAGGAACTTGGCTTTCCTGCAACAGTGGTTGAACCAAAAGAGTTTGACAGGATGGTCAAGACAGTTGACCTAAACACTAGTGGGATATTAAAGAAAGTTGACGAGATAAATAATTTCCAGTCTGTCAGAATCATGAATGATGGAAAAAGATTCATGCAGCCATGGATAAGCGCGATGTATGTTGGCTATTATGATGGCAGCATGAAATTCAAGGATTGTGAGAGCTGCGGCATCGAGACATTTTCTTTGGAAGAGCTCGATGAAGAAATAAAAAGAAATCCTGATAAGTTCACAGAGGACATTAAATTCATGATAAATAAATACAGAAAGTTTATCAAAAGATTGAAATAAATAAGTCTTTTTACTTAGTCTTCTCCTCAGGAACCCTGTACTCGAACCATCTTACTTTTTTTCCGTCGATGACTTCCTTAAGCCCTTTCTCCTGCGAGGAAAGTCTTGATTTCCCTGACTTCACTTCGACAAAGACAACCTCTTTGATTTGCTTTTCATCCATCCCGTTGAATACAATAAAGTCAACAGGCTTTCCAATAAACCTCGCTTCCGTCGGGCTAAAGGGAAAGTCAGGAAAGTACGGAGCAATCTGCTCTGAGAATTGTCCTGACAAAACAGCCCTGGAATGCCTCACTGCCTCTTCCCTTTCCTTTGGTATTCTTGACAGCACCCTTATCTCCCCGATCTTCCTGCCAAGAAAATAGGCAAAAACAATCAACACCAGAAAAAGCAGCAATAAGAAGATTGTTTCAGGAATTGTCATCATAAATTCCCTCTACTCCTTTCTTAAGCCTTTCCTCAAAGTCATATCTTGTCTCGCCTTCCTGCTTTTCAGCATTAAGAACATTCATAAGATGCTTTATAAGAGCCCGTTCCTTATGAGAATCAATTCCCTCTACCTTTATCTGTCCGAGGTGCTCAGATATCATCATTTCCTCAATCTCCTCAACCGTCCCTTGGCTCACCTTTATACTCTCGAATTCCTTTGTCGTCAATCTAGAGGTATTTTTCATGACAAAATATGCCTTTTTCCCGTAGAGCTTATCAAATATCGTTTTGAAGTCAATCCCTGTTGTCTTTCCTGATTCAAGGCAGCCGTAAAGGTCTATCGTTACAATCTTTCCCTCTGCATCTTTTTCAGAAATTTCTTCCAGAAGTTCCTTGTTTACAACCTCTGCACTCTTGTTGCCGCAGTTCTTCTTTATGTTCATGACATGAGCTAAAGGTAATTCTTCGTGGTGGAGCTTCCCATTGTCATAGATATAAAATCCGCCGTGATGAAGTTCTTCCAATTCCGAAAAGTTGTTAGGAAACAATGGTCCGGGATAAGCGATTATGCCATACTTATTCTCATCCCTTTGAAAGACATAATGAATGTGGCCTGCTGCATAGTAGTCAAAGGTTTTTGGCAGAAGGGACAATGGAATTGATTCGACCTTGCCCATCTCAGACGGCATGAACTCTGTGATTCCTGAATGCAGCATAAAAATCTTGAAGCCGTCCTCATCTTCCAACGCTTGCCTGTCAAGACTCTCATAGTAGCTCTTCTCCAGCGTTCCCCTTCTTCCAAGAAGCCCCGTTATCTTTGCTCCTGTCTTCTTATCGACAGCGAATTTTAATCTAAGTTTTCCATCCTCTTCCTTTCCCCTCACTACATTAACAAGCAGCTCTGCGCCCTCCAAAACGTCAAGCATCGTCTTTCCACTGGGGGAGAAATCATGGCTTCCTGCAATGAGGTAAACAGGAATTTCTTTCTTTCTAAGCTCCATCAATATCTTAACAACATCCTTCAGCTTATCGAGACTTGGCAGGGATGTGTTGAACAAATCCCCGCTTATGAGAATAAAATCAACATTCTTCTTTATACAGCGGTCTATCGCCTCTCGAAACGATTTCATCGAAAGCTCTGCGAGCTTTGGTTCCCTCCATGCTCCAATGTGGCAATCTGCAAGATGTGCGAATTTCATAATTGTTTTTGGGAAGAATTGGTGTTTATATGTGTTTTGTGGCTTGCTCAACGATGATTTCAGTGTCAGTCTTTTAAAGGAACATTCTTAATTTATTCCCAAAAACTCCTTCCTCACCTTTTTCTCCTGTGATTTTGTTTCATTCACTAAGTCAGAAAACAACGGAATCTTCACAGGTGTTGCAAATCTTGCAAAGTTGCTTGTGACAATGGCTTCCCCCCTGTCTAACGATGCAATGTTTCTGTTGTCATTGCTCAAATCCTGAGCAGCACTATCTATTATTGCCTGCCGCTCTGGAGCCATCTCTATCCCGAGAATGATTTTTGTGTTCATATTTGCAAGAATCTCCCGCGGAATCAATGATGGAAGCTGGGTTATTGCCGTAAGCCCAATCTTGAACTTTCTTCCCTCACGGGCAATTGTTGAAAAGATATTTGAACCCTTCTCTAGGATTTCCTTTCCGAGAACTCGTGGCGCTTCTTCAAGGATAACAGAGATTACTGGCTTTCTCTCAAGCTCTCCTCTGAGCTTGTAGTTCTTGTAGCGGTTGAAGATTTCTGTTGAAACCATGCTCCCTATCAGTATTTCCACTGGCCCTGAAAAACCGGACGTATCTATGATGACTGTCTTTCCTCTTTCCAGCTCATTGCAGATGTCTGCTATTGTTGATTCTCCTGCTGTGAAATCAAAGACTCCTCTTGCAGACATTCCTCCAGCAGTGTCAACATCAAGCAAAGAGATTATTCTTCTCTTCACAACATTTAATGTATCCTCCATGAAGTTTACATCCAATTTTGATTCAGAGAGTATTGCATTTATCCATGAAGTTCCGAATTTTTTGTAATAAGAGTAAAGTGCCTGTCTTTGCGGGTCAGAAAAGTTCACAACGCCGTTAAAATGGCTTGGCTTTAGTGATTTGATATTTATCTTCAAGGTTTTGCATCCCGGCGGAGGGTTCTTTGGAGTGTAATAAGCAACATTTTTTGCAGGATGGTCCTTTAATCCTAGACTGTTTCTTCCGTAATACTCGTCATGCGGGTCAAGGACAAGAATCCCGCAATAATCCTTGTCCTGGCAGCTCCAGAGCATGCATGAAGTTAAATTAGACTTTCCCTTTCCTGTCGTCGCAGGAATCAGGATGTGATGCGAAAAAACATCATCGCCTCTCAGGAAGATATCAACATCAAGTGTTTTTGAGCCGCTTCTCAGTTTTCCAATCAGAAGGGGGTTCTTTGGCTTTTCCAAAAAATCCAGGTCGTTCTTTTGAATATCTCTGACGCCAGAGAAGAATTCAGGCAATGACTTGCACAGCATTGCCCTGTTGTTTTTTATGAAGATTAACGGCTTTAGCATAACAAGGGTGTAGTTTCTGAGTTCTTTGTCCATCATCTCGAGTTGAGTTTCCTCCTCCAGCTTCATCCCTGCAATCAGTTCGAGATTTTGTTGTGATATCTGGCTGCCATACATAAGATCGTACACCTGCAACAAAATCCTTGAGTTCTTTGCTTCAGAGATTAGCAGCTCTCCAAGCTCAATCCCCTTGTCAGACTTCTGCCTCAGGAGTATCCTCGAGAATTCCCCGCCTATAATCTGGCCGACAACCATAAACAGGAGGATTGTTCAGGGTTATTTAAAGATTTTCATGTAATAGGCTTAGTAGAAAAAGTATGTCTTAATGCCAATGTTGTAGGCGATTAGCCTACAAAACATCTCTGCCCTTTGGGTTCTGATGGT
>JAFGPE010000058.1 GCA_016926055.1 Candidatus Woesearchaeota archaeon | reverse complement strand
TACCATAGCGATTTATTATGAAGATGCCTGGGAGATGGTGGTCAGCAGTGCCCTCCTTTTGTATATATCTTCCAAAGCCTGCAAGGTCTGTTGTCACTGCAGCTATGCCCAATGCACCTGCCTCAAGGGGGGTATATCCCCACGGTTCATAGTAGCTCGGGAAGATTCCTAGCTGACAGCCAAGCATCGATTCATAATAGTCGAGGTCTAGAAGTCCATCTGCACCTGATAGGTAGATTGGATAATTGACAATCTTCACCCTTTCGTTCTCGGAGTTGTTGAGGTTTCGCTCCTTCAGCATTTTCAGTATGGCATCAGAGTCCTCGTTAAACAAATCATGGGTCGATAATGGTGGCAATCCTTCCCTCTGGAACTTAATGACCTTTCTTTTCAAGTTGGAAAGAAACTCCTTGTCAAACAAAATTTCCTGGTTTACCTTCTTTTTTGAGATTATTGAGTTAATTATTTTGTGCTCAATCTCCACTCTGCTGTCATCAATCATGTCCTTTACGTCGTTGAAAAGCGTCTTGTTCTCTATGATTGTCCCTTTTATACCCCTTACATTCGAAGGAATGAAAAAGAATACAACGATTGTTTTTTCAGAGTTGTCTTTCTTCAATTTTTCGTTGAGCTTTGCAAGACCATCAATCAACAAGTCGATGCCCTTGCCATGAAGCTCATACCTTCCGACGATGAAATAGAGGTATGTCTCCTGGAGGTTAAATGAATAGTACGGGAAGAAATAATACAAAAGGAATTCATTAATCTTGCTCTTGTGCAGCTGGTGCTTTATAGACAGCTCCTCGAAAGTCGGGAATTTTGCCATGTCAAGTCCGTTCGGAAGAAGCACATCAGGTTTTTTTCCGAGGAAATGCTCAGCCTCCATTCCTGTGATTTCAGATACCGTGGTAAAAACATCCGCGTTGTTTGCACATGCGACCTCTGTGAGATGCTTTGTTTGGATATGGTGATTGTATGATTCCTTCGTTGCGTCTATCTCCGCAAGCTTTCCATAGATGTCAACATTTATCCCTGCAAGCGTCCTTCCGAGCATCGTTGCATGGGTTGTGAATATTGTTCCGATCTTGATACTATTCCTTTTGATATAGAGAAGACCTCCTCCTGTGAGCCATTCGTGGAAATGTGCAACTATTTTCTTGTTCATTTCTGTCTTCGCAATCTTCTCCAGAAGCTTTCCAACACAATAGCCCCAGACAAGCGGTTCCTCAAAGTCAAAATAAGAGTCCATCAACGAGTCTATCCTGAATGATTCCCAGAACTCTCCTTTTATCCTGTCTTTGTGATTAAAGTATCCAGTTGAGTCTATAAGGATTGTATCGGGCTTGCCCTTTACCAGCCATCTGCCGTAGTGGCAGATTATCCCCTCCAGCTTCAACTCTTCAAATATGGAGATTAGGTTTTCAGGAGGCCTTTCCTCGCTAAAATCGCCTTTTATCCTATCATAGAAATAAGGGCCAATTGTAAAATACTTGCCTCCTGTATAGTGGTGGAGCATTTGTTCGACTTTGCTTTTTACTACAGTGTATATTCCTCCGACTTTGTTACACACTTCCCAAGATACTTCAAAGACTAGTTCTGCTTTTGCTACTGTCATTACCCCTCTTGTCATCTGAATATCAATTACTTTATAAAACTTTTATACCACTGGGGAGGGAAAATAGTTGTTGCCATGAAAAAAAGCTTTAATAAAAAGCTTTAATAAGAAGATGATTTTTAGGCCGGACAGCATGAAACTCAAGAAGAAGCTGCTGCAGAGGTTGAACAAGCGGATGCTCTACAAGCTGAATAAAAACCACGGCATGCTTGGAAACACTCTCACCTTATTTGTAATGAATTTTGTTTCCAGCGTCTTCACCGCCCTCTTTTATTTTCTTGTGGCGAGGATGTTAGGCCCAGAGCAATATGGAATACTTGGCAGTCTGCTTTCATTATATTTTGTAGTTACCGTCCTCACGAATGTGATATCCATCACGCTGATAAAATACATATCGCATTTCAGGGCAAAGAGCCAGAATGAAAAGATTGCCCGCCTGATAAAAAAATCCATTCTTTATTTTTTAGTATCTGGATTCATTTTTTTCCTAATAACAGCACTTTCAAGCAAGACAATTACATACTTCATCAGGATTGGCTCTGTAATACCTGTGATGCTGCTTGGGCTCCTTTTAGGAGTTTATATTGTAGCATGGGGCTTCATCTCTGTTGTGAATGCGCTTGAGAAATTCAGGATTCTCGGCTTATGCAGCATCATCAACGGCGTTGTTTCCTTTGTTGCAGGAGTGGTTCTTGTGAAGCTTCATTTAGGTGTTAGCGGCGCCCTGATTGCTCTTGTTCTTGGGCAGCTTGCAATGATATTGTTCGCTTATGGTTCCATTAAGCCCTTCCTCAAGATAAAGACAGACGGCATAGAGAAAATAAGCGTAAAGGATTATTTTATCCCTGCCCTTGCTGTGCCGCTATGCATGGGAATAATGGTGAACTTCCATGTGTTCATGGTGAAATACTTTTTTTCTGCAGAGCAAGCAGGTTTTTTTGCCGCGGCAGTTCTGGTCACAAACATAATATTTTCGATGTCTGTAATAATAGTGAATGCAAGCTTTCCAAAGATATGTGAGCTGCACTCAAACGGCAAAAATCCAGACTCCTTGTTGCGGAGCGGCTTGAAATACATGATGTCGATTTCTGTCGGAATTGTTTTTGCTCTCTTCGCGTTTCCAAGATTCCTCCAAAGAGTTATTTTCGGCCCAGAATACCAGATTCATGGCATTCTTGGTCCTCTTGGAGCGGCATCCGTGTTTCTTGCGGTAACAAACATACTGCTCATGTACAATGTTGCGCTGAAGAGATTCAACATAGTCTATTACTGTACAGCTTTTCCTGCTGTAGAGATTCTTCTCCTTGCGCTGATGCACAGCACCCTTGTTCAAGTATCTTTGCTCATACTGTTTGTGAACTTGGCGCAGTTTGCTTTTGTGGTTTATTACTTAAAGGATGAACTTATTAACCTGTTCAGAAAAAAACAACGCCTAGATGCAGAGTATCCGTTGGAGTTCTATCTGCAGATAAAGAACAGGAAGTATTGATTTGTATAAACTATTCGGGGGCAACATGAGGTAAAGATTTTTAAATATATTTAGATTATCTGCTGAAAATGGGATTAATAAGTGAATTGATGGGGCAACTAGAAAGGCTGAAGTTTGCCGCAATTGTAAACGAATATGAACAAGGCCTTTATCTAAGAAACGGTACAGTCGTGCCAGTGGTTGTGAGAATGACAGCCTCTGAATTGGAAACGATTCTGGAAGATGAGAACAAAATAGTTAATGAAAATGGAGGAACGTTGGCGTTCATATTTCCAACCTTCTATAAATTTTTTTCTAGGAATAGGAAGGAGATTAGTTTGCCTGAAGGGTATCAAAGAACATCATTTCTTGGACTTCCGCAGCATCCAAAAAGATTTGAAAGAAGCAAGGTTTTGAAGCCAGGGTTATATTTTTATATACCTCTAATTGATAGGATAGTGACTTCTTCACAGCAAGAGGATGTTCTTAACCTGGGCTACATCAGCATTCCTTCAAATGATGATAATGCTGTTCCGATGGTAGTGAGCGCAAATCTTCGTTTTCAAGTAATGGATTTTTACAGAGCCTACACTGCTGTTCATGACTATGAGAATTCACTAAGGGATCATGCACTATCCATCTTGGCGAAGCATAGCAGGAAACTGACGTATGATAATTGGAAATCTTCCGAACAGATAGAGAACTTGCAGGGTCTTGTTGCAAGGGAGCTAAGAGACATAGTGACTTCGGTATGGGGTATTAAAATCCATAAAGTTTACATAACTGATAATGTTTCTGCACCTGTGAAAAGATTGCTTCTTGGTGATGGACATGATTCAGTTCCTGGCTATAATGCCAGTCCGATTGTAGTCTCTGCTACTCAATAATGCTTCTGCTTCATGTGGCTGCCTTTTTTTCAGGAGCCTTGCCAGTATCCTGAACAGCTTCTTAATTTACTTTTTCTTCCAAGGGTTTGTTGTCAGTCATTTATGCAGTTGCTCCGGCTGTTTTGTAGCCATTTGAACCTGCGACTCCCTTTCTTTCTGCCTGTTCCATCTCCAGTTTTTGCCTGAATGTTGAAGTAAGCATGTTCGCAGTTGAATACATGGGAACCTGATATTGCAGTGGAACATATTTGAACAGGAGATATCCAAGCGGAATCTGAACCAATGAAAACTTCAGGCTTCTCAGGTAAGCTTCCTTGAAGTTGTTCCTTATCGTCCTGTAGACCTCACCCGGAATTTTGAAGATGTTCTTGAAGAACGACTTCATGTCATATTTGTGGAGTATGTGCCTGTAGGCCCATTGAAACGGAGTGAAGATGATGTTTCCAAGCCCCACACCAATCAGCGCTCTAGCTGCTAGATTGGGGACAGCATAGTTCAGGAATTTGAGATAGTTCCAGTAGAGCGGCAGCATTAAGTTGCTTCTGTGCATCTCTGCTTTCAGTCCTTTCTTCTGTAGCTTGTTCTTTCTTGCCCACCTGTATCCGAGAGCGCTTGTTATCAGACCGATTCCTGCATTGAGAATTCCTCCTCCATACAACGTTCCTATTGCAGTACTTGCTCCGATTGCCAGCCAATCCTTTGCCGAGAAGCTTTTGATCACCTGGAGGAAGCCTTTCTGGGTTTTCTCCTCGAGATTTTCAGTCTTGGCACTATCTTGAACTGGTTCCTCTTTCAGCTTGTTTTCAAGGTCGTCTGGCATTTTACTTTAGTTTCTTAGAGCGAAGCCTAAGTATGTTGTATAGCGAATAAATTGCGCCGGCGGCAAGGCCAGCGGCAGCTCCTATGTACGGGCCTACGCCGAGCTTGTTTCCAAGGTATGTTCCAAATGCAGGGAAGAGATATCTTCCTGTCTGGTACCTTTCATACGGCGGAAGGGCCTTGTGCGCATATCTGGATGCATCGTACTCCATGTACAGGGTACCAATACCTGATGCAGCAATCGCATATGGCATTGCCTTCTTCTTCCTTGAATTGAAGAAGTTAGCGTGACCAAGTTCGTGCAGAGCAACAGCAGGAACGTCGCTGTATATTACTGCAGTGTTAGTAAACGGATTGTAGTGGTCAGACCTGGTCAGATAGGCAAAAGTTTCCCCAACTAACGTGCTAGGCATTCCCAAGACTCTAAGTAACAGGGGAGTGCTCCTTTTGATTCTCTCGTCAGTCAGCAGTCTAAGAGTGTCTTTAAACGGTGCTCCATGGCCCAGTCTTACCGTGACGTCTGAAAAATCAGGATTCTTTTCAAGGTCTTTTACAACATAGTCGATTGTTCTTTGGCTAGGCCTTGAACCTATTTTTTTGTCCAGCAGCACTAACTTTGACGGAAGACTAAATAGCTGTCCAAGATAATATAGAAGCTTGTTGCCTTTTTTCTGATAGACGACAGAGCCGTTTTTAAGGACATTTTTGCCTTCCTGAATCTTGGATTCAAGATTATCCTTGTTTTCTTCAGGGGATGAGAGCTTTTCATCTATTGCCATTGCCCTTCACCTCCTGCAGATGCTCGAGAACTGCCCTCTCGAAGAAATGGCTCTTGTTCCTGAATTCAGGGTTTGCAAGATGCTTCTCCATCCTCTCTAGCAGTTTCTCGTCGACAGAAATACTAAGCTTATGCTTCATCCTTCTGCCTCCAGCTTGTCCAAGAATCTAGAAACAGCCTGCTCGATAAACTTGCTCTTGGTGCATCTCTTGGCTCCCAAAATAGATAGAATTGTCTCTTGCTCTAGAGTTATGCTAATCTTTCTTTTCATGGTACCACTAAGAAGTAATAATTTATACTACTTATATTTAAAGCTTTTGATTTTTTGAGTACTTTTCAGTGAATACATCTAACTATCTGTCAAAGAATGGCTGAATATGCGATTATATGTTCTTTCAGAGCTTAACTCTTATCGAAATCTATCTATAATGTCTTTTGGTAGCTTCATTAAATATCTTGGATCTTCAGAATTGCAGTAGACGTGCGAATCAGCATAATAGACACTATAGTCAAAAAAGCGGTAATTATTGCGATTGTCCAGATCGCCATGTGGCTTAAGGCCGAGCGATTTCAGAATGCCTGCAATCACCTTATCTCTCCTATATGTCAGCTCTACATTCTCAGGTAAATAATCTGCATCTCTATCTAAATACCTTGTTATTGACATCAGGGTCGGATTTCCATTATCATCATCGCAAACAAGATACTCTGTGCCTGGCGGATGGACTTTTCCAACAAGGCTTCTGAAGAACTTAGCATGGGCTAGAGCGTCAGATACAGCTTCTTCCCTATCAGAATAGTCTTCCAAGTGAAAAGTAAGATTGTAAGCCTCAAAATCTTTATATTTTTTCAAACCTGAGAATCGCTTAACAACAATGCTTTTGTCTGGTGCCACTTCGTGTTTCCAAATATCTGCCCATGTAGCCAACTCCTCCAGCTTTTCATCCCTTACCGGCAGTTTACTTTTTGTCATCTTATTCTCCTACTCACCTATTCATGGCTCTATTCTCAGGCACATAATCCTTCATCCTTTTTTCATACTTTTCCCTTTGCTTCTTCTCTTTTTTCTTCTCGTAAGCGGTTCTTAGCTCATCATATTTGTCGAAGAACTTGGGGAAGCCTGTTTTGAAGGCTTCAGCTACCTTGTTATAGACATATCCTGTAGCGAGGCCTGCTGCTGCACCATAGTAGACTGGAATTCTTATGCCTGGAACTGCTGTAGCTGCCGCGCCCATGAGCGGGAAGAGGAATCTTCCTGTTTGGGACCTCATGTGAGGAGGAAGATGTTTGTTGGCATACTTCGCTGAGTATAATTTCATGAACGGCCAGAACTTTAGCTCGGTCGCCAGGCAGGGTAGCAGCTTATACTTCTTGTTTTCGATATAATGCGCCATTCCGACTGCATCCAGCTGTGCTGCTTCCCTTGGTGTTTGAGTCACTAATACATTAGACCATGCATTATAGTAGCCTGAACGCGTGATCTTCTGGGCCAGTCCGCCAAGAAGAACAAACGGCGTGCCAACTAGTCTTGTCAAAAAACCTCTTGTCTTCTTTATATATGGATCAGTCCAGAGCTTTTTTAGTTCATATTTTACTGAATTATTGCCTGTGAAGACATCAAGGTTTTGCAGACTTGGCTCGGATTCTATGACCTTTGCGGTCAGGTTGACGCTTTTGTAAGTGGGCTGGGTTCCTGCCTTGAAATCTGTGGAGATTATTTTTTCCGGCAGGCTAGTCAGTTGCCCGAAGTAATACCACACCGGATTGCTTTTCTTATGATTCTTTGAATAGATATTTGCGCCATTTGCAAGCTTGAAATGACCACCATTATTGACAACGTCCTCGAGAGATTGCTTGTTATCTACCTTCGGCTTTTCTTCTTTCTTGTCCTCTTTCAGCCTGTCATCTAGGTCTTTATCTGCCATTTTTGAAGAACTCCCTTAGCGCCAATTCAACAAGCTCGCTTTTGGTTTTTGCCTCTTTGTTTCTTAGAGCATCAAATACCTTGAACATCAATTCCTCGTCTACACAAACACTCATGTTGTGCTTCATGGCATCGTTAACCACTCTATAATAACAAAAATATTTATAAAGGATTATTAATCATATATAAATGTAACTATTTTATAGTACTAACTATATAAAAAAACAATCTGCCTTTTATTTACTCCGCCTCTATTTTTTCAAAATAGCCAGAGAAGATTCCTGCAATCTCTCCGGATTTTATAAGATATCCTGCCTTTTTTTCTCCAAGCGAAAAAAAAGCCACCTTGTTGTTGCATACTCTAATGTGCTCAGGAATGGGAAACTTTGCATTTGCAATTCTCCTTATCTTTACCCCTTTATCCTCTAACCTTCTGTCACCATCCCTTAAAAGCTCTTCCTCGCCGAAGATGAGACATTCTTTGCCTCCGTCTGTGAGCTCGTTTAGCATCTCCTTGATGCCTTCCATTCCCTCGTAAATCTCTGCTTCCTCATTATCCTTTGACGATTTGCTCTTTTCCTTAAGCCATGATACAAACTCCATGACCTGGCTCTTCTTCTTTTCCATGTAATCTATGAGTGCAGATGGAGTAGCTGCCCTGTATATCTTCACCTTTCCCTTCTTTATGTACTTGACAAGTCCTTTCTCAGATAACGAATGCAATGCCCTGTGGACTGCAGAAGAGGCTAGTTTTGTTGCTATTATTATTGGACCAACCTTGCTCTGCTCCATGTCTGAAAGCCTCAGATATACATCTATTTCTGAGTCTGTTAAACCAATTTCTTTCAGAGCTTTGGTGTCCATAATGAACATAGACTTCTTCAAGTATTTATAGTTTTCCAAAGAACTCTCCAATTTGGGAGAGCTTTTTAACATTCTTCAAGATAATTTCTTTTTTTCGATAGCTTTATAAATAACCCCCTTTTTCTTTGCATCATTATTCCCGCAAACTAACACTTAAGTGCTAGTAGGGTAGGAGGATTAAGAATGGACCTCAAATCAGTACAAGAAACTGTTAAGAAAGCTAAGTCTGAATCAAAGAAAAGGAATTTTAAGCAAACCATTGAATTTATTGTTAATCTTAAAGATATTGATATCAAAAAGACTGAAGGACAACTGGATTTCTTTGTTCCGCTGCATTTTAACAGGGGAAGAAAGCCAAAAATCTGTGCTCTAATCGGGCCAGAATTGAAAGGGGATGCAGAGAAGAACTGCGATACAGTTATTGTGCAGGATAACTTCCAGAAGTATGCAGGAAAGAAGAGCGAGATAAGGAAGCTTGCAAACAACCATGATTTCTTTATTGCGCAAGCAAATATCATGACACTCGTGGCTTCAACATTTGGTAGGGTTCTTGGGCCAAAGGGAAAGATGCCTAATCCAAAAGCGGGTTGTGTTGTTCCACCAAAAACAAACCTGAAACCCTTGGTTGAGAAGCTTGCAAAGACAATAAGGGTCAATACAAAACTCGTTCCGATTGTCCAGATTCCTGTCGGACTGGAGGATTTTCCTGATTCAGAGGTTGCAGATAACATCATGACCGCATATGATCAAATCATTCATCACCTTCCAAATGAAAAAAACAATATAAGGTCAATGTTTGTAAAGCTCACCATGGGTAAGGCAACGAGGTTGGAGTAAAATGACGAAGCCAAAAGCCCATGTTTCTGAGGAGAAAAAGCAGGTTGTTAACGACCTTGTTTCATTGATGAAGAAGCACTCCATAATCGGCGCTGTGAACATGGAGAATCTTCCTGCACCGCAGCTTCAGGTAATGCGGGAGAAGCTAAGAAAAACTGTCGTCATAATGATGACGAAGAGAAGGTTAATCAAGATTGCTATTGAAAAAGCAGAGAAGGACAAGCCGGGGTTGAAGCTGCTTGAGCCATATCTCGCAGGAATGCCTGCTTTGCTTTTCACGGAGGAGAACCCTTTTAATCTTTTCAAGACGCTGAAGAAGAGCAAGTCAAAGGCTCCTGCAAAGGGCGGACAGACTGCCCCCAACGATATTGTTGTAAATGCGGGTCCAACACCTTTTGCTCCGGGACCTGTTATCGGGGAGCTTGGCTCGGTCGGATTAAAGGCAGGTGTTGACGCTGGAAAGGTTGTCATAAAGGAAAACAAGGTTATTGTCAAGGCAGGGGAGATAATCTCACAGAAGGCTGCGGATGTCCTTACGAGACTTGGAATTGAGCCGATGGAAGTCGGTCTTAATGTCACAGGAATATTTGAAAACGGTTCAATATTGACAAAGGAAGTGCTTGACATAGATGATGAGAAGTTCATCTCGAATATCACTGGAGCTGCATCACATTCATTCAACCTTGCAATGGAAATCGGCTATCTGTGCAAGGAAACAGTAGTTCCGCTCATTGGAAAAGCTGCAAGGCAGGCATCCAGTTTGTCTCTCGAGGCGAATTTCCTGACACAGGAAAACACCGGAGAGATAATCTCAAAGCTTGATGCGCAAGCAGCATTCCTTAAGGCAGAATTAAAACTTAGCTAACAGGAGGAAAAGAAAATGGAATACATCTATGCTGCAATTTTACTGCATAAGGCAGGACAGAAGATTGATGAGGCTAATGTCAAAAAGGTTCTCGAGGCAGCCTCGTTGAAGGTGGATGAGAACAGGGTGAAGGCACTCGTTGCCGCGCTGCAAGGAGTAAACATTGACGAAGCAATGCAGAAGGCGCAGAGCGTCTCAGTTGCTGCTGCAGCACCAGCTGCTGCCGGCCAAGCAGGGGAACACAAGGCAGAGAAGAAAGAGGAGAAAAAGCAGGATGACAAGAAAAGCGAGGAGCAGGCAGCTGCAGGTCTCGGAGCCTTGTTCGGATAAGTCTTTTGTTTTGGTTTTTTTAATATAAATAATCAAAAGAAGAATGCCAAAATGCTGAGTCAGGAAGAAAAGAAGGATTTGCTTGAGAAGCAGAGGAAGCTCAAGGAAGATATAAGCAAGCTTAGAGATGAAGTTAATTCTCTGGATGACAAGAAGGAAGAAGATTATCGGCTTAAGGCAAAATATTCTGCTGAAATAAGGGACCTTAGAAACAAAACTCTTGAAATAAAGAAGGCAAGGGACGAGCTTACCGCCAAGGTAAAAGAGCTTAAAGGAAAAAGAGATTCTCTCAATCAAACGATAAAAAAGGACCTCAAGGAGACTGATGATCTCAAGACGAAGAAGGAAGAGGTCATGAAAAGGGCAAAGGTCAAGGATGATCCTAGACGGCTTGCAGACCTTATCGAGAGAATGGAATACAAGATTGAGACAGAAGCGCTTTCATTCGAGAAGGAAAAAAAGCTGATGAAGGAGATAAAGCAGAAGAAGGCGCAGCTAAAGCAGCTGAAGGACGTTTCCGATGTCTTTGACAAGTCAAAGAAGCTTATTCAGGAGATTAACGATGTGAGGCCCGAAGTAAAGATACTCCATATGCAGATACAGAGCTTTGCAAAGGACAGCCAGAAGCACCATGAAAGTCTTATTGAGATTTACAAGAAGCTTGACGAATTGAAGGAGAAGGAGAAGGAATCATTTGACAAATTCACCGAGTCAAAGAAGAAGTACCTTGAGGCAGCGGAAAGGCTCAGGCCGAAGCTTCAGGAGCTGAGGGTTCTTCAGGACGAGCTCAAGAAGCACAATATTGAAGTTAAGAAGGAGAAGGAGATTAAAGATGAGAAGAAGCTTGAGGAGCTTGAGAAGGAAGTCGAGGAAAAGATAAAGACCAGGAAGAAATTAACTGTTGATGACTTACTGGTATTTCAAAAAGCAGAAGAACAGGATGAAAAAAGGAAGAGGAGAGAGTAGACATTTCATTTCTTAAAAATATTTTGATTGACCTATATTCCACTCAGTCTGTCATGCATATCAACACTTTTCATTGACTTTTCTATCAGCTTAAAATCTTTTCCTGCCTCTGCCATGAATCTTGTTCGGAAGTATTCTGCCTCTTCATTTGCTACCCTTGCAAACCTGTCTGCAGTTACAAGGCCGTAAGGGTATCCAGGGAAGGCCGCGTCTTTTGAATTTGAAGATAATAATGATATTATTTTTTCAGAATAATCTTTCTGTTTGTTATAAATTTCGAATCTAAAGACATACTCTGCCCTTTTATGCAGCTTGACGAAGTAGAGCTCTGCCCTGTGACTTTCATTATTGATGTTGAATGCCGGATAATAAGACCATTTCAGTCTGTTAAAAGAATTCAGAATATCAATAATCGAAGCTCCTGTCGTTGTGAAGATCCTGCTTGTCTTCGTCAGGGAAGAGATGATTATGTTTTTTTGTTCCGCTAGGGAGTATAATTCATCTAAAAATTCTTTTTCAATCTCTGTTGTTGCCATTAAGCTGCCATCAAGAACAATAATGTCACCTTCATTCAATCCATCTATTTTCTCTGCTGCAAATTTAATCTCTGCAAGACGTCTTGTAAGATTGGCAATTTTTCCAACACTTATACGAAAATTTCCCTCTTTTAATTCTTCGCTCATTGAATCAAATTCAAGTTCGTTGTCAAATAGTTTTTCTTTTATTGGAAAAAATCTAGTATTGTAATAAACCTTCTTGTCCCTGTATTTTGTTGTTGTTAAGGAATAAAACTCATTTTTCTCTATTTTTTTTCTTTTATTATTTTCATTAACAACTGCAACTACGCGAATAAACTGTAGATTAAAGTTAAAAGAGGATAGAATCGTGTTGTTACCTCCATCAATGAAAATGATTTTGTTGTTATAATCGTTATTTTCGTTTATATCACGAAAATTATTTTCACTTATCTCAATTCCCTCGTAACCTTTTGCTTCAAAGACAGGAAACACGTTGTTGTTATCTTTTTTCACAATGCTTGCATTCAGCTCTTTTATTATCTCCTTGAACATATGGAAAAGAATAGAATAAGGGTTTATTAAAGTTTCTTAAAAAAGAAAATAATCAAACATAGCTCAGCCACTTCTCGTATTTCTTTATCTCGCCTGAAACAGCCTTGTGAAAGGTTTCCTGAATGTTTCTCGTTATTGGCCCAGGTTTTCCAATCTCTCTTCCATCAATCATTCTAACAGGAGTGACCTCTGCTGCTGTGCCGCAGAGAAATACCTCGTCTGCAATATACAATTGGTCTCTCGATATCTGTTCCTCCCTGACTTCAATT
>JAFGPE010000057.1 GCA_016926055.1 Candidatus Woesearchaeota archaeon | reverse complement strand
GCGGCGTATATTGCGCCGACGTCTGCACCATGTGAGCTTTTCCCAAGGATACAGGTTGATGTGCAAAAGCCGGATGCTGCTGAGTTCCTTAAGAAATGGATAAAGCCAAATCAGATTAACGATACAATAAAAACCCTGGATAGCCTTATTGAGCTTGGAAACAGACTTGACGGCTATGTAAGGCAGGCATCAATATACACTGCTGCCGCATGCGGCGCAATGTATTTCTATACTTACATGAGCCCGCCGCTTTGCGGACCAGGCATTGATCCGGGAACAGGTCAAGAGATTACAGAAGGGACAACAGAGGCAACTCCGGGCGGTTGGCGCTGCCCGCAACTCGAAAACCTCTACTGGGTGTGCGACAGGATTACTTGCCCATCAATACCTCCGGAAGAAGCACAGCTAAATAAAAGAGCCATTAGTGATAAAGACGGTGCTTTGTTCACAGGAACATTCGACGACAACAGCGGGAAGCAGTTTGACCAGACAGTCAGGATAATCAAAAAGGAGCAGATTGATCAGTTTGTCCATGACACCTCTTCACGCAGCAGAATAGACATTGAAAAATACTACAATCCTGCCCTTGCAACTTATGACTGGGATGATTTTAATTCGCTAAAGAGGGCAGAAATAGAATACAGAAATAGTCACAACGGTGAAGACTGCAATTATTATGTTATATCGACTATCACAGAGAAACAAGATTCTGAACAGCTAAGGACAGGGGAGGTTTTGCCAAAGGAATCAAGGAGAAGCTACGATTGCATAAACCAAGACAATTTTAATGATGTAAAAGATGCGCCTAACAACATTGGCAAATATACCACCAACATAGTCTACAAGGACTATGGGCCGCAGTTTGACAAAATGAAATGCCTTTTTGCAGATGGCTATGGAACTAATCCTACAGAGGACATATTTATCTCAACAGAGTGCGCATGCTTGCCAGGAGTAGATGGACATCTTCAAGGCTATGTAATGATTCTTAACGCATTCAAGACATGCCTCCAGCAGGCATACTATGGTGAGAATTATGGCGGGGCTTGTGAGAGGATAATGGCACAGTACATATGCGAGGCTGCGCAATGGGCAATTAAGGGTGTATTTGAGGGAAAGCTGCCTGCATCTGTTTCAGGAAGAAGCGAAGATGAACTCAGCGAGGAGGAAAAAAAGCTTGTTAAAAATGCAGAAAGCAGAAAGACCGTGCTCAACAATATCAAGGACAGGTACAGCACAATAATCAACGAGAGGACAGGGATGAGTTCAAAGAGGCTAAGCACAAGCGTCTGCACTGCCGCGCTGACGCAGAACTGGGACTTCCTCGAAGGAGCAATGAATACTTTTGTGAATCAGATAAATGTGGAGCCGATGATACACATTGATGCTTCATCTGTGCCATATGGCTATAATCCATTGACTGGAAAGATGACTATTGCCTATAATGTTTACGTGGGAATTATACCGGGAGGGCCAATGGAGATGGACCTATACCTTGAATGTGACCCGTTTTATGCAAAAGGCAATACTAAATTCTGCGGAAAGGGAAAAAAAACATATACTGCCATCTCTAGCAAGCTTGGAAGATATGCTGACAAGAACACTGGCTTAATCGACAAAAACATAATTGAGATTATTCCTGACTCGAAATGGTGGTATAACAAGGCCGTTTTGCACGTAAGCTATAAATCAGGAACAGAGAACGTTGACAAGTTCTATGAAGCTACCATTGAGGGTGACGGCATGATTGCACAGGAATGCGTCTTCGACCTTAACAACGGAATAACCTGTGAGAACGTTTACGGAGATGGCTTTGGCGCGGGCTATGTCGAGTTTACTTCAGCAAACAGCAGGGTAAGCCCGAAAAAGACAACAATATTCCCTGGCAACAAGGCCAGCTATGTCCTTCAACTAAACAACCATTATGATGGAAACCCGTTTTACATCAAAGCTACAATGGATGGCCCCAACACAGAAAGCTCAAAGTTCTCAAGATACATAATCTATCCAATCCAACCTGCCAACGAAGACGAGCAAGTATACAATCTTCTTCTGGCGAAGTTCCAGGGTGACACACAGACAATCTATCAAAAGTTTGAGAAGGAGGTTAAGTTTAACAACTGGATAGAATTCGAATTAAGAGGAAAAAACATCGAATCGGTAGACCTACGCATAAAGGGGGTTGAGAGGGATGCTGATGGAAAGGTTAAGAGCAACTGTGAAACAGGATTGATAACATTTAGTTCTACTACCGGCGGTGGCGGCAGCTTCGATTTAAAAAAAGAGAAGACAGAACAGGCCGATAAGGCTACAAACGCATGGACGAAGGATAACAATAACTGCGACACCGTTAACTCTGTTGAAATAGTAAGCATAAAAGATACGCCTGGAACAACCGGCTCGCAGGAGGCTGAGAGGCTGATAAACATCAGGTCTGATGATTCAGACCAAAACCCTTCTGACGGAAATGTCCTATATATCCGTCCTCAGATAAGCTCCTCAACACCGAACGGCAAGTACGATGTTACTGTTCAGGCGTATGAAGACAGTGCAAGCAGCACTCCCCTCGTATACGGTGAGAAGGAACAGAAGCTGGCAGGAGGAGAAAATTATTTTAACTTCGAAAATGGAAAAGGAACATCTGGCAATATAGGTGATACAGGCTGCTCAAGAAAGCCGGCAATTGACCTGGTGGAGCCGGTTGGCAGCATCGTCTATCCAGAAAAGGTTCCAATTGGAATGAACATTGTAGATGACTGTAACAAGATAAAGGCAATTCAGATAAACATCATGAGCGCAGATGGGACAACAAATGAAAATTATGTCTTTGTAAACAGTAACAGCGATGTTCGGTTGGATGCTAATGAAAAAGATGAAAGCAAATTTATTGAAAAAACAAAGGATGATGAATTTATGAAAGATATTTCCAAGGATGATTTTGTATATGGGGATTTTGAACCATCCACTGAATGCAAAATAATTAAGAATCAAAGAGTCACGCTAAGCTACATTGGTGGAGACAATGAGCCGCCTTTCTACCAGTTCCTGTGGGAACCTGAGAAAGATACAGGAACATATAAGATTATAGTAAGAGCATGGGACTATGACCTGGAGCCTGGAACGACCACTGAAACACGCACGCCTCAAATCCATGTGAGTGAATATGCAATCAAAAGCCAGGTTATGCTAAAAAAGGATTTCCAGCATGACAGCGCCTTTGCTTTCATCGGAAGGCTCGAATCAGGGTCAGAAGTAGGGGTGGAAGCAAGAAGGATTTGCAGTAAGAAGGATTTGCAGTGAATGTTGCTTTCATAGAAACATTTATATATTCTGTCCTTCAGATATTGAAACAATAGTTAATACTATATAAAGGAGGAGATGCTCATGGATAAGAGGATTATTGTCTTGGTCATAGGTGTTGTGATGTTGTTTTCTTCCGGTTGCGGTGGAGGAGGGAACCAAACTACAACTGGTGGAGGAAGCTCGAGGTCTTTTATAGGCGGCAACGGCGGACTTGTGTTAAATTTCATGAATGATGCACCGCCTGCTGAAGTGTATGATACACCTGATTCAACATTTGATATCAGCATCAGGCTTAACAACCAGGGAGAGTATGATGTTCCTGCCGGAGCTGCAAAGGTGACAATAACAGGCATCGACCCGAGGGATTTTGGAAATCCTGTTCTTGAAAAGCCGACTGATTTTGAGATGAAAGGAGCAAAGCTTGATGCGCAGGGAAACAGCATTCCTGGCACAATAGCCAACATCGATTTTACAAATCTTGTTTTCTCATCAAAAATCACTGGAACGGTCAGTTTCAATATTAAAAGCTCTGTGTGCTATAAATATGGAGGGAAGGCGATAGCGAAGATGTGTGTGATAAAAAAGCTTCTCTCCCCTAAGCCAAGTGATGCCTGCCAGGTCAATGGCGGAACAGTTCCTGAAAACTCCGGGTCACCTGTGCAGATATCCGAGTTCTCGCAAACAGCTGTAGGCAAGGATAAAATAAGCTTCAGGTTCAAAGTAAGTCAGAAAGACAATAGGGGAAAGGTTTTTGATCCTACTGCTGGTGCTGAATGCGATGAGACAGCAAGGGACAAGCTGGATAAGGTAAAGATCAAGGTTGATGGTGGACAGGGAATAAGCTTAAGCTGCTCAGCATTCAATGGCGGAACAGAAGGCATAGTGAAGCTCTACTCAGGGGAGAAGGACATCACCTGCACTGCGACAATATCAAACCTTGACAACTATGAAAAGCCCATAAATATCGAGACAGAATACAACTTCATGACATCCACGGAACAGCAGATACTAGTGAGACACATTGGAGAAGAGGAATAGTTTTTTATTTATTTTCCGTTCCGACTAACAAGAAATAAGCCAGCAACGCTTCCAGTTGCAGGAACTCATCAGAGCCTTCTGTCATTCTGAACTCTATCTCTCCGCATTTGTCAACAAGCCTTACCTTCGCGTTTGGAGAGATGTCTAGTGACCATATCTGCTTCTGGATTTGCTTTATTACATCGTGGCCTGAAAGGCCGTATCTCAGCATTGTATCCAGCAACATGTCTCTGGCTTTTATGAAGTTATTTTTAACAGCCAAAGAGAGTGCCTCTGCAATCTCCTTTGGCTTTGCAACAGAGGCTACAGAATAAATGCCGTCATCAGTTATTGTTGTGGAGATGGCTGCAGCGCTCTGGAGGATATTCTCGACTTTTCGGCAGTCCCCTTCTGATACCTCCACCAATGCATCCCTGGCCTTGTCATCAAGCTTTAACTTCTCTCCCTCTGCGACAACATCAATTATTTCAAAAACCTCTTTCTTGTCCAATGGTTTGAAGCGAAACACTGTACATCTTGATTGGATAGGCTCAATGATTTTACTTGAATAGTTGCAGCTCAGAATGAACCTTGTTGTCTGGGTGTAGTTCTCCATTGTCCTTCTTAATGCCTGCTGCGCTTCCTTTGTCAGGGCATCGCATTCATCAAGGAATATTATCTTGAAAGGGACGTCTCCTATTGCCTTTGTCCTTGCAAAATCCTTCACCTTGACGCGGATAACATCTATGCCTCGCTCATCCGATGCGTTAAGCTCGAGAAAGTTCTGCTTCCATGAATCTGAAAAAAGCTGCCTTGCAATTACTAAAGCAAGGGTCGATTTTCCTATCCCCGGTGGACCTGCGAACAATAAGTGGGGCATGTTCCTCTGTCTAACAAAGGCCTTTGCCCTTGCAACAATCTCCTTCTGGCCCTTAACGTGAGAGAACTCCTTTGGTCTGTATTTCTCTGTCCAGATAGCGTGTTCCATTAGGAAAAAGGATTAAATGAGAGTTTAAATTTCTTACGGAATTGTCGGAAGAATCTGTCTAAATTGGACAAGTTTCATTTCAATCCCTTGTGCTTTTCTGCAATTGTGGCTGCCATCTCCTCAAGCGCTTCAAAGTCCTTTTCTTTCGGCAGGCCCTTTGCAATGACAGGAGGAATTACCTCGGCTTTAAGACCAGGTATCATTGATGAAACTGTCTCGACAATTCTTGCACCCCATCCAAATGAGCCAAATATTGAAACAAATCTCGTTTTGGGTCTTAACGCGTTGACAAGGTAGACTGCATGGGCTGCAGTAGGATGTATCCCTGCAAGAACAGTTGGTGTTCCAATCATTATTGTTGCGGCATCGACAAGGTCAACTGCAATCTGCCCAATATCTGTTCCTGTTAAGTTATATTTACGAACCGCAACTCCCCTTTTGGCAAGAGCTTCCTCCAGATAATCAGCCATCCCTTTTGTCGAACCATGCATCGAAACATAAGCGATGATTGCAAGGTTCTTCACCTCATCAGAAGCCCATTCCTTATAAAGGTTAATAATGGATTCAGGCTTGGTGTGTATTGGGCCATGCGAAGGCGCAATTATCTCTATCTGATATTTCGCAAGCGTTTCTATGTTGGCCTTTATTATTGTTCTAAAAGGCATCATTATCTCTGCATAATAGCGTTTTGCCGCCTCGCGTATTTTTTCAGCATCATCGAAGAACAAGTCCTCTTTCGCAAGATGCGAACCAAAAAAATCACAGCTGAATAAAATCCTGTCATCATGCAGATAAGTCACAACAGTCTCGGGCCAGTGCACCCAGGGAGTGTAGATGAACTCAAGGGTTTTATTGCCAAGGGACATTTTTTCCCTGTCTTTCACGACAATGAATTTATCTTCCGGAATATTAAGCAAGTCCATTAACATCAACTTGCATTTGTCAGAACAGATGACCTTTGCTTCAGGGTATTTATCTAGAACGGCAGGAATCGTGCCGGAATGGTCCTGTTCAGCATGATGGGCAACTACATAATCGATTTTCTTTATTTTTAATTCATCAAGGTTATTAAGAAGAACATCCTGCATAGACGAATCCACCGCGTCCAATAGCACTGTTTTCTCGCTTCCCTTCACGAGATAGGAATTATATGTAGTTCCGTCAGGCAATGGAATGAGCTCGTCAAAGAGTCTTCTCTTTGCGTCATTCGCACCTACTGAAAAAACGCTGTCCTTTATCTGCTGCATCATTTTTTATTTGTCTAATTTCTCGAACATGTCCTTGCCTACGCCGCATTCCGGGCATACCCAGTCTTCAGGCAAATCGTCCCATTTCTCTCCTTCCTTCTCCTCGTCATAAACATAATTGCATACAGTGCATCTGTATTTTGACATCAAATCACCCCCGTGGAAATAAATCTTACAAATATTTATATATCTTATGAAATTCCCCGTACAAGATGAAGCCGAGGACAATCATCATAGGGCATGGAAACATTGGAAAGGAGTTAGAGAGAAGGCTGAATGAGGAAGCCTGGGAAGTAAGATATATCTTTGAGGCAGACGGCATATACCGTAAAAAGAAGATTGATGAAATATCCAACTGGAGAAGATACATGGACGTTGACCTTGTTTTTCTTGCAATACCTACCTTTGATAATGGAACAACTGCCTATGAATACATGAAAGGGTTTATTGAAAAGAATATTCCTGTTGTTACAAGCGAAAAGGGCGCATTGTCCAGGTACTTTGAGGAATTAAAGCCGTCGTTTGGCAGGATTGGCTTTTCCGCTACAGTTGGCGGCGGAACAAGATTGCTAAGATACGCAAGAGAGAGGATGAATCCGACGATAATGGAAATCCATGCTGTTGTGAATGGAACGCTGAACTATATCCTTAACGAGGTTGCTTCGGGAAGAAGCCTTGGCGAGGTTGTTGAGGAGACAAAAAAGCTCGGTTATGCAGAGCCTGGTCCATGCAGCATACTGAATGTGATAAACGGTGAAGCGGCAGGAGATGTTCCTAAGAAAGTCAGCATTCTCTGCAACATGCTCGGGATAAAGAACAATGTTGATGATATAAAGATAAAGCCGATAACTGAGCATGACTTAAAAAAACTCATTAAGGGGTCAAAAATAAGACGATACATTGTTTCAATAACCAAGGGACAGGATGTCGAAGAGGACATAATAGGGGGATTTAAGCTCAAGATGAATAACAACTGGTATCTTAGCTGCGGTTTCAAGAACATAGAGGAGAATCCTGTTTACTCAAGATTAGTGCCTCCTGGCGTAAATAATGCCCTGATGATTTGTGAGGGAGAGCATGGAAAGCTTGGAACATTTATCCTTTCAGGGCCTGGGGCAGGGCCCGGGCCTACTGCTAATTCTATGATGATTGACGCACATAAACTATTAGAAAAGAATTAAATTATATCTTCCTCGGCAACGACCATAAAGTCTCCTATGGCCATAACTGCAGAGAACGGGATGAGAATGTTGCCATCCTTGTCCTTTTCAAGCTCTAATTTCTCAATATAGGGCGTGGGATTTTGAAGCACAAGGTGTATTAGCTCGCCCGAATGGGTCTCAAATATTATATCTCCAACTTCCCCAAATCGCTTTCCATTCTTTGAAACAACCGTCTTTCCGAGAAGCTGTTTTGAAAACTTCTTATCTTCATCAGCCATTATTCCACCTGTGAACTTGATAGCTTTCATGTTATCTAATTAGTATTTAAAGTTTTCGAATTTATTCAATCGTGTGGAGTAGTAACCAATTGCCCGAGCTTTTCCTTGATAAACGCCCCATCATAGCACTTGTCCTTTAAGCTACAATTCCTGCATTTTGTGTCAGGCCGACAGTAAGGGGGAATTTCCTTTGAATTGAGAAGCGCCATGACCTTGTCCCGCAAATCAAGAATTTCGTGCTCGAGGAAAGGGTTTAATGAGACTGTTCTTTCCTCCCCAAAGTCAAGATAACGGACTATTCCTTCACTAACCTCTGACTTGTACTCCTTTCTCAAAAGCATAATATATGCCCCGAGCTGTATCTTGTTTGAATCCCAGACTCCTGAATCAGGCATTTTTCCTGTTTTTAATTCTATTGGCAGGATTCTGTCAGGATAGACCAATGCCTCGTCAATTATTCCCTTAAGATTAAGCTCTTTTGACTCAATCCTGAGCTCTGACTTTATCTTTGGAACAAGGCTTTCCCAAAGCTCGCTGCCGAAAATGTTGTTCTTTTCAATAAAGCCGAGAATGTTGTCAGCCCTTCTCCTCGCCTCAACTATAAAAGGAGGCAGTAACTCCTTGAACAATGCATTCATCTCAAGATTCAGCTGGCTAATCTGCCTCTTGTTCATGATAATTGCATTCCTCAGCGCTTTTGAGTATTTTGCCTTGTAGACGTCAAATATTTCCTCCTTTGGCAAGGGCTTTATTATCGAAGTGACAATTCCCTGCTCGAGCTTGTTTATCGAGTCGAAGCAGTTGTGCCTTATTGAACCTCTGACCATAACTTCCTTCGGAGGAGGCACAATCTTCAGGACCTTCTCAAGAAAAAGCTTTCTTTTGCAGTAATGGTATGCTGAGAGCAATGTTACGGATATCATAATGAAAGCTTGTTTTCTCTGTTTAAATAGTTTGTTTCTGAACTTGAATTTGCGTAAAAAGCAACAGATTAATATACTTGGCTCCGACATGAGGTTTCATGATACATATTTTAAATCCGATTTCGTTATTTCGAAGTGTAAAAAAAAGTAAAGAGCTCGGTTTGCATAAAAGATTCGACGAAATTGAAGAAAATATGGAGAAAGACATAGCATCGATAAAGCATTTAATTGAGCTGCAGGAAAAGAAGGTTCGCATTCTAACAGACATACAAAAGGTGTGGAATTTCCGTTACAAAAAAGCATATAGGTTTATTGACATTAACCTGAAAAAACTTACGAAGAAACAAATCAACTACTTGTCAATGGTTACCAAAGATTGCGAAACCCTGGAGGGGTTCTTTGCATTTATAGAGAGCACAATTCAGCAATACCCTGAAAAAAAGCTTCCTAATGAATGGGATAATGTTGTTCATTCAAAAAATACGCAGAAACCCCTAAAACTTGCTTTTGAAAAGCTGGAAACAAAAGGTGTCCAAAAGTTCAGGGGTTTGCATAAAATGTTTTTGTACAAGCTAAAAAGCGTGCATCAGGATCTTTTAGCAGATCTGGAATATCTGGAGAAAAATGATGAGTATGATGTAATCCATAAAATACAGTTCGTTCTTGAAAGAAATGAAAAAGAAAAAAAGGCACTTGAAAAGATTGATGATGAATTCAAGAACATTGACAGCTATCTTGAAAAATTCGTCTATGATATTAAATCATACCATGGGGGGTTAAAATATTTTGAAGAATCAGAGAAAGAATTTAAAGATTTTTTGAAATCACAAAACGAAGAAGGAATTAGGGCAAAGGTAGATGAAGAGAGAAATATTCTGTTAAAAAAGATTCGGCAGTTTGAAAGTTTGGAGGATATTAAGATTTATCTGGCAGAGGAGTCTATAAAAAAGTTTAATTCTCCAAAAAATAGGTTTTTCCTTATCGCCATCATGATGATTATTGAGCCAATAATCAAACGGCAAAAAATAATGCTAGAGGGCATCAATAATCGTGGAAAAGGCATTTCGGGAGATGTAAAAAAAGAATTGGAATTTGGCCTTGAACTGCTAAGTATTCAAGAATATTATGCTAAAACAACAAATCGTAACCTCCTATCGGGCAGATTCTTCTTTAGATATCATCTGCTGAAAAGATTCAAGGACAAATACGAGAGTCTTCCAAGAAAATACAATTTTTTCATGAATCTTATATCTTTAGCTAATAGCATCCATAATGAGTACAGAAGCATTAGGAATCTCAGAAAAGAACAAAGTATGTCAATTTCAATAGATGAATTGGGCATTAAAAAAGTGCCATATTTCAGTTCAAAGAATCTTGACAGAATATTATCAAATATAAGAAGCATAGCGGTCAAATACCTGCAGACAGAACCGCTTTATGCAAACTTCCTTGATCTCAAGGCTAAATGCATCTATAATTTGAACCCTCCTTGGAACCCCGGATGGAAAGGTGAATTAACAAAAGGAAAAATTCTGAAAATGAAAAAGGTTGAAGAGGTGATAAAGAGGTTATTTCCGAAAGACGAGAATCTGCTCTTTCATTCAACTCCATTCTGGAGGGTAGAAGAAATAGTGAAGGATAATGGGATATCATCAAAAAATGAGAAAACAAATATCGATAGGGGAGAAATTCAAGGGGAAACAGCTGCGGGGTGCACTGGAATAAGCTTCGATATAAATTACCCTGCCCATTTTGGTTTTGGTCTTGAACTCTACAAGCAGTACGATCACCCACCCCAAACTAATTGGGCGACATTCATATTCCCGATGCGAAGAGCTTTAAAAGAAGGATATGTGCTGTCTTTAGCAAGAGAGGGTGAGCCTTATGAAATCCTACTTAGAAACCCTCACATAGCACATGAAAAAGCTGTTGGCCAAAATCTTGGAGCAACGATAAGGAAAGAAATTCCAATATATACCGGCTACTGCAAAAAAATATATCAAATATTCTTAAAAAAAGATATCCTAGACGAATTCGAGAAATCGCTTAGGAATAGAAATAGAGAGGAAGAACAAAAAAGATTCCGTTCATTTCTTGGAGTTGACAGCAAAACCAGCGATAAAACAACAAGGATGTTTGAACAGATGTCTGAGAAGGAGAGAAAAAAGCTCTTTGGCAGGTTTAAAGCGGCTGAATTTATAATCCTAAAAACTTTCAAGAAATGCCGAGAAAACTTCATTAGTTTCCTGTGGTTTTTTTCCCCTAAGGCTGAATGTCTTACAATCTGGGAGAAACCGCATCCTGTTAAATATTGCTGTAAGAATGTTGCTGAAACAATGAAAGAATTTCTGAAAACAAAATATAACATCAATCTACCCGAACTAGGAATTAATGAAGCGGAAGAACTTAAGTATTTTCCTGAAGTAATCAGGGGCGCCATTTCCAAAAGAAGAAGTATTTCAGTGAATCTGGAGGTAGCCATAAATAATTGTGGAATTGAATTAAAAGATATTGTTCAGATGGACATGGAAGAAATCGAAAAGGTGCTAACGAAGATAATACCACAAATCATGGACAAGATGGATGAAATGAAAAACAGCAAATACGGCTTTCTTGAAACAAAGGTTTTACTGAACGATTGCATTGCCGTAATTGCATCCAAGCGCTTTGAAGATGCAGAAAGATTGTTCAGAGCGACAGGAAAGCGCCCAAAGGTTGTCTTATACTCGCAGGTAAGTGAAGATGTAAACGGAATCAATGATAAAGAATTTGTTGATAAATTCCTGAAACATTTCCTCAGAATATTTGAAATTAAGCCGTCTTTACATTTTTTAAGCGACTCTGAATATAAAACTCTTATGAAAGGAAAATGCTTTGTTGGAACAAAGTATGATTTTGAAGGCAATTGCACAGAATTCAAGCTTGTTGAATTAAAAGAAGTTGAAAAAGATTAAAGAACATTTTAAATGATTAATTTTGAGGTCTATTGGCCCCTTCAACATAATTAAGTATAACGCCTGCTGCTTCCTCAAGGTTTTTTCCGTATGAGATAATGCCTTCCTCGTGGCCGCCCATGACTATAAGATTCCCAAGGGGATTGTTTTTTATCAACCTGATGATTTCGTGCGCCATTTCAGGAGTGCCATACTCAGCTTCTTTGTCAGTTGTTGCTGCATTGTTTACCAACTTTTCCCAAAGCGTTTTGCTGTGGACATGGATTACAGCATTTATTCCTGAATCAGACAAGTAGCAGGCAGCATGGCTCATCGATTCGGAGGATGCTGTTATGGGACCTCTGCAGGAGAGAGAATTTTTCTCAATATCTACATTTGTTACAAGAGTGTAATGTTCTTTATTGAGTTCCTTTATCTTTCCTGTTCCCGAACCGGTTATTATGAACTGATTGCCATTTTTTCTGATACTTATGTTACCGTAGCCGATTCCATCATGTTGAGCACCAATCAGGCCGAGGTCATAAAGCCTTTTTCTCCATTCATTAATTTCTCTTATCGAATCCATCTGCAATGGCTTTGTCTTGAGCCAGTCGCATTTGAACTTTATTGTTCCTTCTTTCATTTTTTCTCAGGAAATAAGTTGAGAATTGATTTCTCGTTTGCCCTGCAAACACCTCTCTCAGTTATAAGGCCTGTAACTAATCTTGCTGGCGTTACGTCAAAGCTGTAGTTCTTCACATTGGTTTCTTCTGGCGCAATAAGAACCTTTCTTTTCTTTCCTTCATGAAGCCCTTCGATGTATTTTACTTCATCAGAGCCCCGCTCCTCTATCTGAATATCCTTCACACCATCTTTTATCTTCCAGTCGAAGGTCGAAGAGGGTAACGCGACATAAAACGGAATATTGTTGTCCTTTGCTGCCAGTGCCTTGAGATAAGTCCCGATCTTGTTTGCAACATCTCCTGTTCTCGTTGTTCTGTCTGAGCCGACTATGCACATATCAACCATTCCGTGCTGCATCAGATGGCCACCGGCATTGTCTGCGATTAAAGTGCTGGGAACTCCGTGCTTTCCAAGCTCCCACGCGGTTAGCTTTGCACCCTGGTTCCATGGCCTCGTCTCATCAACCCAGACATGAATATCTATCTTCCTGTTAAAGGCCTCATATATTGGAGCAGTAGCTGTTCCATAATCAACGGTTGCAAGCCAACCTGCGTTGCAGTGTGTAAGAATATTTACAGCAGCGCCTTTTTTCTTTTTTGAAATTGCCTCAATTATCCCAACTCCGTGAATTCCAATCAGCCTGCACATCTCGACATAATCCTCTGCAATTTTGTTTGCTGTTTCAAAAGCTGTTTTTATCCTGTTTTTTGAATTCTTTAATGCTGCAAGTTGTTTTTCAACAGCCCACTTAAGGTCTATTGCTGTTGGCCTTGAAGAGATTAGTTTTTCTGCGGCTTTTTTCAAAGAAGCATCGGAATCATCATCCAAGGCAGCTACATATATGCCATAGGCAGCTGTCGCCCCTATTAATGGCGCTCCCCTCACAAGCATGTCCTTTATTGCAGAATTGAAGTCATCAACTGTTTTCAAGTCGACAATAACAAACTCGTGCGGCAGCTTTCTTTGGTCGATGATTTGGATTACCTTGCTGTCCCCTTTCTTCACCCAGATTGTCCTGTAGTGCCTGCCGTTGACGTCCATAAAATATCGATAGGGACGAGTATTATTAAATATTTCGGAAAGCTTTTTAAAATAGCCTTAATTAACTCTGCTTATGGAAACAGAAGAACGCCTTAACATCATATCTCAGGTAGGCGAAGAAATTGTAACAGAAGAGGATTTAAGGCAGCTTCTGGAAGAAAAAAAGAATCCGATAGCCTATGATGGGTTTGAACCGAGCGGGACAAGTATTCATATTGCACAAGGATTACTTAGAGCCATCAACATCAATAAGATGACCAAGGCCGGAGTAAAATTCAAGATGTGGGTAGCTGACTGGCATGCCTGGGCAAACAACAAGATTGGCGGTGACTTGGAGAAAATTCAAACAGTGGGTAAATACTTAATAGAAGTCTGGAAGGCATGCGGCATGGATATAGATAATGTTGAGTTCGTATGGGCTTCTGAAGCTGCCAAAGATGACGAATATTGGAAGATGGTTATGCAAGTCGCCAGAAATTCTACTGTTAAACGAATACTCAGATGTGGACAGATAATGGGGAGAAAGGAAGGCGAAGTTCAGCAAGCATCTCAAATTCTATATCCCTGTATGCAGGCAGCAGATATTTTTTATCTAAAATGTGACATCTGCCAGCTAGGCATGGATCAAAGAAAGGTCAATATGCTTGCAAGGGAGATTGGACCAAAATTAGGTCTTTGGAAACCGGTAATTGTGAGTCACCATATGCTAATGGGATTGGGGGAACCACCGAAAAGTGATGCCAATGCCATTGAACGAAGTATTGATATGAAGATGAGCAAGAGCAAGCCCGATTCTGCGATCTTCATGGATGACAAAGAGGAGGATATTAAAAGAAAGATGAACAAGGCATACTGCCCTGAAGGAATAATTCACGAAAATCCTGTTCTCGAGTACTGCAAATACCTCATATTTGAAAGGTTTGATTCTATACAAATTGAACGACCTGAAAAATGGGGTGGAAACCTAGAATTTAAGAGTTATGATGAGCTTGAATCTGCCTTCCAGAAAAAAGAGCTTCATCCTGCTGATTTAAAAGCGGCAGTAGCTAATTATCTTAACCAAATGCTGGAACCTGTGAGGAAAAAATTAGAAGAAAGTAAAACTGCCAAAGAGCTTAAAAAGAAGATTAGTTCTTTTGAGATTACACGATAGAAAGACATTTAAAACAGTTGTTCTAATGTTTTTGTTATGAGATTAAAACAATTATCACAAGAATTACGAAAACGGAAGATAGATGCTGCCTTTTTTCTTTCCACAGATACTAATATCGACAAAAGCGTTCTTTATTTTTCAGGAGCAGAAACAGAAAGCTCGATGTTTGTGAAGAACGGAAAAGCAACGTTGTTTGTGAAAAGCCTTGAGCTGGAAAATGCAAGAAAGCGCTCGACAATCAAGGCAATGACTTGGAAGGGTGATTTTTTCAAGTTTCTGAGAAAAAGAATGGGAAATGTGCGAGTCATGGGAATAAATAAAGAAAGTCTTTCATTGAATGCTTATAGGAAATTAAGGAAAGCATTCCCGAAAACAAAATTCAGGGATGTCAGCAAGCTTGTAAAGAATTTAAGGGAAATAAAAACAAAGGAAGAAATTATTATTATGAAAAAAGCTGCCAGAATAGGAGACAAAATATTTTCAAAGTTAATAAAAAAAATAAAGAATTTTAAGACAGAAAAACAGGTAATGAAGTTTATAATCGAGGAAACAAGGAAAAGCGGATGCGAGCCGAGCTTCCCGCCGATTGTTGCGTCTGGCAACTCTGCTGTTCCCCATAACGAGGCAACTGGAAAGCTGAAGAAAGGGTTTTGCTTTATTGACTTTGGCGTGAAATTCAGGGGATATTGCTCTGACATGACAAGGACCATATTCATTGGAAAATTAAAAGAAAATGATACTGAAATTTATAATCTCGTATTGAAAGCACAGGAAGAAG
>JAFGPE010000056.1 GCA_016926055.1 Candidatus Woesearchaeota archaeon | reverse complement strand
TGTTGTCGTAAGAGCAACAGATGGGAACAAGTATTCAGAGCAAAACTTCACAATTATTGTTACGAACGTGAACGATGCGCCTATAGGGTTGGAGATTCCGGAGCAGGTATGGAACGAGGATGAGAATCATACTATTGACCTGAGCGACTACTTTGTGGACGTGGACGGAGATTCAATGACATTCAGCTACAGCGGCGGAACAAATATCGCTGTGCAGATAAACGGAAGCATAGCTAAATTCATTCCTGCTGAAAACTGGCAGGGACAGGATACAATAAGCTTCTATGCAAGCGATGGCTTATTGACGTCTGATGCGAATGATGCACTGCTGACTGTTAGCGCCGTAAATGACAAGCCGGTTCTGAATGTTCCTTCGCAAAGCACAAGCGAAGATACTCCAATAACCGTGAACCTTGACCTTTACTCATCTGACACAGAGGGAAGTGCATTGAGCTATGCTGTGATTCTAAAAGACACTGCAAAGGCAAACTGCACTGTTGCAGGAAGCATACTCACCATTGAGCCTGCATTGGATTACAATGGAATTGCACACTGCACTGTTGTTGCAAACGACGGAACTGATGACAGCAATCCATCTGCATTCGAGATAATAATCAGCGCTGTGAACGATGCGCCTATAGGGTTGGAGATTCCAACACAGAGCTGGGATGAAGACAAAACCCATTATATTAACTTAATGAATTATTTCAGCGATGTAGAAGGGGATACATTGGCGTTCACATACTTAAGTCCGGCGCACGTCACTGTTGTATTTTCAGGACCTGCACAGCTTGCACTGATACCTGAGCTGAACTGGCTCGGAACAAGCTCTATGAGCATAACAGCAAATGATGGGAATGGCGGAACAACAACATCAAATCTTTTTGACCTTGTTGTTAACAGCGTGAATGATGCACCAGTACTCGAACTCATTGCAGATGTCAGCATAGTTGAAGGACAGGCTATGAAGATAGTTCCTTCTGCAACAGATATTGACGGAGATTCACTAAGCTACAGCTTCTCAGCCCCGCTTAACAGCAGCGGAGAATGGCAGACAGACTTCAATGACGCGGGCGTTTATACTGCAACAGTGACTGTTTCAGACGGACAACTAACTGATTCACAGGAAGTCACAATAACAGTTGGGGAAGCAGGAAACCATGCTCCTGTGCTGCAGCCAATAGCAGATGCTACAGTTAATGAAGGGGATCTTGTTGACATAAATCCGACAGCAACGGACATTGACGAAGATGTATTGACATATACCTATTCTTCTCCGTTGAACAGCAATGGCGAGTGGCAGACCGGCTTTACAGATGCAGGAGTATATCCGATAACTGTGACTGTTTCAGACGGCATGCTCGGTGATTCAAAGAGCTTCACATTAACGGTCCTTGAGTCAGGCAACCATGCTCCTGTTCTTGAGCACATAAATGATGTTGAGGTTGTTGAAGGCAATCTCGTGGATGTTAACCCTGTGGCTTATGACCCTGATGGCGACCAAATCACAATAACATTCAGCGCTCCGCTGGACAATAACGGGGAATGGCAGACCGGCTTTACAGATGCAGGAACATATATGACAACAATCACTGTCTCTGATGGCCAGCTCAACACATCACAGAATGTACAAATAACTATTGTTGAATCGGCCAACCACAACCCGGAGCTTAACTTCATACCGGACATGACTGTTACAGAAGGCGACCTTGTAAAGATTGTGCCTAGCGCAACAGATGTTGATGGCGACACAGTAACATTCAGCTTCAGCGCTCCGCTGGACAATAACGGGGAATGGCAGACCGGCTTTACAGATGCAGGAACATATATGACAACAGTTTATGCAATGGATGGCAAGGGCGGCATAGAGGCGCAGAATGTCATTATAACTGTCAACGATGCTGGAAACCACGCTCCTGTTCTCGATCAACTTGCTGATGTAAGTGTAACAGAAGGCGAGCAGGTCGTCATAACCCCTCATGCAGTGGATGTTGATGGCGACACATTGAGTTACACTTACACAGCCCCTATCGACAGTGATGGCGAGTGGCAGACCGGCTTTACAGATGCAGGAGTATATCCGATAACTGTGACTGTTTCAGATGGAGAGTTTAGTGACTCAGAGAATTTCACATTAACGGTCCTTGAGTCAGGCAACCATGCTCCAAGCCTTGATGTCCCTGCAGAGATGAGTGTGATAGCAGGAGAGCTTGTGAAAATAAAGCCAAGCGCGACTGACCCTGACGGAGATGCTGTCATGATAAGCATATCCAAGCCGGTGGGAGATGACGGAGTCTGGCAGACAAAGGAAGGCGATGAAGGAAGCTATTTCGTCATAGTGACTGCATCAGACGGACATCTTACAACGACAAAACAGATCGTGCTTACTGTGCTTGAGAAGCCCTTTGAAAAGATAGGCCTTGACAAGATTACAGTAGAGCCGGAATACCTAGAAGCAGGGGAAGAGCTAAAAGCGGTTGTCAAGATAACGAACAACGGCAATGTTGACATGAAAGGGGTTTCAATAAAGGCCATTGTTTCGGAGTTTGGCCTGCTTGGAAAGACAAGATCCTTCAAGGTAAAGGCAGGGCAATCAACAACACAGACTGTTTCAATAGAGATTCCTGCATGGGTTGAGCCAGGAACTTATGACCTCAGGGTAACTGTCGAGAAGGACAACGTAAGAAGGGTAAAGCACAGGATGTTTACTGTAATTTAATTTTATTTTTATTATCTTTTTCCTAGACATAACATTTAAATAATAGTTAGTATTCTCGAATAGTAAACTATTTAGAGGAGGGATTAATGATGAAAACGCTCACTGGAATAATATTGGCACTTATCGTTCTAACTGCATCTGTTAGTGCACTACCGCAGGAGACAATGAAAGAACAGCAGGTTGTTGTCATGAACTATTACACTGGGGACCAGTTCATACCGAAGAACGACAAAACTACAAACGTCTATGTGGTTGTGCATAATAAGGAGAAGGAAAGAACAGTGATGAAGAATGGATATCCTATCTGTGAGGAGCCTGAGGACATGAAGCAGGTTTCTGTCAGTGTAGTAATACAGGAGCTTGGCCTGAGGTTTAAGTCAAACAACCTGAGGATAAAAAAAGACAAAAGAGAGAGATTTAATGTACCGATTGAGCTGCCTGAAGACGTTCAGCCCGGAGAGTATTATGCAAGAATAACAGTAAGCAACGATGACTATAGAAGGGTCAAGTACAGGGAGATCATTGTAGTGTAATGAATTTTTCCTAAATCTTTTTAAATTCTAAGTTTTATTTTAATTAAAAAAGAGGTCATGTTGTGAATATAACGCTAATTGTACTGGGCATTGCAGGGATGCTTGCCTTGCTTGTTGTCATTCAGCTCATCAGGGGAGCATTCAGGATAATTAGTTCAGTAATTTTCCTGCTTTTCCTTGCTATGATGACGATGAGCATTCTGATTGTGTATGATGCATATCAGATGAAGAAAAGCCTTCCTGGTTCGTCAAACATCTTCATGATTAAAGATGGCGATATGCTACAGGGTGGCTTTGAGGGAAAGCTGGGGGATGCGCTTGAAATAGTGTTCTTTGACAGGAATGCAGTCGAGGAATACCAAGAATATTATTCTGCAGGAGACATGAAATCAATCCTTGAAACAGACTATAAGCTGTTCATCTTTGACATGAAAGCATTTGATGAACTTAATTGGCCGCTTGACACAGGCCAGGATGATATTTCCAAAGAACTGATGTTTGAGATAATGAGGAGCAATGAACCATTGAAGATATATGTTGATGCAATATATCCTGATTCCGAGGCAGGCTCAGAGGCAATAAGGAAAAGCATTCTTTCTGGCCTAAGCATAGAGGACGAATACAATATAAAGGGTGTGTTTCTCAATATGCTGTTTGCAAAAGCAATGGATGAGAAGGATGCTGTATTCATACTTGAAGAGTATAGGGCAGGCAACCTGATAATCTATCCTGAAACAATCGTCTTTAAGTTTGTGAAGAGTGTGCCCACCGGTTTATACAAGAAGGCGACACAGCTGAAGAAGAAAGTAATCAATAAGTAAGTTTGAAGAGGTGATATCGATGAGAATTCTAATATTGGTTTTGTTGGTAGTTGTTTTGATAAAGATGGTGTTGTGAAAACCGCAACAGGCATTGTTAGGACAAGGGATGTCATCTGAATTCGATTTGCGGAAACAGGGCTTAGAAATAAGGAGAAAAAATTACTTTATATACTATCATGGAGTTTATACAAATCTTTATATTCACTGGAAGGAGACTATGCTTGGATGAGCTTTTTAGGGAAAATATTCGGCAAGAAGGATGATGACTTTGGCGACCTCGGGAGTTTTGACGACGCGAGCTTTGACAAGCTAGGAGGAAATATTCCCGGGGATGCGAATTCCCCTTTTGGCGCTGAGCCAGGACTCACTCCTGCAGAAGATTCGCTGGAGATGCCGCAGCAGCCCGTTTCACCACAGAAACCGCAGCAAAGGCAGCAATACTCCCAACCGGCACAGCCACATGATGATTTTAGCAGCACAATGCAGAGCCCTTATCCCCAGCACGATGTTTCAAGAGCACAGCCAACTGTATCCCCTTCTGTTTCAGGAGCGATGCAATATCAGCAGACAGATAACTCGAGCTATGTTCTTGGAAAGAACCTTGAGATTATTTCTTACAAGCTAGATGCGCTAAGGGCAGCAATTGATTCCCTGAGCCAGAGGGTTGCAAACCTGGAGAGGATTGCAACGCAGGAAGAGCCCAGAAGCAGGGGAGGATGGTAGACTAGGATTTAGTGTATTTCTCTATTTCTTTCCAATTCACCAAAAACCAAACCAAAAGAAATGCAAATATCATAAACGATTCTGTGTTGAAGGAGAGGAATCTCGTCAGAAGGTTGCTGTGATTTTTTAGAAAAGTTATAATTGCAAAGCCATAGATGAATAAATAATAACCGAGCATAATCCCTATAACTGTTAACGTTTTCTCAATCATCCTCTTCCAATTCTTCAGATACAACGGAATTGTCAAAGCGATTATGGTAAGAAGCTCATAAAATGTCTGAGATACAGCAATCCTCAATGTAATGCCGTTATACGTTGATGCAACAATTGGAATGCCTGTGCTGATTATCTTTGCGTTTATGCCGAAAAGAAAAACAAAAAGAGTCACTAAGTTTGCGATTAATAGCTGCAAGGGGTTAAAAGGAAGAAAATGTGTTATTGCAAATAAAATTAAATTAATTAATGCCCCGACCAAGAAGAACCTCACTACTTTCATTTTGTCCTCCTGATATAAAGCGCTGCTGCAATTAACGTGAAGATGAAGAATGAAGCAGGCCAAAGGAAGTCGTGAATAAAGTTGAGAAGAGCCATACTTATTCCTGCCGCGATAAATATGGTAATCAGCCTTAGTAGATTCAATCCGAAAAGCAAGGCCAATCCTTCAAGGATTTGTCTTGTCCTTGGCCTGTAAGACATTGCAAAAGAGAAAAACAGGACATACATTGTTATCCCTGTGCATTCCTTGACCACCAGCAGAGGGTTGTTGTTAATTATGATTTGATTTCCTGCTAATATACAGGACGTACAGAAGACAAGTAACAATCTTGATATCTGGATGAACAGCCATACTGTGGCATTGGAGATAAAGGATATTCTTGAAATAAGAGTTAAAACTATAAATAACAAAGAGAACTTCAATACAAAGCTTAAGCTGTCTTTTCCTTTATTCCTGTCGCTTCTTGCCATTAAATCGCCAGAACTCTTTTTTATAAAGGTAATGATGGCTTGTATTTAAAGATTGCGTCATGTTTTTACACGAAAAAACCAAAAACAATATAAACAAGAAAGATTATTTAACTCAAATATGGGTAATATCACTCAAAGATGGGTTAGATTGCTTATACCTTTTACTTCGGGCTATAAACAAAGGTTTACTGAGACAGAGCTTGCAAGACTATCCAAAATACCGCAGCAGTCTGCTTCAAGGTATCTGAACGCCCTTGTGTCGGAAAACCTTTTGAACTATGAAATCCAGGGGAGAAATAAGCTGTTCTTCATAGATTTCTCAAAGCACACTGCTTTTACCATCCTGCAGACAATTGAAAACTACAAATCCCTTGAATTCCAGCAGAAAGTAAAGGAAGTTTCATTGATAATAAATGAGGTTCTGGGCTATTCAGATGCAATAGTTCTCTTCGGCTCGTATTCATCATACTCTTTCAACAAGGAATCTGACGTGGATATTATCATAGCTGGAAAGTCTGAAAAAAATAGAGTCAAAGAGATAAAAAGAAAGTATTCCGTTAGCATAAACGAGCATTATGCTTCATATGGTGAATTAGCAAAAGCGTTAAAAACAAAGAATGCCCTATCGATAGAAATACAGAAGAGCCACGTACTTTTTGGGGATATATCGAAGATTGTTCAAATCATGATGGAGACCGCTTCATGAATGTTGAAAAGATAAAATGGTGCTTATGCCAGACCAAGGGAATAAAGTTAATTGAACCAAAGCCCCACTTAGCAAAATCTTATATTGAAGATGCTGATGAAACTCTTGAGAATGTCTTTTCGGCAAAAGGGAAATGGAGAACAATCACTGCATATTACTCCTGTTACAGTGCCCTGTATTCAATCCTTATGAAATGCGGGATTAAAAGCGAGATTCATGAATGTACACTGGAATTAATGGATTTATTTGAGTTCACAAAGGATGAAATTGAGTTCATGAGAATTTTGAAGGAAGACAGGATACAGTCTCAATACTATTTGAAGAACATAATTCTTGATGATGAAGAGCCTGTTAAACGGTTCATACTGAAGTGCAAAGTAATACTTGGTGCATTAAATACCAAGACCATTGAAGAGATAAGAAAAAGAATTAAAGAGAAATAAATCACTTCTTCCTACAACCATGAATTCCTATTCCTGCAAGTGTGGTTCCCAGAAGTGCAGTCAACACAGGCGACATTATTGGGACTGATTTGCCTTTCTTTACGACATGCTCACATACACAACCGCCGCAGGTATCTGTTGTTTCTGGATCTTTGTCGTCACAATCTGAATTGAGCTCGCACTCCTCGCCGTCGTTGATTATGCCGTCGCCGCAGTACTCTGTAACGATGCATGCTCCCCAGGTGCATGTCGAAGGGCTGCAGGTTTGTGTTCCTGCGTAGCCGCCTGCTGCAGTGCAGCTTTGAGTCTGGGAATCCTCGCACTCCTCGGCACCATTGACTGTGCCGTCGCCGCAATAATCGCCTGTTAATGTGATGTTTGTGCAGGTTGAAGAACAATAAGTGCAGCTTCCTCCATATGCAGGAACACATAGAACGCCGTTCTGGCCATTTGCATCGCACTCCTCGCCGTCGTTGATTATGCCGTCGCCGCAGTACTGGGGTGTTAAAAAATCATCAGGCGCCACATCTGTTGTTGGCTGCTGGTCAACCGGGTTTGATGCATCCTGGTCCGTTGCAGCCAATAATTCAAACTGGCTGCAGGTAATGCCCAACGTACTTAATCTCAAATAAAAGTCTACGGAATTTGCAGGGCTACCCAACACCCTGTATCCAAAGTCATTGTTAATCAAGCCAGGAGACTCTATGATGAAATTCGCTGAACTTGAATTGTATCGCTGTGAACCTCCTACGTTCTCATCCATGTCATCATCAAAATCATCGTCATTGTCTGTATCGTTCACAAAATACAGTTCATATTGTCCGCTTACCGGACTTGTTCTGTCCTCGATAAAAATCAGAAAATCTCCAAATGTCTCGCCGTCCGATGGCAAAAGATTGAGAAAATATTTGTAGCGGACATCTTCAGTACATACGTCCTCTCCAGGGCTACAAGGATCACCTGGCAAGGCAGGTTCACCATACATTGTCTCACGCAGGAACAGATAAGTGCCATCGCAGTATAAAGAAACATTTGCAATATCCCTCCAATCGTCATTAGGTCCGTTATTGGTCGCATCTGTCCCGAAAAGAACCCAGCCGGATTCAGATGGCCATGATGCAGGCTGTGCAGCTGCTGCACACAATGAAATTAACAATGCTACCAATATGATTAAAAACTGCTTTCTCATCAACATCCCCCCAAATAGTCTTTTTATAGTGGTATATAGTTGTAACTATCGGAGAATAGTTTGTTCATTTAAAAATATTCTTGTACTCGAGTAGATATGCGTCGTCATCATTTCAGGACGAAACCTTGTTTTCAACAAAATATATAAAACCCTTCCAATATTAATAAGAAAATGAAAAACAAAAACTACATCATTTTCTTTATTGTTGCTTTATCTGTTGTTATTCTGGACCAAGTTTCAAAGCTTTTGGTTAGAAGCAATCTTGCGATGGGAGAAAGGCTTTTTTCTATTGGCTTTTTCTCAATAGCAAGAACAGAGAACACAGGCGCTGCATTCAGCATCCTGCAAAACCATTCTGTTCTGTTGATATGGATTACAGTCATCTTTCTCGGCCTTGTCTTGTATTACTTTGATACATTCCCCGAGAAAACAGGATTCAATGTGCTGATTGGAATGGTCTTTGGCGGGGCATTATCCAATATGCTAGACAGAATCTTCCTCGGCAGAATAACGGACTTTCTTGCGACAACCTTCTGGCCAACATTCAACATGGCAGACAGCTGTATCTGCATAGGGGCGGTTGGATTAGTCGTATTCTATTTTAAAGAAGATAAAAAGAAATAATCACCTTTTCGACTTCTTGTGTTTCTTTAGAGCAGAGTTCTTTCTTTTTTTTCGCCTGCTTGCCTTTTTTTCTTCCTTGATTATTTCAATTGGCTGGACACTAGGCATTGGCGGCTCCGGAAGAACCATTGGCTTCTTTGGCTTTTTTTTCTCAAAACACAGTGCAAGCCCTATCATCGCTGCAATTTCTGCTATGAACAGGAGGACTGCATGGCCTGTAACAAAGTACAGTGCCATGAAGTTCAAAAGGTTAAAGCAAAAAAATAACACCCCCAACATTCCCAATGAATCTACCTTGTAGCTGTAAAGCAAAACGAGCGAGAAAAAAATAAACCCTAACGTCACCACGCCTTCTATCAACAGCACAATTCCGTGAACAGCATATAGCTGCAGCACAAGTGCAACAAGCTGCACCAATACAAGTAAGAACATTAAAAAGTATTTTGATTGTTTCATTGTACAAGATGGGATGGACAACTCGTATTTAAAGGTTTCTATTTAAAAGTAGTGAATTATTTCAGGTTTAGCAACCTTTATAAAACCAATCCAATTTCCTGATGACGGTGATGTTCATGGAACAAGAAGTAAGGATGAATGTTAATGACGGAGGGGCTTTTTTTGCTGATGAAGTATCTGTAATCCATAATCCTGTAAAAATAGTCCTTGATTTCAAGAGTGTTACACCTAGGATGGATCTTGGAAACCAGCAAATGAGACTTGTCATGATTCACAACACCGTAGCAATGGAACCATATCTTGCAAAGGATCTTGCAAAGGTTCTGAATGAGAACATCAAGACATACGAGAAGAAATTTGGACCTATTGTGAAGCCGAAGTCTCTCAAGAAAGTAAAAGCCTTCTCAGGAACAGAAAAAAAGAAAGAAAAAGCAGACTATTTTGGATGAGGTTTTCTCAGGAAGATGCACAAGGTGCCGGTAAAACTGATTGCAGTGATTATCAATCCGATGATAAAAGAGCTTGGAAGATAATAAAACTCCACAACGCTGTCGTTCTTATCAACATGAACAGAAAGAAGGCCATTGTGGCTCCTGACTTCTTTTCCCGAGCTTCTCCATCCAGGGTAATAGTTCTGGTTTACTACAAGTGTGCCTGTTGTGCCCTGTGTTCTTACAGCCACCACATTGGGTGAGAATTGGCTGTAGCCCAATGTCTGGTTTGTCTCTGCAACATACGCCTCACCAACATACCCTATAAATTCTGCGCCATCATCCCTGAATTTTGGATAAGCCCTGATATCGGGATGCATTCTCTCGTAGCAGTTTACTGTTCCACGGTTCTGCAGTAAATTCTGATATTGCATCGTGTACATGTTCGTTGCTGCAACCTGTGTGAAATCAGACTTTGTGGCAGGCTGTTCAAAGCTTTTTGCAAAAGTGTTTTTGTAAATCGGAATTGAAACCAGAAGAAGGTCAACTGAAACTATGAAAACGACAAAAGCAACCAGCAACCCGTTTTTCTTCTCAAATCTC
>JAFGPE010000055.1 GCA_016926055.1 Candidatus Woesearchaeota archaeon | reverse complement strand
ATGATTTTTAAATGGAGGAAACGAAGGAGTTTTTCAGGACAATACCAAGGGCATTGAACCCTGATGCGTATGTGGAGTTCTCGAGACGAGGTTTTAAGAACTCATTCAGCTACCTGACATCATTGATACTGGTCGCGTTTCTCATAATGGGTTTTCTGTATCTCCCGAGGATTGCTGTTGCTCCTGCTGTGATGAACAGAGAGTTTTCCAAAATAACCAAGTTCTCAATCATTCCCCACATAGAGATGAATGATGCCATTGTACTTGGAAGGAATCCTTCTCTTGTCATAGATATGAACGGCAATTATACAAATGTCACTCAGCCTGATGTGGTTATAACTGAAAACACATTATATTACAAGGATTTTTTCAGGAACCCAAAAAGCCTTAACATTGCTGATTATGATGATGTTGAAGAGCACAGGAGCGGCTTTCTGACAACACTCTGGATACTTCTCATCCTGCTTACGCCTGCATTTCTTGTGATCCTTTATGCAGTATACCTATTGAAATATTTAATCCTCGTTCTCGGCTTTGGATTATTCTTGTTTGTAGTTACATTCCTTATGAGAATGAAGATTCGCATGGACCGCATACTGAACATCGGAATGTACTCCACAACGATAATGGTCATTAGCGAGGCAATAACAAGGCCCATCATAGGGGCTGCTTATCTTATCCCTGTTGTTCTTTTCATAATCTACTATGCTACGTGTGTCCTTATTAATGCTGAGAGGAAACATGATGATTCAGGACACGATAGGAGCTAGGCAGCTTGTTCTTGTAACTACAAGGGCTGAAGCAGACATTATGGGGAAAGTGGCTGAAAAGGATGAAATATCTGCAACGAGCTTTCACTGCCCTGTTTCCATTGAACCATTTATCTATGCTGTCTGTTTGAAGAAGCTTGACCATGCGGTCGAGTTGATAAAAAAGAGCAAGGTGTTCTGCATTAATTTTATGCCCTTCTCACTTGCGAAGGAAACGATGAAATGCGCTTTGATGGTTGGCAAGCATGCCGACAGGTTCTTGGTTACAAACCTCTCCAAAGAGGATTCTGACAAGATAGACTGCCCAAGAATAAATGAAGCAATTGCAACCCTTGACTGTGAAATGATGGACCAGCTTGAGCTTGGCGAAAGGGTTGTGTTTATCGGCAAAGTGGTTTTCTACAAAGAAAAGCAGAAAGCCAAGAGAATCTTCCACATAAAAGGGGATGAGGTTGTGGGGATATGATGTCAGCCAATGATTTTTTTGGCGAATGGAATCTTTCTGATTAGACTGCTGATTATGAAGCAGAGCAGTATTCCGATAAATGAAACTATAAGGAATTTTACATAAGATGGAATTGCTATGCTTAAGAAGATTATCGCCAGAGGCACAATCACCAACTGGTGAATTATGTAAACTGCATAGAAGTTAGGCGCCATCCACTTGATAAGTTTTCCCTGTTTGTTGAAATTCTTTCTGAAGATGCTGATCAGGCTTATTATTATGCTGTAGCAGGCAACGGATTCCCAGGCTGAGAAAAGGAATGACTGCCAGTTTAACCCGCCCATGAACAACTCCGGCTTTGTGGTGATGAAGACCAGCATAGGCAGAGCAATAACTGTAATAATGGCAACTTTCTTCCAAACTCCTGCGTCAAACCTCTTTAGCCATTTTCCTCTGTAAGCCATTACTCCGAGCCAGAAGCAGAATGTGTAGTGAACAAAATGGCCGAGCTGGAAAACATGAATCTCTACGCCTACCGGAAAGAATATTCTGACTAGGAAAGTAAGCACTGCCATCATTATTATTGCTGCGGCTATTGTTTTGTTTGCAGGAGACCTGATTTTAAACGGGCGATTTATGAAAACCCTGTAGATGACATACACGAATGTGAAAATCAACAACGCTTCTACAAACCACAGCGGTCCAACCACCCATTCAGGATGTTTTATGTCATTCAGAAGAACCTGAATAAAGGAAACAGGATTTTTTCCGAAGATTGAAAAAAGATAATCAAGAACAACCTTGAAGATTGTTGTGTAGATTAGCAAGGGTATTCCCAGTCTGATTAGCCTGTCAGAAAAAAACCTTATTGCGCCTTTTTTATCAAATGACCTTGGCACAAAGTAGCCTGACAACAGAAAGAACAATGACATGAAAAAACTTTGGTAGATTGCATTGAACAATGTGAGGATTAATTGACTTGTTTTGTCAGTTGGAGTTTCCTTGATGGGATAATTTCCCACGCCACCATAGATGATTGAAACATGAAGAAGGATGACAAGTATTATCAGGAACAGCCTGAGATTATCAACAAACACCAATCTTGCCATTCTGTCTTGTATATGAAGCAGATATTTATTGGTTTTGGAATAATTTAAATAATTATTTAGATTCGCCAAGCAAAATGATTGATGATGCAGTGATGGAACAGTATCGCGCTCTGACAAGACATATCAGGAATTTAATAACTGAAGAAATCAGGGAAGGGAATTATCAACATCTTAGAAATCCAAAAACAAGGAACGTAAGCAGCAACGTCCATATTTCCAACTTCAAGGCAAGGCCATCTATACTTGTAAGGCCGCCTGACATGGAAAAGACAGGGAATCGAAACCTTGATGTTGGTGACCTTGAGATAGCAATTGTCATCATAGCAGAGCTGAAAGATAAGCATGATTATGCAACGGGCTTGTCTGCTAAAGAAGATCTGGGAAAATTTTCAATTGGCCATCTTCTTAGACATGGGGGATATATTTTGGGAGCTATTCAAACTGATTTTTCTTATACTGGTTATGTAGCAATTGAAAATCTTGGAGCTGGAAGGTATAATGCTTTTGTCAAAAATATTCTTTTCACTCTTAACTATCATGTGGGGCAATACAAGGAAATTTATTCTCTTGCGAACGATGCAATTCATGGAAGAAATCGTTTCAGGGACTAGATGCCTTTTCTTCTGAAGGGCTTAGTAGAAAAAGTATGTCTTAATGCCAATGTTGTAGGCGATTAGCCTACAAAACATCTCTGCCCTTTGGGTTCTGATGGTTT
>JAFGPE010000054.1 GCA_016926055.1 Candidatus Woesearchaeota archaeon | reverse complement strand
TTGATTTTTCTTTTTTTGTGGTATTTATTTTCAATAGTGAAAATAATCATGCAATAGGAAGATTTAAAAGTTAATCTTGCTTCTCCACGATTTAAGATGGAAACAATATGTATACCAAAGGAAAAGCTTGAACTTGTGATATCTGATGTAGAAAAATTAATAACACATTTTGAGGATCTTGTTGGAGACAGGGATGAAGTTGCAAAACAGAGATTAGCTGAAATTAAATCTGGCAAGGTTGAAGCAAAAACAGAAAATGAACTTGACAATTATCTGAAGAAGAGAGGAGTTAAAGTTGCCTGAATGGGCTATAAAGCTACATCCGCAATTTCTTAGTGACTTGGATAAGCTTGGTGCAAAGGAGCTTCAGATTTTCTATGACAAGAAAAATAAGATAAAGGAAAATCCTTTACGGCTAAAGCACTTGAGCGGAGGTGCGAACTGTTATAGAGAGCCAATAACTGACAACATAAGATTAATCTATTATGTTGAAGGCAATACCATCTGGTTCCTGACAATAGGAGTTCATAGGAAAGCATTTCAAATTTACATCAAGCGTTTGTATTCTCTGAAGCAAAGGTTCACAAACTAATAAAACTCTTTCCTTATTTTTTTGTGTGATTTATTTTCAATATACTTAATAATTAATTTATCGTCGATGTCACTCAATGACACTAAGTGACACTTGGATGACACTTAGAATTACCTATAGGCTTCGTCATGCTGCTTTAGGCTCTCGAAATAAATCTCATCTCCCCTGACTTCAAAAGTCAGAACAAGGCACCCAATATGGACTCTCTTAAGATGGCTCATATCGCCCTTAAGGTTCTTGAAATGCTGAATTGCCATGCTGTCAAGATTTATTATTTGTTCAATCTTTTTTCTCACAGCAACTGCTAAAATCCTGTCCTTGTTTCCGAGCTTGTCAAGAGTCTCCTTTAATCTATCAGATATGTCGAAATCAAAGCTCATTTCAATCCCATGAGCTCGTCCAATTCCTTCAGGGTCATTTTATGATGAGGTCCTTTTTGTATTCTCTTCAGCTCCTTTACAAAAGACTCCTTTAATGGCAACTCATCAACAGGATGCCAGTCCATTCCTTCACAGAAGTTCTCATCTTCCTTTGAAAGCTTTCTCGTTTTCAGGAAATCCTCAAAAATTTTTTTTTTCATTGCCTCAATCCTTGCTATCTCTGACCAGTTTATCCAGGAAAATGCTTTTAGCTCCTGCTTGAAGTCATCCTTGACATTCATGGTTATTGATACCATCATATCTCACCCTTGTTCACAAGTTCCTCAAATTTCTTGAGTTGTTTTAACTTAACAGCAAATCTTTCTTTCAAATATTCTGCCCAGTTTATTTGGGGGTGTTCATCCAGCTTTTTCTTTAATTCATCAGGTATTGAAACTGTGAATGTTGCCATATTTATGCCTCCACTAAATTTTGTTAATATACAAGAATTTGTTTATATATTTAAAGCTTATGAAAAATAAGAAAAATTATTTCTTCGCCTTATCCCAGTCATCAAGGAATTTCTTAATCCCCATGTCTGTAAGGGAATGCTTTGACAGCTGCTCAATCACCTTGAAGGGTATTGTGCAGATGTGGGCGCCAAGCATTGCCGCCTGCTTCACGTGAATCGGGTGCCTTACTGATGCAACAATGACCTCTGTCTTGAAGCCGTAATTGCTAAAGACAGCCATTATCTCCTCAATTAACTGCATCCCATCCTGGCCAATGTCATCAAGCCTTCCTACAAACGGGCTTACATAAGATGCGCCTGCCTTTGCAGCAAGCAACGCCTGGTTCGCGGAAAATACAAGGGTGACATTACATCTTATTCCTTCCTTTTCCAAGACCTTCACTGCCTTGATTCCTTCAAGAGTCATTGGAATCTTAATGACAATGTTCTTATGTATTTTGGAAAGAGGTCTTGCTTCCTTAATCATGCCCTCTGCATCAAGGGATACTACTTCTGCCGATATCGGCCCATCCACTATTTGAGTAATCTCGGTTACCACTTCCTCAAACTTCCTTCCTGACTTCATAATCAGGGAGGGATTTGTTGTGACACCATCACAAAGGCCCCATGACACACATTTCTTTATCTCATCAACAATCGCCGTATCTGCAAATATCTTCATATGAATCACCAAAACCAAGGATTCTGAGGGTGTTTTTATAGTTTACTGGGATTAAGTGTTTGCAGCAGCCCTTGTTCCGTTTGAGAAAAAATATCTTATCTTTGATTCTTGGTTTTCTTCCCTTACTCCTGATTCCACAATGGTCCAATAATAATCGCAGAATCTCTGCACAACTGAATTCTTGAGATTTAGTTTATACAGCTTTGCCTTTCCAATGGTTCTTGTTTGAATAATTATCTTTTTTTCCCTGAAATCCTTCCAGAACCTCTTCAATGTTGTGTAGCTAACCTGAGAGAATCTTGCGATGTCTTTCATAGAATAATCGTATTCCTGATGAACAATCAGAAAATTCCAAATTCTGTTCTTTGGGTTGTCTCCTTCCTTTTTCAAAAAAACCGATTTCATGACCATAAGCAAACATAGCAAATATTTAAAGGTTTCTTTTTTGGACCTTCAAGGGACCAAAAATGAACCATAAAGCTATAAACTTCGAAAGATATACGGAAGGTGTGAAAATTAAGAAAAGTGAATACATTCGAATCAGCAGAACAATTGTCAGAAAGCTCTTTGACTTGAATTGTTTCGGCAAAGGCTCTGTTCACATAAATGTTCTGAAATCAGGATTTCCAAAAGAAGAACTCGACAAAGTGGAAACTGTTCTTGAAGCTTTGGTAAAACGGGAAATTTGCTTGAAAAAGAAGAAAGAGCACGGCTGGAAATATTATCTTAATATGGACAGACTAGACAAGATTAAGGAAATAGCAAAAGAAACTGGAGAACATTCAATAATTCCGGTTTTGTTATTTTTGTAAATATGACTATTATCAATTAAAAGAAAAAGATTAAAAAAATTTACTTTGATGCTACTGAGACCTTTGCCGGCTTCAAGCCTTTCCACGCGAGGTCAAACAAGTCCTCCAGTGCTGAAGCAAAGAACGGTGTGTTGACCCAGATTCCAACGTCATATGTAGGATGTACTTCCTGGTCGTCAAGGACCATGAAGATTAGCTCCTTGCCATCGACAATTGTAAATCGCGCCTTTGAGTCGGTGTGCTTTACCTCTGCAACATCCGAGATATCCTTCACAGCAGCAGCACATTCCTTTGTAATCGGAGCAGCAATCCTTATCTTAACGCCGCGCTTCTTAATCTGCTGGAATGTAGGCTTTAACCCCTCAACCTTTCTCATAAGGCCCTGAGTTGTTGTCATTATGACAACAGACTCTTCTGCGTTTCTTATAGTAAGTTCGAGATGGTTGTAGAGATTGTGCCTTCCTCTCAAAGAACCTGAAAGGTCGCTTGGCTCGACAAGCTCAACTCCCTGTGTATGAAGTGAGTTTAATTCATCAACAACTTCAGTTCCCTTCAACTCCTCAAGGCGCTTTATTCTTTCCTTTGCCTCGTCATTCATATTTTTCTTTACTCGTTCGAGAACTTCAGATGGCGGAACAGCGATGTATTTTATCGGCTTTCCGAGCTTCATCACAACAAAGCCTTTTTTCTCTAGACTTTCTAACACATCGTAGCTTCTTGATCGTGGTACATTCGCAATGTCACTCAGCTCTCCCGCAGTAGAAACTCCTCTGGAGAGTAGTGCTGTCCAGATCTTTACCTCGTAGAGGTTCAATGCAAAATATCTTCGTAGCTTGCTCAAAAATTCTTCTTTGACTATCATGTAACCCCCCTCCTCTTTTTACCAATTGCAGATTGGTTTAGAGGCTCTGATGCGGTACTACTATTAAAATGTTACGCTTTTTTTACCAACTAATGGTATTCACTCTCTAAAAATAAAACTCTTTTTCTATTCTAAAGTTAAGAAACATAACTAATATTTAAAGGTTGCTCTAAACTTATAGTCTATGATATATATGTTTTGAAGCAGAACCGGAAAGATTTATATTGGATAACAATTCCATTATCAGAATGGCACCAGGATTATCTGAATGCGATGGCTGTAGGAAGAAGATAAACAAAGGGGATCTTTTTGTTCTCATGGGAAAATACCCTGGGTTTATCCAGAAACAAGCATTCGGGCCATTAGGCGGACTAGACCAATTCTTAGATTGCTATCTTCTCTGCGACAAGTGCTTTAAGAAAAGGTTCCAGGAGAGGAAATAAGTCAGAAAGAGTCTGCAAATTTCTAAAAATCATCTTACCATTCCGAACTTCTTGTTTTTTGCAGTCATTTCTATAAAATGCTTCAGGCTTTTCTGAAATAATATTCGACCATGGCGCCTCCTGCTTTCAATAAAGCCTATGCGCACTCGTTTGTAGCCTTCTGGAAATTTCTGGAAGTTTTTCCATGCCAGCTTATCAGCCTTTAACGTTTTGAGTATGTCCTGTGCAATTAAGAACTGATTATCTTTATTTTTATCAAAGGCATGTGAAACTGCGTTAAGGCCTATGGCAGTCATTCTCTTTCCTTTAATGAGCCTGCGAATACGTTCCTTATTCATTTCAGATAGAGCACTTGTTGGTTTTCTCGGAGAGAACCTTTGGGCAAATCTTCCTTCGTCTATCTTTTTTACAGTGCTGTCAATCCAGCCGTAGCAAAGAGCTTCCTCAACAGCAGCATTATAAGAAATTCTTGGTTTGCCAGAGGATTTTTTGTAGTAGACAAGCCATATTTCTTTTTCCCTGATGTGATTTTTGGCAAGCCACGAGCGCCATTGCCTTCTGTTGGCAGCATAAAATGTTTTTCCAAGATTCATATTTTCGCAGATGATAGCCAGAATATATAAAATGTTCTAAAGATGTACTTTAAATTACAACGTCTTTGTCAACAAAACCAGAAAAACAAACAATGGTGACGGAAAAAAGAAGAGAATGGAATTATCTTTCGGAAGGTTTGTGGAAAGAGTGGAGATGTAAGCCGGTAAATTATGAAAGCAGCGATAAATTAAAAGTAAGTTTGAATAGATTTGAAGCTTAAGAAATATTTAAATAACTATGCGTATT